>JBEKNW010000052.1:0-28305 GCA_049522435.1 Xanthobacteraceae bacterium
GGCTGGCGGATCATCTGCGTCAATTCCAACCCGTCGAAGATCGGCATCACCCAGTCGGCGACCACGATGTCCGGCATGTAATGGGTGAAGGCTTCGAGGCCGGCGGCGCCGTCTTCGGCTTCATACACCTCACGCGTGCCGAATCCGTGCAGCAGCGTACGCAGGATGCGCCGCATGTGCGCGTTGTCGTCGATGACGAGAAAACGCAGGCGGTTGAAATTGATGCGGACCATCCGGCCTCCCATGGCAGGCGCCGCAGCGCCCGTCCCTGCGCAGTCGAAGGTAAGGTTTTGCCGTTAACGCTTGGTTAAGCATTGAGCGGATGGCGGATATCGGAGGTCAGATGTCAGATGTCAGATGTCAGATGTCAGATGTCGGATGACGGTAGAACCCTCTCTTTGACCTCCGACCTCCGTCATCAGTAGCCGAATTGCTCGCCCAGGATGCGTTCGTCGAGGCTGTGGCCGGGATCGAACAGCATATGCATGTCGACGCCGTGGTCCATGCTGATCTCGACGGAACGGACCGAGCGCACCTCGTAGTGGTCGGCGACGGCGGCGACCGGGCGCTTTGCGGCTTCGAGCACCTCGATCGTGACCCGCGCGCGATCGGGCAACAGCGCGCCGCGCCAGCGACGCGGCCGGAACGGACTGATCGGCGTGAGCGCCAAAAGTGGGGCATCGATCGGAATGATCGGCCCCTGCACGGAAAGGTTATAGGCGGTCGAGCCGGCAGGTGTTGCCAGCAGGATGCCGTCGGCGACGAGTTCGGGGAGCCGTTCCTTGCCGTCGACCAGCACGCGCAGCCGTGCCGCCTGATAGATCTGGCGGAACAGCGAGACCTCGTTGATGGCGCGGTGATGGTGCACGCGTCCGGCGCCATCGCGCGCGCGCATCAGCAGCGGGTGGATCACGGTGACCTGCGCGGCGGCGAGCCGCTCCGCCAGGTTCTTTTCGGAAAACTCGTTCATGAGAAAGCCGACGGTGCCGCGATGCATGCCGTAGATCGGCTTGTCGGAATTCATGAACCGTTGCAGGGTCGTCAGCATGAGGCCGTCGCCGCCGAGCGCGACGATGACGTCGGCTTTCTCCGGCGAAGCGTCGCCGTAGCGGCGAATGAGCCGGTGCCGCGCCTTTTGCGCCGCTTGCGTGTCGCTGGCGACGAAGGCGATGTGCTTGAAGCGGGGTCCGGTGCGGCGCTGCGGCATGGTTGGCTTGGGCTTGGCGGCCTTTTGGGGACCTTGGCAAGATCGGCGGCACGGCGGCGGCGCGGTGCCGCGGGAGGTGGTCATGGAACGCGCGGTGTTCGTCTATACGACCTATCCATCCATTGTCGAGGCGGAGCGGGCGGGACGCGCGCTGGTCGAGCGGCGGCTGTGCGCCTGCGTCAACATTCTGCCGGGAATGGTCTCGTACTATTGGTGGCAGGGCGCGATCGAGCGCGGCGACGAAGCGGTGATGATCATAAAAACCCGCGCCAGCCTCGCCGAGGCGGTGCGCGCCGCGGTCAAGGAGATGCACTCCTACACCACGCCGGCGGTTCTCGTTATTCCCATCGAGAGCGTCGATCCGGACTACCACGCCTGGATCGTGGCGGAGACGCTAGGGAGCGGCGCGGCTGCGGCAGACGCGGATGAGTGATGGGTTCTTTAGTCAGACCGTAAGCCGGCGCGATCGGGGAAAAGGTTGGTGCCGGGTGCGCCGATATCGCCCCGGCGCAACTCTGGGGCCGCAGAACCGCCGCCTGGGAAAGGGATGAATGCGGCATGGAAACCTGCTAATTTCTCCCAAAGCCCGCCACAACTGAGTATCAAAAGGGAGTAGACAAGATGAAATCCTTGGTCATCGGCGCAACGGCCGTGCTGACGGCGCTGTTCTCCAATTCGGCGTTTGCCGACGGTGAGACGATCGCCGTGTTCACCAAAAATCTGACCAACCCGTATTTCCAAGCGGTCCGTGTCGGCAGCGAAACAGCGGCCAAAACGCTCGGCGTCAAAGTCATTCAATACACTCCAACCAAGCCGGACAGCATTCCCGAGCAACTGTCGCAAGTCGAGGACGTGATCGTAAAGAAGCCGGATGCGATCGTTTTCATGCCGGTCGACAACAAGGCGTTGGTTCCGGCGGTTGAGAAGATCAATGCCGCTGGCATTCCGGTCGTCAACATCACCGACCGCTCCGCGGGTGGCAAGTTCGTCGCCTTCGTCGGCGCCGATGACTACAGCATTGGACTTGTCGTAGCGCGCCGTTTGCTGACCGCCATCGGCGGCAAGGGCAACGTTATCATCCTTGAGGGCGTCAAGGGCTCACTTACCAGTGCCGATCGCGTCAGTGGATTTAACGCGGCGCTGAAGGAGAACCCCGACGTGAAGCTGCTCACCTCGCAGACAGCGAACTATCAGCGGCTAAATGCGCTCCAGGTCATGGAAAACCTGATGCAGTCGTTCCCGTCGATCGACGGCGTGCTGGCAGTGAACGACCCGATGGCGGTCGGCGCGATCGAGGCGCTCGAAGCCGCCAACCGCAAAGCGCTGGTGGTGGGGATCAACGGCAGCAAGGAAGCGGTCGAATTGATCAAATCCGGCAAGCTCTTGGCGAGCGGCGACTTCAATGGCTTCATCCAGGGCTGCATCGGCACGCAGATCGCCGTGCGCAATCTGCGCAAACAGCCGACGCCGAAGGAAGTCATCCTGAAGGCGATCGTGATCGACAAGACCAATTTGGCGCCCTATGAGACGCCGGTCGAGCAACGTGCGTGCCCGACGCTCGAACAGATCATCTCAAACTAAAGACGACGGGGCGGCGCGGGCCGGCCGCCACGGCCGGCCCGCCGGCACGTGAGTGAACTGTATGGCCGAGAATGCCATCGGCCGCGCGGCACCGTAAGTGGCTGATCATGTTGGTGCCGGGTGAGAGGATTGAACTCCCGACCAACGGTTTACAAAACCGCTGCTCTACCGCTGAGCTAACCCGGCTTTATTAGCGATGACAGGAACTTAGTTACTTCCAAGTAGGCGTCTAGCCCTTAGGATGGGTTGAGCCGACGGGTCCGGCCACCCAAGTCGGCTGTTGCCGACTTGGGCATGTATGCTTGCTGATCTCGGGTAAACCCGAGATCAGTGGCCGGCCCGATGACAGGCTCCGCGATACCCATCATCTTTCTGGCGTAGCAACGCCGCCGAGGCGATGGAGTTCACTTCCGCCTTCGCGCCCCGCGCTTCGGCGGACTTGAACCCGCCGTAGCTTGCGAAGCGAGCGGAGGCGGGCCGGTCAACCCATCCTACGGCTGCCTGAGGCAAATTCCGCGTCGCGGATTTTGCAAGGGGAATGGTTGCCGGTCGGTGCCGCAGTTGCCGGTGGTGGCTGTCGCGGCTTGGAGGGATCGGCTTGCCGCGCGCACAATAGTCATATTTCGGCAAGATCAGCTTTCGGCAAGATCAGCGTTGGACCTTGAGATTTTCTGCCGATGTTTTTCCCTTGTTCGCGACTTCCTCGTATTCGACGACCTGCCCCTCATTGAGATTGCTGAGGCCGGCCTTTTCGACAGCCGAGATATGGACGAATACATCTTTTCCGCCGCTCTCCGGCTGAATGAACCCGTATCCTTTTTGGGAATTGAACCACTTCACCGTGCCGCGTGCCATTCTCTATCACCCCTGTTGACGGCCTATGATAGCCTTGCAAGCTCGATATGACAATGCCGATGGCGCCCTATCCGCCTACTTACCGAGTATCTTTCGCAGCGCCTCATTGGTCCTTTTGCCAGCCCGGTCCGGCTGCTTGAAAGTGATCAAGAATGTCCCGGTCAACTCGCAAAGAGACAAGCTCCTTGGCATTCGCAATACTCCGACGCTACGGAGGGAGTTCCGCGGGTTTGTGGTTGCCGTCTTGAACGCCGCTTCGGCCGCATCCCGTGAGCTGGTGGTTCTTCGTGTTCGGTCGGCAGGCATTTTATTCCGGATTTTGAAAGCAATGGAAGGCCATCGATTCTCGAGTTTATGCGTCAGCTTTGCTTTTCGTCAGGTGGAGGATTGGTTTCCTCCGGCGGCGGCTCGGATTCGGCGCGCTCGGCTTTGCGCAGCGTAGCCTTCTCGTCCTTCTTTCGCTGTTTCTCTTCGCTCTTGGCGCGTGCCGCCCGCGCCCGCTCAGCTCGATCTCTTCCGTAATTTGGCTTGAATGCCATCCGATCCTCGCTGGTTGATTCCGTACCTACCGGTGTCATATAAGCACGTCACGATGCTATCGCAGCGTTGCGCGCAGGCATCGAATCCCAAACGGCACGGATCATCGCATGGCGACACGGCAAGAACGAATCGATGCTTTCATTCACGAAGGCGTGCCGCCGGCGGAGGAGCCGCTTGAGCTCCTTTGCGAGGATCACGTCGGCACCTATGTCATTCCGTTCCTGTGTCGATGGCGGAGCGGTGCTTGGCAAAGCGTGGATACGAGCGACCCCATCGAAGCAACAGTGGTTGGCTGGCGCGTGCGTTGATAAGATTTCAGTGCACGTAAACGTGCCGATCCACGGCACTGCATGCAAGGTCAAGATAGATGAGCTTTAAGCAACCGGATCTTCTCGAGCGGCAACAAGCTGCCGCCAAGGCCAGGAAGGCGGCACTGGAGAAGTTTCGCGCCAAGGCCGCCGACCCGGCGCTCGCAGACCGGCTGACAGCGCGAACAGCGAGTGCCGCCGACCGCAAAGCCATCAAGAATGTCCGCGAGATCGAAAAGGCCGAAAAGAAAGCCCGCGACGCCGAACACGCGCAGCAGGCGGAGCGTGACGCTGCGATGCAGACCGAGCGCGCCAAGGCCGAAAGCGCGCAGCGTGAGCTTGCGCTGCAAGCCGAACAAAAGGCGGCCAGGGACGCCCGCTATGCCGCCCGCAAATCGCGATCGAAGCGCCGATAGAAGAGGCTGCGCGAGTTGCGCGCAATCGCCATTGGCGGGGCCGCGACAACGCGGCTGCAAATGATTAGAATGGTATGCCGATTTCGCGGGCATGGTGCCCACGCAGGGAGAATCGACATGATGCCATATTCAGCGTTCCGTCGCAGTCTGCTCATCGCCATGACGATCGGCATTCCTGCCATCGCGCTGGGAGAGACCGCCGCTCCGCCCAATGCTTCCGTCTATATCATCAGCCCCAAGGACGGCGACACGGTCACCAGTCCATTCAAGGTGCAATTCGGCCTGACTGGCATGGGCGTTGCGCCGGCGGGCATCGATAAGCCCAACACCGGCCATCACCATCTCTTGATCGACACCACGCTCTCGCCGGAGGAGTTGAAGCAGCCGATCCCCAGCGACGCCAAGCATGTCCATTTCGGCGGCGGCCAGACCGAAACCATGGTGACGCTGCCGCCCGGCCGACACACGCTGCAACTCGTGCTCGGCGACTGGACGCATATTCCGTTCAATCCGCCGATCATGTCGCCCGTTCTCACCGTCACGGTGAAATGACGGGATAGATTTCGACTGCGCCTGCATCGCAGTCGCGCAAGAACACGCGCGAGCGAATAGACTGAGAGCGCAAGAGAGCGCAAGAGAGATGCCGCTTCCGTCGCTTTTTATTTCGGGTGACAGCGCCCGGGCGTGGAGCATGACGCGCGCGGCGGCCTACGGCGCCGGCATCGGCGCGCTTGCCGCATTATTCAAGACGTTCGGGCCGTTGCGCCAGACGGCCGCGCTGGCCAACAGCCCGACCGAAAACTTGGCCGCGAATTTTTTGGAAATCGCCGGCGCCGCACTTGCCTTCGCGCTTCTGTGCGCCGGCGCCGCCGCCTTGCGCAATTTCATTGCGCGGCGGCTGATATGGTGGGAAATGCGGTAAGTGGAGGGAAGCGTAGCCCGGATCGAGCGGCAGCGAAATCCCGGACCAGCCTCACCGCCCAACCCCGCATTTCGCCTCCGCTCAATACGAGCTACTCGTTACGCACTGTCATCGTAAATCGTAAATCCGAAGCCGTGAAATAGCGATGCAGAACGCTGACATTATTGTCGTGGGCGGCGGTTCCGCGGGCGCCGTGATCGCAGCGCGACTGTCGGAAGACTTCTCGCGGCGCGTGCTGTTGATCGAAGCCGGGCGGGACACTGCGCCCGGCGCGATCCCTGCCGATATCCGCAGCGTCTTTCCGGCATCATATTTCAATCGCGACTATTTCTGGCCGGGCCTCGCGGCGAGCTTGCGCCAGGACGAAGCGCCGGTGCCGTTCCTGCAGCCGCGCGTGATGGGCGGCGGCTCGAGCGTGATGGGCATGATCGCGCTCCGCGGGCTGCCGAGCGACTACGACCGCTGGGAGCGGATGGGCGCGCGCAACTGGGGCTGGCGAGACGTGCTGCCGACGTTCCAGGCGATGACCAACGATCTCGACCAGGCGGCGCCGAACCGGAATGCGCGCGGGCCGAACAGCGTGCGCCGACTGCCGCGCGCGAGCTGGCCGCTCTACATGCATCGCGTCGAGCAGGCGGCAATGGCCCGGGGCGCGGCGTCGCATCCCAATGTCTACGACACCGCCGAGGACGGCTTTTTTGCCGCGCCATTGAGCCAGGACGACGAGCGGGCCGGCAGTGCGCGGTGTTACCTCACCGCGCCGGTGAGGGCGCGTCGGAACCTCGAAATCATGGCGAACACGCGCGCGCTGCGCGTCACGTTCGACGGCACGCGTGTAGCGGGGGTGGTGATCGAGCGGGCAGGGGAAGAAAAAACGATCGCGACGCGTGAGGTCGTCGTCTCGGCCGGCGCCATTCATTCGCCGGCGCTGTTGTTGCATTCGGGCGTCGGTCCGGCGGAAGACCTGCGCAAGCTTGGCATCACCATCGCGGCGGACCGGCCGGGGGTCGGCCGCAATTACCAGAATCACGCGCAGCTGCACTTCTCCATGACGCTCAAGCCCGGCTCGCGATTGCCCGCGGCCGCACAGCATTACATCATGACAAGCCTGCGCTTCTCGTCCGGCCTGGAAGGTTGTGCCGCGGGCGACCTCTTTCACTATTTCACCGGCCGCGTCAGCAACAAGCCGTTCGGCCGCCGCATGGCCATGGTTGCGGCCGCGCTCTACGGCCCGATCTCTCGCGGTGTCGTGGCGCTGCGCTCATCCGGTCCGAATGCGCCGCTTAACGTCGAGCAGCGGCTTCTCTCCGATCCGCTGGACGCGCAGCGTATGATCATCGCCGCGCGCCATGCAGAGAGTTTGTTGCTTGACCCCACGGTGCGTGGTTGCTTCGAGGAAATTTATTTGATGCCGCGGCAAGCACCACTGCGGCTGATCAATGGCAGCGGATTGTTGGGCGCCGCAAAGGCAGTTGGCGCGGCTGCCGTGCTGGCCTCGCCTGGGCGGCTGCGCCGCGCGGTGATCGGCGCTGCGATCAAACCCGGACGGCTTATCGCCGATGAGTCGGCGATCTATCCGATGTCGGACGATGAAATCCTCGATGCGTGCGGCGCGATGTTCCATCCAAGCTCGACCTGCGCGATCGGCGCCGCGGACAATCCGACGGCGGTTGTCGACCCGCAATGTCGCGTCTACGGCATCGAAGGGCTGCGCGTCGCCGACGCGTCGGTCATGCCGAGCATCGTCAGCGCCAACACCAACATCCCGACGGTGATGATCGCCGAGCGCGTCGCCGATTTCATCCGCTCGCCGCGGTGACGGCTCATTTGGCCGGAAAGCCGGTAAGGCAAAAGATTTTATGCTGCCCGTAAGCAGGGGAGGATAAGAACGCCACCCGAAAAACTGCGGGACGGCCGTGTCAACCGTCCCGCTTGTCGCATGTGAGTGGAGCAGGATCCTTTCGGAAAACCGGTCTCCACTTTTCCGGGATCCCGGACGCGGCGTCTGCTGCGTTTACGCCAAGTTGCCGACGGCAAGCACGACGTACGCGAGAATGGCAACCCCAGCTCCGTACGTGGTGATGTATGGAATTGGCGTGAGAACACTGACCATTGCGATAACGGCAATCACGAGCGAAGCAATGAACCACCCCATTGACGGCGCATGAAACTTCACGGTCGCCTCCTCGGGCAGTATTGCGTCGAGACAAGCAGCTCGCACCCCATCGCGCGCTCATTCAGTAAAGTTGCGGGCCAACCTGAAGGTACGGGGCCGAACGGGCCCCGCACGCGTCTTGTCTTGCCAAGTTGTCTTGCCAAGTTGCCGATTACGCTTATGCCGCCTGCGGCCCCCAGATTTTCATCTTGCGCGTCTCCGGCATCAAGAACAGGCTGAGCACCAAGCATATCGCCGGAACAGCGATCGGATAGATCAGTGCATAAGCGAGACTACCGGTCGCCGTGTACGCCGCCGTGGTGATGAATGGCACCAACCCGCCACCCCAGCCGTTGCCGATGTGATACGGCACGGATACCGACGTGTAGCGGATCCTGCTGGGGAAAAATTCGGCCAGGAACGCGCCGATCGGCCCGTACACCATTCCGACATAGGCGACGAGAATGGCGACGATGAGGATCGCAATCGGCATGTTGATATTGCCCGGATGCGTGACCGATCCGAGCCACGTATACAGCGGATAGTAAGTGACCGCCGCAAGCAGCATGCCGCCCAATATCACCGGCTTGCGGCCGATGATGTCGGACAGCCAGCCGAAGAAGATGAGTGTCGGGGTGCCGATGATCAGCCCGGCTCCCACAATATAGGCGGTGGTCAGTGAGTCCACCTTGGCAACCTGCTGCAGGAAGTACAGCGCCCAGAACTGGCTGCTGTACCAAACCACGCCCTGCCCGAGCACCACGATGGTCGCGATCACCACGTACTTTAAGTTAGCGGGGTTGAGGAAGGCCTCCCGCCATGGGTTCTTGCTCGTCGTCCCCTTGGCCTTGATCTCCGCGTAGATCGGCGACTCCTCGAACTGGCTGCGGATGTAGAAGGCGATGAACACCAGCAGGAAGGAGAACAAGAACGGGATGCGCCACGCCCAGGCGTTGAACGCGTCACTGCCGAAATAGGTGCGTGCGGCGATGATCACGACGAGCGACAGCACGATTCCAAGGGTCGGTGAGGTTTGCAGCCAGCCGGTATAGTAACCGCGGCGTTCGTCCGACACGTGCTCGGCGACATAAGTGATGGCGCCGCCGTATTGGCCGCCCAGGCAAAGGCCCTGGACCATCCGCAAACCGAACAGGATGAACGCGGCGGCCAAGCCGATCTGATCGAAGGTCGGGATCAACCCGATCGCTCCGGTGCCGAGAGCCATGCCAACGAGCGTCATGAGAAACGTATATTTGCGGCCGACGCGGTCTCCCAGCCAGCCGAACAGGAACGCCCCCAACGGCCGGACCAGGAACCCGGCGGTGAACAGCGCGATCGTGCTGAGTAGAGCCGCAACGGGGTGGCTCTTTTCGAAGAACTTGACCGACAAGATCGCGGCCAAGCTCCCGAAAATATAGAAGTCATACCATTCGATGACATTTCCCCCCGCCGCGGCGGTGATCACGCGTCGGAAGTTCTTCGGAACTTGAGCATCCATAACTTGAGCAACCATCTTGTCCTCCCTCTTTATCGCAACACCTTATTTTCAAAGCTTTCACTGCTTCGCGGTCCCCGGCACAGCTGCCGCGGACGCAATGATGGCCTCATCATGACGCTAATCGCCCGCCCGTGCCGCTGTCTGTTCGCCAGTAGTCTTAAGCCAAAAGTCGAAGGTGGCCGACTATGGCTCCGGTGGTCTGCCTCGGTCTGTTCGGTCTCGCCGCCGACATGGCCTTGCTCCACCGAGCCCCTTTGACAAATGTCAATACCAGCCGACGCCGTTGGATCAATTTTATTATTGGAGCTCCGCCGTGCTCATTGCGATATTCGCGGACATTCACGCTAATCGACAAGCATTCAGCGCCTGTCTGGCGCAAGCACGCGATTATGGTGCAAAGCGAAACGTGTTGCTCGGCGACTATGTCGGTTACGGCGCCGATCCGGAGTGGACGGTTACGACCGTCATGGACCTTGTCGAAAAAGGCGCGATGGCCGTGCGCGGGAACCATGACAGCGCGGTCGACAACCTGCGCGAACAGCTTAATGTCGAGGCCCAGGTTGCTATTGAATGGACGCGCGGTGAACTCGGATCCGCGGAGCGACAATTCCTCGAACAGTTGCCACTTACGCTTAACGATGATGACCGCCTGTACGTCCATGCAGACGCCAGCAGTCCGAAAAGCTGGCGGTATATAACAAACGTTGACGATGCCGCCCGAAGTATGTGGGCTACGTCGGCTCAGATCACGTTTTGCGGCCACGTTCATCGGCCGGCGCTCTACACCATGTCGGCAACTGGCAAGATCACGGCCTTCATGCCGGTCATTGGCTCTGCAATTCAACTGATTTCCAGGCCCGGGCGGCAGTGGCTGGCGGTGCTCGGCTCGGTGGGTCAGCCCCGCGACGGAAATCCCGCCGCTTCTTATGTAATGCTGGATACGGAAAGGCGCGCACTAACCTTTTGCCGCGCGCCGTATGACGCGGAGGAGGCTGCCGCCAGGATCCGAAATAAGGGCTTGCCGAATTGGCTCGCCGACCGGTTGTTGGTGGGGAAGTGAAGCATGGTCAAACCGTTTCTCGAACTGGGTGCAATTATCGATGGCTTCCGGATCGAGGAATGCATCCATCAGGGAGGTATGGCTACGCTTTGGCGCGTTTCACGGGTGGGCACGACGATGCCTATGCTGATGAAGGTGCCGAAAATCGCGGAAGGCGAGGACCCCGCGGCGATCGTCGGCTTCGAGATGGAGCAGATGATCCTGCCGCGGTTGTCCGGCGTCCACGTTCCAAAGTTCGTTGCCGCGGGCGATTTTGCGGTGCAGCCCTATATCGTGATGGAATGCATCCCCGGAAAAACTCTGTTCCAGCGGCTCCCCGAGCTTCCGTTGCCCTATGCGGAAGTTGCCGACATCGGTTTGAAAATCGCCAGCGCGCTGGACGATGTGCACCGGCAGCATGTGATTCACCTCGACGTGAAGCCGAGCAACATCATGTTTCGGCCGACGGGCGACGCCGTTCTCCTCGACTTCGGGCTTTCGCATCATGACCAGCTTCCCGATCTGGTGCAGGAGGAATTTCGGCTGCCTTTCGGCACGGCGCCCTACATGTCACCCGAGCAATTGCTCAATATTCGCAATGATCCGAGAAGCGACCTGTTTGCTTTGGGGGCTCTGCTCTATTTCTTTTCAACGGGCGTACGCCCATTCGGCCAAAGCGAGACGATGTACGGAATGCGCCGACGGCTCTGGCGCGATCCGGCTCCTCCGCGCCGGTTGAAATCTGACTATCCGGCTTGGCTGCAAGAGATTGTTTTGCGTTGCATTGAGATCGAACCGGCGTGGCGCTATCCAACCGCGGCTCAGCTTGCGTTTGAATTGAGCCACCCCGGCCAAGTCAAACTAACCAAGAGGTCCGAGCGACTAAAGCAGGATCCGCTGACCACCGTCCTGAGGCGGCGTTTCAACAAGGACCTTACGAGATCAATTACCGTGCCCGCGATGGCGAGGCAAATCTCTTCGGCCCCGATTGTCGCGGTCGCCGTTGATCTAGCGGAAGGATCGCCGCCGCTCAACGATGCGCTCCGTGTCATGGCGGAACGCATTCTCGCGACACTGCCTTCTGCACGGCTTGCTTGCCTCAATGTGCTCAAGCTGGGCCGGGTTACAATTGATTTTACGCTCGACGAGGAAGGCCACAACAAGCGGATCGATCGTCTCGTTGCTCTTAAGCACTGGGCCGAGCCTCTCAAGCTCGAGAATAACCGTCTTACTGCGCACGTCCTTGAGGCCGTTGATCCGGCTAATGCGATCGTCAAATTCGCCCAAGCCAATCATGTCGATCACATTGTGATCGGCGCGCGGCAAAACTCATTGCTGCGCAATTTGCTTGGCAGCGTATCCGCCAAAGTAGCTGCAGAAGCGACTTGCACCGTTACAGTCGTTCGACCTGCTCGAACGGGCGAGACCGGCCAGTCGTGATCATCAGCGTGATCTACCAGCGGGCGGGGGTTGGCGGGTGGTCGCGATCCTTTACCTGGCGGTGGGCCTTGCTTCGCTGCTTCTTGGGTTGGGCGCCGGCTGCACGCGACCCGTCGGAAACGGGCGAGCATCACAGCCGCACTTACTGCAGTAATCGGTCCGTAGCCGACAGTTAATGTTACCGCGCAATTCATAGGTTCAATCCGCCGGATTTAAACGAATTTGCCCGGCGATTTTCTTACACTGCCGCCGTCAGACACGGGTTTCTCATGCGCGCTGTCCACGCGGCTTTGCTGCTCGCCGTGAGTGCTTCCCCGGCGCTTGCCCAGCGCGGGCCGGTGATTGTTATTCCGGGACGGCCGGACGTGCCCGTGCTGATGAACGGCGTCGACGTCTCCTGGGCCGTGATCGAGGGCGAATTCGGTCTCGATCGGCCAGGGGAGGTGACGCCGACCGTGATCTACCGGCCGTTGATCGTTCCCTATTATGCTCCCGGCTCTTACGAGCCCGGCTATTTTCCGACGACTGGCCAGCGCCCCGGCTACGGCCGCTTGGAGGTGGTACCGGCGCCCGACCGGCCGCTGCCGCGTCCGGCGCCGAGCTATCATCGCAATTGGTCAAGCCAATCCGCGCCCGGCGCGGCCACCGAATATCCGCCTCTCAATGCACCGCCGGTCGTCGTCTCGAAGGGAAGCGGCGGACGGAACGGCCGCGAGGGGCGCGGAGGCGCTCCGCAAGATCCAAGCAACGGTCAAAGGTAACCTCATCGGACAGACCGCTTGGCGGTCTGTCATCATCCGCCTCCTGACAGGGGCTGTTTTGTAAGGAAGTGTCATGTCATTCCACCGCGCTATTCTAGTGGCTTTCACCACATTGTTCGCCGCCGGTATGACGTCGGCCGCCTTTGCCGGCTGCGGCGGTTGCGGCGGCTCGCTTGCGGTCACTTATGCGCCGCTGATCGAATACGCGCCGCCCGTTGCCTACGCGCCGGCCATCGCCTATGCGCCGCCGCCCATCGAATATGCGCCGCCCGTTGCCTATGGGCCGCCTATCGCTTTGGCGCCGATCGCCGTCAATAATTGGGATACCGGCGGCGGCTGCGGTTGCGGGCGTTCGGTCGTCTATGCGCAACCGGTCGCCGCGGCGCCGATCTATGTGGTGAACCAGGGGCCGGATTATACCGGTCCGGGAATCATGGTCCCTTACGGCACCTACTCGCCGGAGGCGGGCTACGCAGTCCCCTACGATTATCCTTACATTTCCGGCCCAGGTTACCGCTACGGATACGGCATGCCCTACCGCATGCACCATCGCTACGGGCATTCATATTACGGGGCCGGTCCGCGCTACGCCTACCGCGAGCGCGTGTCTGCCCACCCGCACCATTACCGTGCGGCGCCGCTTTGGCACCGTTATTACTAAGGAGCGGCTCTTCAATAATCTGCGGAGGCCCGCCGCGCGCGGGCCTTCGTGCTTTTGATCTGGTAATGCCCACCCTGCGGAGTCTGCCTAGGCTAGCGCGCGGCTGGCGATGTACAGCGCCAGCGCCGCGGCGTTCGACACGTTGAGGCTCTTGATCGCGCCGGGAAGATCGAGCCGCGCCAGCCGATCGCAATTGGCGCGCGTTCCTTGGCGCAAACCCTTGCCTTCGGCGCCAAGCACCAGCGCCAGCGGCGAGGAGAGCTCGATCGCGGCGAGGTCGTCCGGCGCGGCGCTGTCGAGCCCGACGACGAGAAATCTATGCTCCTTCAGTACGGCGAGCGCGCGCGCAAGATTTTGCACGGTGACGATCGGCACCCATTCGAGCGCCCCGGAGGCGGATTTGGCGAGCACGCCGGTCGCCTCCGGGCTGTGGCGCGCGGTGGTGACGATTGCGGCGACGGCGAACGCCGCGGCGGTGCGTAAAATCGCCCCGACATTGTGCGGATCGGTGATCTGGTCGAGCACAAGCACGATGCCGGACGTGGCCGGCAAATCCTCGAGCGCAAGCGCGGGGAGGGGATCGGCCTCGGCGAGGAGGCCTTGGTGCACGGCGTCGGGCGAAAGCCGCGCGGCGATGGCGTCGGGCCGCACCAGTTCCGGCGCTATCGGCAGCTTGATGCCATCATCGGCGAGGCGTCGCGCGGCGTTCTCGGTCGCCAAAAGCCTGTGGATACGGCGCGCGGGATTGGCGAGCGCCGCCGTGACCGGGTGCCAGCCGTAAAGGATGACCGGGGCGTCCGCGTGCTCTTGCCGCTCGCGCCGATGGTCGCGGTCTCGGGCGCCATGACGGCGGGTCGCGCGCGGCTTTGCGCGCCATTGGCGTTCGCGCATGCCCGGTTTCTGTCACGCGGGCGCAGCCCTGGCAATTCGGCTAATTTTCACGGAGGAAGTTGGTGGGGGAGGTAGGACTCGAACCTACGAAGGCGTCAGCCAGCGGATTTACAGTCCGCCCCCTTTGCCGCTCGGGACACTCCCCCGCACGTCTCACACCGTTGCGCGACGCGAGGAAACGGCAATTGCCCGGCCAAAGACCGGGAATTCCGTGGGTGGTGTTTATGGTGTTGGACCGAGGTAGTGTCAACCGCGGGCCGCTCGCCTTGCCAGCGCAGTCCGCGGCACGACGACAATGACGCGCTCCCTCCCGAACGAGTCCAACGGTGAACGAAACGTCGCAAAATCCGATTGAATTTTACGCTCAATCACGGCCCACACCGCGGCGAATAAACCGTATTTTTAGCGTGTTATTTAAACTGATCTTAGACCCTCACCGCTAAGGTGACGCCACGACGGGAAACAGGGCCCGTCGACAACAAAATAGACTTGGGAAAGGCGTCACTATGAAAGCCGTCGTCAGGACGGTCGAACCCGCCGAGCGCGAGGCGCGCTTCGACCATATCCGGCCGCAATATCTGGAGGCGCTGACCTTGGTCGAGCGCCTGCATCGGCGTCTGCTCGACGTCATCAAGGACGAATTCGACCGCCGCAGCCGCGCCGACATCAACTCGGTGCAGGCGCTGCTTTTGTACAATATCGGCGACAAGGAGCTGACCGCCGGTGAGTTGCGCACGCGCGGCTATTATCTCGGCTCCAACGTCTCCTATAATCTCAAGAAGCTGGTCGAGATGGGCTTCCTCGATCATCAGCGCTCGCGCGTCGACCGGCGCTCCGTGCGCATCAAGCTCACCGACAAGGGCCGCGAGGTGCGCGACACGGTCGATGCGCTCTACCAGAAGCACGTGCGCACGGTGGAGCAGGTCGGCGGCATCAACGCCGACGAGTTCGGCGTCCTCAACAAGGCGCTGCACCGGCTCGAGCGCTTCTGGACCGACCAAATTCTCTACCGGCTCTGATAGGGCCGGCGCGTTCCGCCGGCGTTCTGTCGTACTGGCGTGCCTCAAAACCCCGGCGCAAATGCCGGGGTCTTTTTGCTTTGTTATTCCGTCATTGCGAGCCAACGGGTCCGGCTCGAAGTGGCCGGCCCGATGACAGGCTCCGCTTCGTCGCTCCGCTCCTCGAAATGACGCTGCATTGAACTCCGCCTGGCACAGATGAGCTTACTCTGTCAGCTGCCCCACGCTCCGGTCAGCCTACCAAGCCAAGTCAAAACCGGAAAAGGCGTAAATTGCTGCAGCAGAACGGCTATCGCCAGAACGACGATCAGATAGCTTATAGCCCCCCATAACATTCGCTGCGCCAGCGGCGGGTAGGGCGGTTTGTTATTGGCCGGCCAGGCAAAGGCCTCTTCCCATTTTTCCTGCGGAATGCTGGCCGGTCTAATTCTCTCGAATGGCTCCCACGCGCGGTACGCTGCAATGCCGCGCTCCCGCGCAATAACGTTTCGTAGATAAAACAAATTATGCCGCCCTATCTTGTCAATCATCTTTCTAAACGCTTCTCGCATGAGAAGCAGGATCAGCAAACAAACGAGATATACATACGCAATCATCAGCCCCACTGTGAGGATTGATTTGGTAAAGGTCCTCATGCGGAAATACTGTGAAAATAATTGCATAGAACCATCGACGAGTTTGTCCAGTTCATCGGAGATTTGGGTGAACACTGCGTTGTTGTCGGAGTAGTTCTCCAACAACAGAATGATGGCGACGACGAAGAGGAGCTGAAACAGCCGTGATCTCGCGATGCCGCGGATCGGCGCCGCAATCAGCCTGATCATGCCCATGGTCGCTCCTGGAAATAGCTACGGGCGGACGCTCTGGGTTGGGGCAAAGCCCGTTCCCCCGCGCGACGCGCTTCATCGTACGCCTTTTGTCGGGTGAACGCGCTACCGCGCCAACCCACCCCACAGACTTCCTGCACAGATATCGTCGAGCCGCGGTGCCAGGCGGAGACCAGGGGACGCCTCCCTTTGGCTCCCCGCCTCCTTCGTGCTAATCCGCGCGCTTCGGGGCTTCCTGTTCGGCCTATTTCGGCCTTCATGCTGTGTTGGAAAACGTTCCATGGACGAACCGCATGACCGCGACGACGCGCGGCAAAGGATGCAATTTTGCCGGCGCGCCTTCCTCAGGCGCCTCGCCGGCTTGGCGACGCTCGCTGCAGCCGGATTGTCCGCGCGGGCGGCGGCCGCCGACGATGCCGCGCTCGACGCGCTGATCGGCGACGCCCAGCACGGCGAGTTCGGGCAGACCTTCGACGAGGCTTCCCGCACCATCCACATGCCGAAGGCGTCGGAGCCGACCGTCTCCACGGCGACGGCGCAAACGACCGACCAGGCGATCGACCGCTATGCGACGATCGTCGCGCGCGGCGGCTGGCCGCAAGTTCCTTCCGTCGGTGTCCTGCGGCTGGGTGATCGCCATGCGAGTGTAACCGTCCTGCGCCCACGTCTCATCGCGTCCGGCGACATCGATCCGAATGCGGTCGGCAACGACATCTACGATTCCTACGTCGAGGCCGCGGTGCGGCGCTTCCAGGCGCGCCATGGCTTGACCGTCGACGGCATCATCCGCGAGCAGACGCGCGCTGCGCTCAACGTGCCGGCGACAGTGCGGCTCGCCCAGCTCAAGGTCAACGTGACGCGGCTACGCGCGCTCAGCGCCAATCTCAGCCCCCGCTACGTTGTCTGCAATTTGCCGGCGGCGCGCATCGAGGCGATCGAGAACGGCACCGCGGTCTCCCGTCACACCGCCGTCGTCGGCAAGCCCGACCGGCCGTCGCCCGAGATCAACAGCAAGATCGTCGAGATCAATTTCAATCCGTATTGGACCGTGCCGGCCTCGATCGTGCTCAAGGACTTGATCCCGAAGATGCAGGATCAGCCGGATTACCTCACCAGCAACCACATCCGCATCTTCAATATGCGCCGCAAGGAGCTGCAGCCTGCCGACATCAATTGGTACTCGGAAGACGCGACCAATTACACGTTCCGGCAGGACCCCGGCAGTTTCAATTCGCTGGGATCGATCCGCATCAACTTCCCCAATCCGCACCAGGTCTACATGCACGACACGCCGCTGAAGAATCTGTTCGGCGAGGATTTTCGCTTCCATTCCTCCGGCTGCGTGCGCGTGCAGAACGTGCGCGAGCTGGTGACGTGGCTGCTCGCTGGCACGCGCGGCTGGTCGCGCGAAGAGATCGACCAGGCGATCAAGTCGGGTGAGTTCAAGACCGCGCGGCTGACCAATCCCGTGCCGCTGCACTGGGTCTACATCACCGGATGGGCGACGGCCGACGGAGTCGTGCAGTTCCGCGAGGACATTTATAGCAAGGACGGCCTCCCAGGAGCCCAGGCGGCCACCACGAATTTGTAGCCCGGATTGCGCCGCGCGCAATCCGGGAACGATCGACCGGCTCGCACTTTGGTCCCGGGTTTCGCTGGCGCTCAACCCGGGCTACCGGTTGCTACCGCTTGCCGGTCGGAGCGGGTTCACACACCAAATCCCCTCGTGTATGGTGCCGCGAGTGATTTTTGGCGTGGGAGGATGATGTCGTGAGTGATCAGGTCAAGTTTGTTCTCGACGAAACGCAAATTCCGAAAACTTGGTACAATCTCGCGGCCGATCTGCCGAAACCGCTGCCGCCGGTGCTGCATCCCGGCACCAAGCAGCCGGTCGGCCCGGCCGATCTCGAGCCGCTGTTCCCGATGGCGCTGATCCTCCAGGAGGTGTCGGCCGAGCGCACCATCGATATCCCTGAGCCGATCCGCGACGTCTACCGCATGTGGCGGCCGACGCCGCTCATGCGTGCGCGGCGTCTGGAGCAGGCACTGGGGACGCCGGCGAAAATCTACTACAAGTACGAGGGCGTCTCGCCGGCCGGCTCGCACAAGCCGAACACGGCGGTGCCGCAGGCCTGGTACAATAAAGAACAAGGCGTCAAGCGGCTCTCCACCGAGACCGGCGCGGGCCAGTGGGGCTCGGCGCTCGCTTTCGCCGGCGGGCTGTTCGGCATCGACGTGACCGTTTTCCAGGTCCGGGTGTCCTACGATCAAAAACCGTATCGCCGCGCGCTGATTGAGACCTATGGCGCGCGCTGCATCGCCTCGCCGTCGAACGAGACGGAGTCCGGCCGGGCGATCCTCGCCAAGGACCCCAAGAGTCCGGGCTCGCTCGGTATCGCCATTTCCGAGGCCGTGGAAATGGCGGCCAAGGACCCGGCAGTGAAATATTCGCTCGGCTCGGTGCTCAACCACGTGCTGCTGCACCAGACCGTCAACGGACAGGAAGCGATCAAGCAGTTCGAGATGGCGGGCGATGATCCCGACGTGGTGATCGGCTGCACCGGCGGCGGCTCGAATTTCGCCGGCCTTGCCTTCCCGTTCCTCGGCCTGCAATTGCGCGGCGGACGCAAGCGCCGCTTCATCGCAGTCGAGCCGGCGGCGTGTCCGTCACTGACACGCGGAAAATACGCCTATGACTTCGGCGACACCGCGCACCTGACGCCGCTCGTCAAGATGCACACGCTCGGCTCGACGTTCATTCCGCCGGGTTTCCACGCCGGCGGCCTGCGTTATCACGGCATGGCGCCGATGGTCTCGCATATCCACGATCTCGGATTGATCGAGGCCCGCGCCTATCAGCAAAAGACTTGCTTCGATGCCGGCGTGCAATTCGCACGCTGCGAGGGCATTATCCCGGCGCCGGAGGCGACGCATGCAGTGCGCTGCGCCGTCGACGAGGCGTTGCGCTGCAAAAGAGAGGGCAAGGCCGAAACCATCCTGTTCAACATGTCGGGCCACGGCCACTTCGACATGGCGGCCTATATCGCCTACTTCGAGGGCAATCTGGTCGATCAGGATTATGACGAGGGCGAGCTGGCCATGGCGCTTGCGGGCTTGCCGAGCGTGGCGGCGTGATCATCCCGATCGAACTGGCGCCGGCGGCGGCAAATCCCCAAATGTAGCGGGGTTGGCCGCCGGATCATCCCAAGGTCTTGCGCTCTCCCGCCGGTATGATACCGCTTCCGTCGTTCCGGGACGGCCCGCAGGGCCGGGCCCGGAATCCATAACCACCCTCCGTGAATATGGATTCCGGGCTCGCCGCTTTTGCGGCGCCCCGGAATGACGAGAAGCGTCCCCCTGGCCCGGAGCACAGGCATGTCGGTCAGTCACAGTGCAGCAGTCACGGCCGAGGGCTTCTTTTCCGCCTCGTTGGCCGAGAGCGATCCCGAGATCGCCGACGCGATCTCCCTCGAGCTCGGGCGCCAGCGCGACGAGATCGAGCTGATCGCGTCGGAAAACATCGTCAGCCGCGCCGTCCTCGAGGCGCAGGGCTCGGTGCTCACCAATAAATACGCCGAGGGCCTGCCCGGAAGACGCTATTACGGCGGTTGCCAGTTCGTCGATATCGCCGAACGGCTGGCGATCGAGCGGGCGACAAAACTGTTCGGCTGCGGCTTCGCCAATGTGCAGCCGCATTCCGGTGCCTCGGCCAATGCCGAGGTGTTCATGGCGCTGATGCAGCCCGGCGACACTTTTATGGGGCTCAACCTCGCCGCCGGCGGCCATCTCACGCACGGCTCGCCAGTCAACCTGTCGGGCCGCTGGTTCAAGCCCGTGCCCTATGGCGTGCGGCGCGAGGATCACCTCATCGACATGGAGGAGGTCGAGCGGCTGGCTAAGGAGCATCGGCCCAAGGTGATCATCACCGGCGGCTCGGCCTATCCGCGCATCATCGATTTCCGCCGGTTCCGCGAGATCGCCGACGAGGTCGGCGCTTATCTCATGGTCGACATGGCGCATTTTGCCGGGCTCGTGGCCGGTGGGGTGCATCCGAGCCCCTTTCCGCATGCGCATGTGGTGACGACGACGACGCACAAGACGCTGCGCGGGCCGCGCGGAGGAGCCATCCTCGCCGACGACGACGAGCTGGCGAGAAAGCTCAATTCCGCGGTATTCCCCGGCATGCAGGGCGGCCCGCTGATGCACGTCATTGCAGCCAAGGCGGTGGCGTTCGGGGAGGCGCTGCGTCCCTCGTTCAGACTTTACGCGAAGAACGTGGTCGAGAACGCGAAAGCGCTTGCGGAAACGCTAAAGTCATGCGGCCTCGACATGGTCTCCGGCGGCACCGACACCCACCTCATGCTGGTCGATCTGCGCCGCAAAGGCCTGACCGGAAAGGTCGCCGAGGCGGCGCTCGAGCGCGCCCATATCACCTGCAACAAGAACGGCATTCCCTTCGATCCGGAAAAGCCCACGGTCACATCCGGCGTGCGGCTTGGCACGCCGGCCGGCACCACGCGCGGCTTCGGCATCGCCGAATTCCGCCAGGTCGGGGACATGATCGCCGAGGTGTTGGATGCTATTTCGCAAAAGGGCGCCGAAGCGGACGCCCAGGCCGAGTCGAGGGTGCGCGAGAAAGTCAAACGCCTGGTCAGCCGATTCCCGATCTACGAGGGGTAAGGGATGCGCTGTCCGAGTTGTGCAAGCCTCGATACCCAGGTCAAGGATTCGCGGCCGACGGAAGATTCGTCCGTCATCCGCCGCCGCCGCGTGTGCCTGTCCTGCAATTTCCGCTTCACCACGTTCGAGCGGGTGCAGCTGCGCGAGCTCATCGTGATCAAGCGCAACGGCCGGCGCGTGCCCTTCGACCGCGACAAGCTTATGCGCTCGGTCCAGATCGCGTTGCGCAAGCGTCCGGTCGAGCCCGAGCGCATCGACCAGATGGTCTCGAAGATCGTGCGCGAGCTGGAAAGCCAGGGGGAAAGCGAGGTTTCCTCGGAAACGATCGGCGAAACGGTGATGGCGTACCTTCGCGACCTCGACGACGTGGCCTATGTGCGCTTCGCCTCGGTCTATCGCAATTTCCGCGAGGCCAAGGATTTTGAGACCGCGCTGGCGGAATTATCCGCCGACGAGGCCGCGGAGATCGCGCGCAAGTGAGCGCGTGTGCGGCCAGCTTGCACGTTCGATCAGGCCGGACCGAGCAAGTCTTCGATCGTAACAACAAGGCCCGGCGGATCGAGACGCAGCGGCCCGCTGGCGAGGCGATGAGGCACGCCGTCGCGCGTATAGTGAGTGACACTACGCGCGTCGGGATCGATCACCAGGTAATGCATGACGCTGGGCAACTTGAAATAGCCGATCAGCTTGGCGCTGGTATCGGTATGCTTCGTCGTCGGCGAAAGCACTTCCACAATGATCATGGGGTTGGGAACGACCATAGTGGCACCTGGCAGACTCTTGCCACAGTAAACCAGCGCATCTGGCTCATAAGCTGTGTGCTCGTCGATCCGCACTGCGACGCCATCGGTCATGGCCTCGCAGGGCAAACTGGCTTCCACTATGACCCGCCGCAAAGCCAAATAGACTGCGCCCTTAATGCGGTTGTGAGCGACACGTTCGGGTGCCATAGCGACGACCTGGCCGTTGATCAGTTCCGTGCGCCATCGCTCGCTCTGGCGTTCGCTCCAAGCGAGGTACTCGTCGACGGTCATGGCGCGGCGAAGTGCGACGGTCATCAAGCAAAATGTACCATGGAGCGTGTCTTTGGCGCAAAGCAATGAAGCCCGCTTCATGGCGCTGGCGCTCGCGCTCGGCCGGCGCGGGCTCGGCCGCACTTGGCCCAACCCCGCGGTTGGCGCGGTGATCGTCAAGGACGGCATCGTTGTCGGCCGCGGCTGGACGCAACCGGGCGGCCGGCCGCATGCGGAGATCGAGGCGTTACGCCGTGCCGGAGAGGCCGCGCGCGGCGCGACGCTTTACGTCACGCTGGAGCCTTGCTCGCATCAGGGAAAATCGCCGCCTTGCGCCGACGCCATCGTTGCCGCGGGTCTTTCGCGCGTCGTCTCGGCGCTTGAAGATCCGAACCCGGAGGTCGCGGGCGCAGGGCATGCGCGGCTGCGGGCGGCGGGCATCGCGGTTGAGGTCGGCGTCGGCGCCGAAGAGGCCCGCCGCGACCATGCCGGGCACATCAGGCGCATGCGCGACGGCCGACCGCATGTCACGCTCAAGCTCGCGATCTCGGCCGACGGCAAAGCGGGCGCCGCCGGCCGCCGGCCGGTCGCGATCACCGGCGCGGCGGCGCGCGACCGCGTCCATCTGCTGCGCGCGCAGAGCGATGCGATCATGGTTGGTATCGGCACGGTGCTCGCCGACGATCCGATGCTGACCTGCCGCCTGCCGGGCATGGCCGCCTACTCGCCGGTACGCATCGTGCTCGACCGCACGCTGCGCCTGCCGTTGGGCTCTCGCCTGGCGCTCAGTGCGCGGGACGTGCCGGTGTGGGTGATTGCCGGGGCGATGGCCTCGCCCGCATTGGAGGAAGCGTTGCGGGAAAGGGGATTTTTGGTCTTGCGGGCCGCGGAGGCCAACGAGCGCCTCGAACCCGTGCTCGAGCTCATCGCCGGGCGCGGCATTACCCGCTTGATGGTGGAGGGCGGACCCTCGCTCGCTGCGTCTTTCGTTGCGGCCGATCTCGTCGACGAGGCCGTCTTGTTCCATTCTCCGAAGGTTTTGGGGGCCGATGGCATTGACGCGCTGGATGGCCTGCCGCTCACTGCGTTGACGCAATCGTTGCGGCAATTAGCGAGCGAACCCGTCGGCGCTGACAGGTGCGACGTTTTCGAGCGAAGGTGACGGTCGTGTTCACTGGCATTATCAATGACATAGGAGAGATTCTTGAAGTTAGCGAGCAGGCCGACGGCCTGCGCCGCTTGAGCATCGCCTGTGGCTACGACCCCGATACGATCGAGGTTGGCGCCTCGATTGCCTGCTCCGGCATATGCCTCACAGTCGTGGCGCGCGGGCGAGGTGGCAATGGGGGTAAGGGCAATCGCGGATGGTTCGCCGTCGATACAGCCGCGGAGACGTTGCGCGTGACCAACGCCGGCGCTTGGCAGCGTGGCACCAAGCTCAACCTCGAGCGGGCGCTGCGCCTTGGCGACGAACTTGGCGGGCACTTGGTCAGCGGCCACGTCGACGGCATTGCCGAACTTGGCGCGCGCGATGATTTGCCCGACATGGCCCGGTTGTCGGTGCGCACACCCACCGAGCTTGCGCGCTTCATTGCGCCCAAGGGGTCGGTCGCGCTCGACGGGGTTTCGCTCACGGTCAACGAGGTCGAAGGCGACAGGTTTTCCGTGCTGATCATTCCGCACACCCTGAAGATCACCACGTTCGCGGCGCTTCGCCCCGGCGCGCGGTTGAACCTCGAAGTCGACCTCATGGCGCGCTATGCCGCGCGGCTTTTGCAGGCGGTGCCGTTGGGCGTAACCGATTGACGAATGGCTCTTGTTGGATTAGCTAACCAACTTAGAGCGTTCTCCGTTTAGGTTGACCGTATCCTGCATCGACGCGATACGAGGAATACCAAAATCGAGAGAAGAGCCTCATGCTCATAGGAAATTCCTCGATTCAACCTTTTCGGATTACGCTCTAGGCTGGCGAAGAGGTGGTGATCATGCGCGGGAAGAATCCGGTCGCGCGCCTTGAGCCTATTGAAAGAAAAAACATGAAACGTCGCTTCGGCATGCTCAAGGGAAAGATTCCCGACCTCCCGGACGAATTCTTCTTCGCGCCTTTGCCGGAGGAAGAATTGCGCCTGTGGGAGGGCGAAGGTGAAGATCCTTTTCGATAGCCACGCGCTCGTTTGGTATTTGACCGGCGACCGACGCCTTTCCCGCCGCGCACGCGACATCGCCGACGACTTGGATTCTCAGGTGTTTGTCAGCGCGGTTTGCGCTTGGGAAATCGCGACCAAGGTCAATAGAGGAAGATGGCCGGAAGCGGCTCAGATCGTGGGGATCTTGCACGACATCACCGTGGCGGGCGCATTTGCGCCGCTTCCGATAACGATCGAGCACGCGCACTTGGCCGGCTTTTTGCGGGGTCGTCACTACGATCCTTTAGACCGAATGCTGGCTGCGCAGTCTCAGGTTGAGAATGTACCGCTGGTGACGGCCGATCCGGCATTTCGCTCATTCGGCACCTCGGTGATTTGGTGAAAGCTGTTATCGGTCGCATTCGAGCGGCGCTTGTTCGCGCCCCCTGCGCTTGCTACCACCGCGCCGGCAGTGGAGCGAGGCGATGGCCGGGCCGCGACGAGGCAAGCGCGAGAAAGGCGACGCCAAAGGCGCGCGCATCCTCCTCGTCGAAGCGCGCTTCTACGACGACATTGCCGACGCGCTCCTTGCCGGGGCGATGAAAGCGCTCCAGGAGGCGCGGGCCGAGGTCGAGTGCATCAGCGTACCGGGCTCGCTCGAAATCCCTGCCGCGATTGCCATCGCGCTCGACGCGGCGCAAAGAAAGCGCCGTCCCTATGACGGGGTCGTCGCGCTCGGTTGCGTGATCCGCGGCGACACCATCCACTTCGATATCGTCTCCCATCAATCCGCGCGCGGATTGATGGAGCTTTCGATCGCGCGCAGTCTTCCGATCGGCAACGGGATCATCACCGTCAACACCGAGGCGCAGGCCTTCGCCCGCGCCCGCATGGAAGAGCAGGACAAGGGCGGCGATGCCGCGCGGGCCGCGCTTGCGCTCGTCCGCCTCAAGCATCGGCTTGCGGGGGTTTGACATGGTGCGCGTTGGGGCAAAAGTCGGAGCAACGGAACAGCGCAAGGCCAACAAGCGCGGCGCGGCGCGGCTGGCCGCGGTGCAAGCGCTTTATCAGATGGACCTCGCCGGCACCGGTCTGAACGAAATTTTTGCCGAGTTCGAGAGCTACTGGCTCGGCGGCGAGGTGGAGGGCACGCAATATCGGCCGGCGGAGGCGGCGTTTTTCCGCGACATCGTCGGCGGTGTCGTGCGCGAGCAGAATCGGCTCGACCCGCAGATTGACGCCGCGCTGACGCGCGGCTGGCCGCTCAAGCGCATCGAGACGGTGCTGCGCGCGGTTTTGCGCGCCGGCGCTTACGAGCTTGGACACCGGCGCGATGTGCCAGCCCGTGTCGTTATGTCGGAGTATGTCGACGTGGCGTCAGCTTTCGTCGACAAGGAGGAGACGGGCATGGTCAATGCCGTGCTCGATCAGCTCGCGCACCAACTGCGCGCCGACGAATTCGACCACGCGCGCGACTGAGCCTTTCGCGTTAACCGCATGCGAACGGCTCCACGGCATTTCCTCGGGGTCCCGGCGCTGATAGATGATTAGAGCATGATCCGGAAAAGTGGAAACCGGTTTTCCGAAAAGATCATGCTCCGCTAAAAAGTGCGCAGTGCGATGCAGAACTCAACGGAATCGGCCGAGGACCGCCTGATCGCGCGCTATTTCCGCCCGCTCGCCACCGACCCGGGCGCCTTCGGTCTGGCTGATGACGCCGCGGTGGTGACGCCGCCGGCTGGCTGCGATGTCGTGCTCAAGACCGACGGCGTCATCGCCGGCGTCCACTTCTTTCCCGACGACCCGCCGGAAAACATCGGCCGCAAGGCGTTGCGCATGAACCTCTCCGATCTCGCCGCCAAAGGCGCCAAGCCGATCGGTTTTCTGCTCTCGCTCGCTTTGCCGTCGGGAATTGATGAGGCTTGGCTTACCGCGTTTGCGGAAGGGCTCGGCGAAGATGCCGCGCGCTATGGCTGTCCGCTGCTTGGCGGCGACACCGACCGTACGCCCGGCCCGACGTCAGTCTCGATCGCGGCTTTCGGCGTGTTGCCGCATGGAATGATGGTAAGGCGCTCGACCGCCAAAGTGGGCGACTGCGTCGTTATGACCGGCACGATCGGCGATGCGGCGCTGGGCGTAAAACTGCGGCGCGACCGCAGCCTCGCCAAAAGCTGGCGGCTCACGGCAGCCATGGCTGCCCACCTTGAGCAACGCTATCTGCTGCCACAGCCGCGCAACGCGCTCGCCGAGGCGGTCCTGCACCATGCCGCGGCGGCGATGGATATCTCCGATGGGCTGGCCGGCGATCTCGCCAAGCTGTGCCGTGCCTCCGCGGTCGCGGCCGAAATCGATGTTTCGCGGGTGCCGCTCTCGGACGCGGCGCGCACTGCAATTGCCGCCGCGCCGGAGCTGATCGAGACGGTGCTCACCGGCGGCGACGATTATGAGATCGTCTTGACGCTTGCACCGGAAAAGCTTCCCGCATTCCGCGCGGCGGCGCAGGCCGCCGATGTCGCAGTGAACGAGATCGGGTGGGTGCGAGGCGGGGAGGGCGCCCGCTTCATTCGCGAAGGCAAAACACTTGCTTTCGCGCGGCCCTCGTTCAGCCATTTCTGACGAAACTACGAACCCTTCCCGCGGAAGCGGGGATCCAGCTTTTTGCCCGTGTTCGCTGCCGGATTCCCGCTGCGCGGGAATGAGCGGAGAATCTTTTACTTGCGCCGCGAGATCGGCTGGTGCTCGCGCCGCGGCGAGCCGGTATAGAGCTGGCGCGGGCGGCCGATTTTCTGGTGCGGGTCCTCGATCATTTCCTTCCACTGCGCGATCCAGCCGACGGTGCGCGCGACCGCGAACAGCACCGTGAACATGGTGGTGGGAAAGCCCATGGCGCGCAGCGTGATGCCCGAATAGAAGTCGACGTTGGGATAAAGCCGCTTCTCGATGAAATAGTCGTCGTGCAGCGCGATGCGTTCAAGTTCCCTGGCGACGTCGAACAGCGGATCGTCGACACCGAGCTCCTGCAGGACTTCATGGCAGGTCTTCTGCATGATTTTTGCGCGCGGGTCGTAGTTCTTATACACGCGATGGCCGAACCCCATCAGCCGGAACGAATCTTTCGGGTCCTTGGCGCGCTTGACGTATTCGGGGATGCGATCGACGGTGCCGATCTCGCCGAGCATTTTCAATGCCGCCTCGTTGGCGCCGCCGTGTGCGGGACCCCACAGGCAGGCGATGCCGGCGGCGATGCAGGCGAACGGATTGGCGCCGGTCGAGCCGGCAAGCCGCACCGTCGAGGTCGAAGCGTTCTGCTCGTGGTCGGCGTGCAGGGTGAAGATGCGGTCCATGGCGCGGGCGACAACCGGATTAGCCACGTATTCCTCGCACGGCACCGCGAAGCACATGCGCAAGAAATTCGCCGCGTAATCGAGGTCGTTCTTCGGATAGACGAACGGCTGGCCGATCGAATACTTGTACGCCATCGCGGCGAGCGTCGGCGTTTTCGCGATCATGCGGGTCGAGGCGATCATGCGCTGGGTCGGATCGGTGATGTCGGTGGAGTCGTGATAGAAGGCCGCCAACGCGCCGACGCAGCCGACCATCACCGCCATCGGGTGGGCGTCGCGACGGAAGCCCTGAAAGAAGCGGCTCATCTGCTCGTGAACCATCGTGTGATGGACCACGCGGTCGTCGAAGGCTTGCTTCTGGGCGGCAGTCGGCAGCTCGCCGTAAAGCAGCAGATAGCAGGTCTCGAGAAAGTCCCCGTGCTCGGCCAGATCCTCGATCGGATAGCCGCGGTAGAGCAAGACGCCTTTGTCGCCGTCGATGTAGGTGATCTTGGATTCGCAGCTGGCAGTCGAGGTGAAGCCGGGATCGTAGGTAAAGATGCCCACCTCGTTGTAAAGCTTGCTCACGTCCAGGACATCGGGACCGATCGTCCCCTCGTAGAGAGGGTACGACCAACTCTTGTCGCCGAGTGTCAGCTTGCCGGTTTTGACGTTGGCGGTTGTTTTCGCGTCCATGATCGCATCCTCGCTGTGTGACAGCATCGATAGTGCGATGCACGCGGCCTAATGGCTTAAAGGTTGGTGCGGTATTGTCGATCCGCACTCATTAGCGTAGCGCAACCAAGTGTGCACCGCAAGAAAATAGGCTGTGATCTAGGCCCGCGCCATATAAATGATCGTACCAAGCCATCGCAGACCTGCATTGCAGACTTGCCCTTCGCGCGGATCAACCGGCGCGCGGCTTGCCCTAGCCTGACTGATCGGCGACGCGCGCAAGGCTCTCCGTCTTGCCGAGGACGGCCAGCACCTCGAAAATCCCCGGCGAGGTGGTGCGGCCGGTGAGTGCTGCGCGCAGCGGCTGG
>JBEKNW010000053.1:0-23456 GCA_049522435.1 Xanthobacteraceae bacterium
ATCGCCGGCGGCTCGTACTGGGCCTATTATGAACTGGGCTGGGGCGGCTTCTGGTTCTGGGATCCGGTCGAGAACGCCTCGCTGATGCCGTGGCTTGCCGGCACGGCGCTGCTGCATTCCGCCGTGGTGATGGAAAAGCGCGGCGCGCTCAAAGTCTGGACCATCCTGCTCGCGATCCTCGCCTTCTCGCTCTCGCTGATCGGGACCTTCCTGGTGCGATCCGGCGTACTGACCTCGGTCCACACCTTTGCGACCGATCCGAGACGCGGCATCTTCATCCTGGCGATTCTCGTCGTGTTCATCGGCGGCGCGCTGGCGCTCTATGCCGTTCGCGCGCCGCTGCTCAAGCAGGGCGGCCTGTTCGCGCCGATCTCGCGCGAAGGCGCGCTCGTCCTCAACAATTTGTTCCTGACCTCGGCCTGCGCCACCGTCTTCGTCGGCACGCTCTATCCGCTCGCACTCGAAGCCGTGACCGGCGAGAAGATTTCCGTCGGACCGCCGTTCTTCAACTCAACGTTCGGCCCGCTGTTTGTCCCGCTTTTGCTGGCCATGCCGTTCGGGCCGCTGCTCGGATGGAAACGCGGCGACCTTCTCGGCGCCGCGCAACGTTTGCTCACCGCGGCGATGCTCGCAGCCGTCGCGATCGCGGCGGGGTTTGCGCTGCAACACGGCGGTCCTGTGCTGGCGCCGTTCGGCGTCGGGCTCGCGATCTTCGTCATGGCCGGCGCGCTCACTGATCTTGCCGAGCGCATCATGATCATGCGCGTTCCGTTCGGTGCGGCGTTGCGGCGCGCGGCCGGGCTGCCGCGTTCGGCTTGGGGCACGGCGTTCGCGCATTTCGGCATCGGCGTCACGCTCCTCGGCATCGTCGCCGTGACCGCCTGGGGCAGCGAGCGCATTGCCGCGCTCAAGCCGGGCGAGACCGTCGATGTCGCGCATTACCGGCTCACATTCGACGGCTTGTTCAACCGCACCGGCCCGAACTATCGCGAGCTCGTCGGCCATTTCACCGTGCGCCGCACGAGCGGCGACTTGATCGGCGCCATGGAGCCAAGTCGGCGCACCTTCCCGGCCCGCAACATGGCGACGACCGAGGCGGCGCTGATGACGCGCGGGCTGAGCCAACTCTACCTTTCGCTCGGCGACCCGAACCCCGACGGCACCATTTCGGTGCGCCTCTACTTCAAGCCGCAGGTGCTGATGATCTGGCTCGGCGCCCTTATCATGTTTGCCGGCGGCGGCTTGTCGCTCTCCGATCGGCGGTTGCGCGTCGGCGCCCCGCGACCATCGAAAGCCCAAGCGGCGCTGCAGGCGGCGGAGTGAGTGCCGTGACAACTTGCCGCATTCGCCTGCTGCCGATGACGCTCGGCTTGGGACTCTTTTTGCTGCTCTCGGCTTCATTTCCGCTCCGCGCCGTCGAGTCCAAGGAAATGCTGGCGGACCCCACGCTCGAAGCGCGCGCGCGTGTGCTGTCGAAGGATTTGCGCTGCATGGTTTGCCAGAATCAGTCGATCGACGATTCCGAGGCGCCGCTCGCGCACGACCTGCGCGTGCTCGTGCGCGAGCGTCTCAAGGCCGGCGACAGCGATGTCCAAGTGATCGACTTTCTCGTCGCCCGCTACGGCGAGTTCGTGCTGCTCAAGCCGCGCCTGTCGTGGCATACGGCGGCCTTGTGGGGCCTGCCGCCTGCCGTATTGCTCATCGGCATCGGGATGATCGTTTTGGTCATTAGGCGTCGCCGGACCGCGCCGGCGGCGGAGACGGCAAACCTCACGGCTGCCGAGGAAGCGCGGCTATCCGATCTCTTGCACGGCGAAGGCTGAGCTTTGGCCCACGGCGTCATTGCGAGCGACGCCAACCCAATTTGTATGACACATAATGAACCAGCAACAGAATCCCGGCGCCAGCGACATTACGAAGTTTTAATCCCGCCGACAGCGCACCGTAAGGCGCGCCACTGCACATTGCGCGTCAAGTTTTGGGGTCTCGGGGCACCCTCCGTTGCAAGACGGACAACCGATTTGGAGACGGTAATGCACGGCAGTACACCACCTTCACGCCGCAGTCTTTCCGCGCGGCGTATGGCGCTTCTGGCAACGACGATTGTCGGTTTTGGCGCGGCGGCGGTTTTCGCACCCTATGTGGCGCCGAAGGCCGATTTCTTCTTTGCCGATTCGGCGCATGCGCAAAATCTGTCGAAAGAGGCACAGCAGCTTCCACAACATCCCGTCGGCTTCGCCGACATCGTCGCCAAGGTCAAACCGGCAGTGATCTCGGTGCGCGTCAAGATGGAGCGGCCGGCCAATACCGGGCTCAGCGATGACGAGCTTCCCTTTCCGCCCGGCACGCCATTCGAGCATTTCTTCCGGCACTTCGGCATGCCCAACAAGGGTGAAGGCGGCCACCAGATCATTACCGGCCAGGGTTCCGGCTTCTTCATCACGGCCGACGGCTACGCCGTGACCAACAATCACGTGGTCCAGAATGCCGAGAACGTGCAGGTCACGACCGACGACGGCAACATCTACGACGCCAAGGTCATCGGCACCGACACGCGCACCGACCTCGCTTTGATCAAGGTCGACGGCAAGGACTTCCCCTACGTGAAGCTTGCCGACAGCGCGCCGCGGGTCGGCGACTGGGTCCTGGCGGTCGGCAATCCGTTCGGGCTCGGCGGCACCGTGACCGCCGGCATCGTCTCGGCCCGCGGCCGCGATATCGGCGCCGGTCCCTATGACGACTTCATCCAGATCGACGCGCCGGTCAATAAGGGCAATTCCGGCGGCCCGACCTTCGACGTCGATGGAGAGGTGATCGGCGTCAACACCGCCATCTTCTCGCCCTCCGGCGGCTCCGTCGGCATCGCCTTCGCCATCCCCGCCGATACGGTCAAGAGCGTGGTCGCCCAACTGCGCGAGAAGGGCAGCGTCACCCGCGGATGGATCGGCGTACAGATTCAGCCGGTGACCCCCGATATCGCCGACAGCCTCGGCCTGAAGAAGGCCGCCGGCGCCCTTGTCTCCGAACCGCAGCCCAACAGCCCCGCGGCCAAGGGCGGAATCGAGAGCGGCGACGTCATCACCTCGGTCGACGGCTCATCCATCAGCGATGCGCGTGAGCTTTCGCGCCGGATCGGCACGATGGCTCCGGGTACTTCTGTCAAACTCGGCCTGATCCGCCGGGGTCAGGAGAAGACCGTGACGTTGACACTCGGCACCCTGCCGAGCGAGCACCAAGCCGCGAACCAGCAGAACCAGCGCGAACTCCCCGATAACGACGTGCCGAAGCTCGGGTTCACGCTGGCGCCCGGGAGCAAGGCTTCCGGGTCGGACGGCAACGGCGTGGTCGTCACCGCGGTCGATCCGAACGGCGTCGCCGCCGATCATGGCTTCCAAGTCGGTGACGTGATCCTCGACGTTGGCGGCAAATCGGTCTCGAACCCCGCCGATGTCCGCAAGCAACTCACGGATGCACGCCAGGAGGGCAAGCACACTCTGTTGTTCCGGGTGAAGTCGGGCGAGGGCACGCGCTTCGTCGCCCTGCCGCTTGGCAACGCCTAGAGCATGATGCCGAAAAGCGGGCGCTGCTTTTCGGAAAAGATCATGCTCACATGAAGGGTTGGAGCCTGGTTCTCATTCGCTGCGAACCGAAGGTTCTAGAGTAATGGGGCGATCCGCCGGCATCCGTCGCCCCCGCTGGCGGGCGTACCCTGGGGACGGGCCGCAAGGCCCGTCCCCGCCCAATACCAACTCTGCCTCCCGGCAATCCGTCGCCCCCGCCGGGGTGGAGTCGGTCGAGGGGGTGGCAAGCTTAACGCTCGCCGCCCCCTCATTTTTCCCGTGACCACGTTGCCCGGTGAACCTTGCGAGACGATATCATTGAGGATGGGGCCGCCCGCCCGGCCCCAATTGCTTCCGCAGTGCGGCGATACGCAATCATGCGCCTTCTCATCATCGAGGACGACCGCGACGCCGCCGATTATCTGGTCAAGGCATTCCGCGAGGTCGGCTACATCGCCGACCGGGCGACCGATGGCGAGGAGGGCTTGGCGCTCGCGCTCGACGGTCAGTATGACGTGTTGATTGTCGATCGCATGATGCCGAAGCTCGACGGGCTGTCGGTCATCGGCACCTTGCGCAGCAAGTCCGTGGAGACCCCGGTGCTCATCCTCTCGGCACTCGGCCAGGTCGACGACCGCGTGAAGGGACTGCGCACGGGCGGTGACGATTATCTCGCCAAGCCCTACGCGTTCTCGGAATTGCTGGCGCGCGTCGAGGCGCTTGCCCGCAGGCGAGGCAGCCGCGGCGAGGAAACCGTTTATCGCGTCGCCGATCTCGAACTCAACCGGCTTTCTCACGAGGTGAGCCGCGCCGGGCAGGAGCTGCAGCTGCAGCCGCGCGAATTCCGGCTGCTCGAATATCTGATGCGGCACGCCGGCCAGGTCGTCACCCGCACCATGCTGCTCGAGAACGTCTGGGATTATCATTTCGACCCGCAGACCAACGTCATCGACGTGCACATTTCGCGGCTGCGGTCCAAAATCGATAAAGGCTTCGCGCAGCCGCTCCTGCACACGGTGCGCGGCGCCGGCTACATGATCCGCGACGGCGCGCGGTAGTTTTGTTCCTCTCATTCCCGCCCGGGCGGGAATCCAGACGAGGATTGCGTTGTTGCCGTGAAATCTGGGTCGCCGCTTTCGCGGGGACGAGCGGATGGTGGATGGCGCATCAGTCTGCTGAACGTTGCGCTTCAGATCCTCCGAGGACACCGGCAGCCAACAGGGCCTCGATCCTCTCATTCGCAATGCCCCAGTCGGCAAGGGCGGCGCGCGATCCTTCTCCCGGCTCTTGGGGCGGCGTCGGTCGGCCGGAGGGCGTTCTACTGAAGCGCGGCGCTGGGCCCGGCTGCACCACGCCGTCGAGCTCGATGAAAGAGCCGCGAGCGATGTTATGAGGGTGATGCGGCGCCTCTTCCATGGTGAGAACCGGCGCGAAGCAGGCATCTGTTCCCTCCAGCAGCTCACACCATTCGTCTCTGGTCCGTGTGTTGAAGAGTTTTGTAAGTTTGCTGCGCAGGTCCGCCCCGTCGTCAGTCGTGTAAGGCAGGCCGAGCCGCTCGAACAGCACCTTGCGGAATTTGAGCTCGAGCGGCGCGATCGCCACGTATCGACCGTCTGCGCATTCGTACACGTCGTAGATCGCGGAGCCGGAATCGAGCAAATTGGTTCCCCGCTCGAGACTGTGCAGGCCCGCTGCATAAAGGCCATAAAACATCGTCATCAGGGAAGCGGCGCCGTCGGTCATCGCCGCGTCGACGACTTGCCCCTTGCCGGATCGCTGCGCCTCGACCATGGCGCAGGCCATGCCGAAGGCGAGATAGAGCGCGCCGCCGCCGAAATCCGCCACCAAGTTCAGCGGCGGCGTGGGTTTTGCGTGAGCGCGCCCGATGGCGGCGAGCGCCCCGATCAAAGCGAGGTAATTGAGGTCATGGCCCGCCGCCTGAGCAAGCGGACCCGATTGTCCCCATCCCGTCATGCGGCCGTAAACGAGACGCGGGTTTCGTGCCAGCGCCAGCTCCGGGCCGAGGCCGAGGCGTTCCATCGTGCCGGGCCGAAATCCTTCGATCAGGGCATCGGCTTTGCCGATGAGATCGGCAGCAAGCGCGAGCCCGTCAGGATGTTTCAGATCGACCGCTACCGACGGACGCGAGCGCGCCAGCAAATCAAAACGCGCCGACCTGTCCGCCGACCTGTCGATGCCGAGGCCGCTCGGGGTTAGCCGATCCAATCGGATAACGCTCGCGCCAAGGTCGGCGAACAGCATCGCCGCCATTGGCCCGGGGCCGATACCGACGAACTCGACGATGCGAAAGCCCGCGAGAGGTCCCATGGGCGGTTCCTTATTTGCGCTTCCCTGGTTCGGACCTTGAAACGGCTGCGCTAGACTGGCAAATCATGAACGCATACATGCGGCTTGCATACCACAGAGAATTTCCTTCGTGACGGCGCTCGGTAAACTCCTCCGCACCACGGCGTTCCAGCTGACGCTCGTCTATCTTCTGGTGTTCGTCCTGTTCGCGGCCTCGCTGCTCGGCTATTTGGCCCTCAATACCCGCCGGCTCATCACCGAGCAGATCACCAGCACCGTCAATTCGGAAATCAGCGGCCTGCGCGCTGCGTACATGCAGGGCGGCATGCGGCGATTGGTGATCGTCGTCGAACTGCGCTCGCGGCGGCCGGGGTCGAGCCTCTATCTGGTGACGACCCCGAGCGGAGAGGGCCTGGCCGGCAATGTCGGCTCGCTGGAACCCGGCGTCTTCGACCATCCAGGGTGGCTCGAAACCTCCTACCGCCGGATCGAAGCGCCGGAAGAAGCTGAACATCGCGCGCTGGTGCAGGTGGTGCAGCTGCCAGACGGCTTCCACCTGCTGGTCGGGCGCGACCTCGAAGAACGCGAGCGTCTCTACGGCATCATTGCCAATGCCGGGCGCTGGTCGTTCGCGCTGGTCGTCGTCCTCGGGCTCGCCGGCGGGTTCTTCGTCAGCCGCCGCGTGCTCAACCGGATCGACGCGATGACCGAGAAGTCGCAGACCATCATGGCCGGCGATCTTTCCGGCCGCTTGCCGGTCGCCGGCACCGGCGACGAGCTGGACCGCCTCGCCGACAACGTCAACGCCATGCTCGAGCGCATCGAGGCGCTGATGCACGGCCTCAAGGAAGTCTCCGACAACATCGCCCACGACCTCAAAACGCCGCTCACCCGGCTGCGCAACCGCTGTGAGCAGGCGCTGCGCGGCGCCAAGGGCGATGTCGATTACCGCGCAGCGCTGGAATCCACCATCGCCGAATCCGATGAACTCATCCGCACCTTCGACGCGCTGTTGATGATCGCGCACGCCGAGTCCGGGCAGGCGCGCGACAACATGACCGAATTCGACGCGGCCGAAATCGCGCGCGACGTGGGCGAATTATACGAGCCGCTGGCCGACGAGAAGGGGCTTGCACTCAAGGTCGACGCGCCGGCCGCAGCGCCGGTGCGCGGCAATCGCGAGCTGGTCAGCCAGGCGCTCGCGAACCTCGTCGATAACGCGATCAAATATGCCGGGCCACAGAGCAGCCGGATCAATGGCGAAGCGGCCGAGATCGTGGTCGGGGCCGGTGCGGACGGGGAGCGCATCACGCTGACGGTGGCGGATCGCGGGCCCGGCATTCCCGAAGCCGATCGCGGCCGCGTCGTCGAGCGTTTCGTGCGGCTCGAGCAGAGCCGATCGGAGCCGGGCTCTGGCCTGGGCCTGAGCCTTGCCTCCGCCATCGCGCGGCTGCACGGCGGCGAACTCAAGCTCGAGGACAATCACCCCGGCTTGAAGAGCATCATCGCTCTGCCGCGCGCTGGACCGGCGGGGACGTGATGCGGCGGCCTGCGCCCAGCAAGCGGCCGAAGTACAATCTCGACGCAGCGGCGTTGGTCCGGCGACTAACTTCCTCCCAACCCTCCCCCGCTCGCGGGGGAGGGTTGGGGTGGGGGCTGCCGCTTTCGTCGGCGCCGGGTCGCGGCCGCCTCTGCGAGTGGCTCGCGGGCTTAGCGCGAAAGCCCGCCGGCAGAGCGCTCAAATCCCTGATCGAGGAGCATCCGCCACTGGCAAGCTTGCTCGGTGGCACCGCCGAAGCGGCGCCTTACCTCTGGGACCTCGTTCGCCAGGACCCGACGCGCTTTCTCCGCCTGCTCAGGCGCAATCCGGAAGAGGAACTCGCCGCGCTTCTCGCCAAGACGCGCCACGCCGCCACGGCGGCGCGGGGGTCGGCTGAGGTGATGCGCGTTCTCCGCCGCATGAAGGCGGAAGCGGCGCTCCTCGTCGCGCTCGCCGATATCGGCGGCGTGTGGCCGCTCGCGCGGGTCACGGCTGCGCTCACCGATTTCGCCGAGACGGCGCTCGGCGCCGGCGTCCGCCATCTGCTCGGCGAGGCCGCCAGGCGCGACAAGCTCCGTCTGCCCGATCCGCAAAATCCCGAAGCAGGGTCCGGCTACATCGTACTTGCAATGGGCAAAATGGGCGGCCATGAGCTGAATTTCTCCAGCGACATCGATCTCATTGTGTTCTTCGATGCGGCCGTCGCCACGCTGGCGCCAGGCGTAGAGGCCGCGCAGTTCTACCTGCGCGTGACGCGCGACCTGGTGAAGCTGCTGCAGGAGCGCACGGCGGACGGCTACGTCTTCCGCGTCGATCTGCGGCTACGCCCCGATCCGTCTTCGACCCAGATCGCCATCTCGACCGAAGCGGCGCTCGACTATTACGAGAGCCGCGGACAGAACTGGGAACGCGCGGCGCTGATCAAGGCGCGGCCGAGCGCGGGCGATCTCGCCGCCGGCGAAAAGTTCATCCGCGATCTCTCGCCCTTCATCTGGCGCAAGTACCTCGATTACGCGGCGGTCGCCGACGTGCAGGCGATGAAGCAGCAGATCCATGCCTACCGGGGCCACGGCGAGATCGCGGTCGAGGGTCACAACATCAAGCTCGGCCGCGGCGGCATCCGCGAGATCGAGTTTTTCGTGCAGACGCAGCAGCTGATCGCCGGCGGGCGCCACGGCGAGCTGCGCGGCCGCTCGACGGTCGCGACGCTCGCCGCGCTCGCGGCGGGCGGCTGGATCGACGCCGCGGCGCGCGACGAGCTGACGGCGGCCTATGATTTTTTGCGCCGCGTCGAGCACCGCTTGCAGATGATGGCCGACGAGCAAACGCACACGTTACCCTCCGATCGCGATGCGCTCGGAGAGTTCGCCCGTTTTCTTGGCTTCGAGGACCGCGACGATTTCGCCAGTGTGCTTGTGGCGCATTTGCGCATGGTCGAGAAGCATTATGTCAGGCTGTTCGAACGCGCGCCGGCCTTTCTCGCACGGCAGCAGAACTTGTCGTTCACGACGGGTGAGGGCGAGAGCGAGACGCTCGATCGGCTGGCGCATATGGGATTTCGGCAACCGCGCGAGGTCGCCGCCGCCGTGCACCGCTGGCGTGCGCCGGCCTACCGCGCCTTGCGGGGCGAGCAGGCGCGAGCGAACCTCACCGCGCTTGTCCCGGTCATCATCGATCAATTCTCCCGCGCGGAAAATCCGGACGCGGCTCTTGCCGCTTTCGATCAATTTCTCGCCGGCTTGCGCGCCGGCGGACGTTTGCTTTCGCTGCTGCGACAAAATCCGGAGCTCATTGGCTTCATCGCGCTCATTCTCGGCGTCGCCCCGCGCCTCGCCGATATTTTGGCGCAGAACCCGCACGTTATCGATCCGCTGATCGACCCGAGTTTTTTTGGCGCGCCGCCCGAGGCAAGGCGGCTCGAAGCGGAGCTTGCGCCCGCGCTCGGCGAGGCCCGCGGCTACGAGGACGTGCTCGATGCGATCCGCTTGTTCGGCCAGGAACACATGTTCCTGATCGGCGCGCGCATCCTCTCGGGATCGGTTTCGGCCGAGCAGGCGGGCGAAGTGTTCGCCGGGCTGGCCGATGTCCTCATCCGCGCGCTGCATAACCGCGTGGAAGCCGATTTTGCCGCCATGCACGGGCGCGTGCGCGGCCAAGAGACCGCGATTTTGGCGCTCGGCCGGCTCGGCGCGCGCGAGATGACCGCGAGTTCCGACCTCGATCTCATCGTCGTCTACGATTTCGACGCCGAGCATCCGAATTCCGACGGCAAGCGCCCGCTCTACGGCGCTCAGTATTTTGCGCGCTTCACCCAGCGCTTGATCAGCGCGCTCACGGCGCAGACCAATTACGGCGTGCTCTATCGGGTCGACATGCGCCTGCGTCCTTCCGGCCGTTCCGGTCCGCTGGCGACGCAAATTGACGGTTTCATCAGCTACCAGGAGCGCGAGGCCTGGACCTGGGAGCATATGGCGCTGACCCGCGCGCGCGTCGTCTCCGGGTCGTCGGCCTTCGCCGCGCGGGTCGAGGCGGTGATCCGCAACGTGCTCTGCCGCAAGCGCGACGCGCGCGCGACCGCCGCGGACGTCATCGAAATGCGCGCGGCGATCGCCAAGGAAAAGGGCGATGCCGATCCCTGGGACCTCAAATACGCGGCCGGCGCGCTCATCGATATCGAGTTCATCGCCCAATATCTGCAACTCGTGCACGCCGCCGCAACGCCGGAAATCCTCGATACCTCGACGGCTCGGATGCTGGAGAAGGCGGCGCGGGTCGGTGTGCTCGCGGCCGAGGACGCCGCGGTGCTGCGCCCCGCGGTCCTGCTTTATCACGATCTCACGCAGATCCTCCGGCTCTGCTTGCCCGGGGCGTTCGATCCGAAATCGGCGAGCGCCGGCGTGCTCGGCCTGCTCGCTCGCGCCGCCGATCTGCCGGATTTTCCCGCGCTGCAGGCCCATGTCGTGGAAACGCAGCGCCAGGTGCGCGAGTGCTTCGTGCGGATTTTGGGGAGGGGGCCCTGAGTGGCGCCGTCATCGGAGCAAATTTAGAAATTCCTCTCGCGTCAGCCCAGCTTGCCGGATGATTGCGGAAACAGTGCCGCGCGGCAGATCACGGTTGTGATACGGCACCGTCGTATGCCGGCGCGTTCGCTCATTAAACAGCTGATAATGGCTACCAACTATCCGAACGACGACAAACCCAGCCCGCTCCAAAGTCGTCACCACCCGCCGCGGCCGCAGGCTCGGCAGTCTGCTCATACCTTTTCGCCGACCGCTGCGCTCAGTTGCTCAAAGATCGGCTCAGCTTCGCCTTCATCCCGCAAGATATGAGCCAAACGATTGAAGCGGGGCATAACATCCGGCGCATCACTTTCGGGAAGTGTCTCGCCCATCTCGAGCATTACCTCGATCAGCCCGTCCATTGCGTCGCGGGCCATGCTTCGGGCTTCATCGAGCGTGTCGCCGTAAGTGACGAGACCGGGTAAAGCGGGGCAGGTCACGGTGTACCCACCCTCGGGCTCAGGCTGGAAAACGAACGTATAGATCCGGATCATATTCCAACTATAACACAGTCTCGCCCTCCGCGCGCGCCGGCTCTCGTGCCTTCAGCGGCAGCCGCACGACGACCGTGGTGCCAGCGCCGAGCACCGAGCGGATGCGCATGGCGCCGCCATGCAACTCGGCGAGCGATTTGGCGATCGCGAGACCGAGGCCCGATCCCTGGTGTCGCTTGGTCAACTGGCTTTCGACCTGTTCGAACGGCCGGCCGAGCTTGTGCAGCGCGTCCTTAGCGATGCCGATGCCGTTGTCCTCGATGGCGATGCTGACCATGTCGCCGCGCACGCGGCCGCGCACGGTCACCGCGCCACCGTCGGGCGTGAACTTCACGGCATTCGATAAAAGATTGAGCGCGATCTGCTTCAGCGCGCGGCGGTCGGCCGTGAGCTGGATGCCGGAAGCAATGTGCGAATGGAGGATCAGATGCTTTTCGTTGGCGCGCCCCAAGATTACGCGCAGACAGTCGGCCAGAATGCCGTCAAGCTCCACGACTTCGGGCGCAAGGCGGATGCCGCCGGCCTCGATCTTCGACATGTCGAGGATGTCGTTGATGACATCGAGCAGGTACTGGCCACTTTCGCGGATGTCGCAGGAATATTCGCTGTATTTTTCCGCGCCGAGCGGTCCGAACATTGCAGATTCCATGATTTCGGAGAAGCCGATGATGGCGTTGAGCGGCGTGCGCAATTCGTGGCTCATATTGGCCAAAAATTTCGATTTGGCCTGGTTCGCCTCCTCGGCGCGCGTCTTTTCCTCGGCATATTTCTCCGCGAGGTCGGCAAGTTCGCCGGTCTGGCGCTTCAGCGCCTGCTGCGATTTGCGCAGGTCGTTGATCGTCGCAATCTGTCGCTTCTCGCCCTCGATGAGCTTCTGCTCGTGCTGCTTGATCTTGGTGATGTCGGTGCCGACGGAGACATAGCCGCCGTCCTTGGTGCGCCGTTCGCTGATGTGCATCCAGCGCCCGTCGTCGAGTTGCGCCTCGAAGGTGCGCGCGCCCTGCAGCTGGCCGTCCTCGTTGGCAATCGTGGTCCGAATGATCGGTTTACGGCCCGCGGCCACGACCGTTTCGTAGGGCGCACCCGCCACTACGGCCTCGTCGGGCAGGCGATGCAGTTCTTGGAAATTCGAATTGCACAGTACCAGGCGATTGTCGGCGTTCCACAGCACGAACGCCTCCGGTATGGTCTCGATGGCGTCGCGCAGCCGCAGGTCTGCCGCATTCGTCTTTTCCACGAGGCTCTTTTGTTCGGTGATGTCGACGGCGATGCCGATGAGATGCAGGCCGGTTTCGCCCTCCTGGCGCGCCAATTCGCAGCGCGCCCGCAGCCACAGCCATCTGCCGTCGGCGTGGCGCATGCGGAAGGCGTGATCGATCGAGGCCATTTTGGCGTCCGCGAGTTGCCGCGCCAGCGCGTAGAGGTCGATGTCGCCTTCATGCACCAGCGCGTTGACCTCGCCGAAACTGAGCAGCTCGTCCTTCGCCGGCAGCCCGAGGATGTCGAACATCGAGTGCGACCAGAACACGCGGCCGCGCGCGAGGTCCCAGTCCCACAGCCCGCAGCGGCCGCGGTTGAGCGCGGTGTCGATGCGGCTGCGCACGGTGTCGTGGATGAGGTCGGCCTCGCGCGCGCGCGTCGCTTGCCAATGGAAGGCGAAGCCGAGGATGAGCACCACGAAGCCGGTCGTTGCCGACAGCGTGACGGTGAGCGCGGTGGTCGATCTCCAGTTGGCGAGCGCGTTGCCGCTCGTCTCGACGACGGCAACGATTCCCAGCGGATTCTTCAACGCCCGCACCGTGGCGAAAGCGGCGGCGCCGTCGGCGAGCGTGATCTCCAGCGTGCCGGCAGCGGCGCCGAAGGTGGTCAGCGGCTGCGCGGGTCCGAGCACGTCGAGGATGTGGCGGCCGAGCTTCTGCGGATCGCTTGGGACGCTGGCGATGATCGTGCCGTCGGCGTCGCCGACCAGGATCGATCGGTCTGCTGCCGCCGCCCAGGCCGGCAGCGCGCGCTGCAGCACCGCGGACGTGCGGCCGGGGTTCGCTCTCAGGTCCTTTCCCGGATTATCGAGCTCAATGGCGAGTTCATCGGCGAGCGCCTCGACCGACTGTCGCGCGTCGAGCATGACTTGCCGGCGCTGTTCGAGCACCTGCACCACGGTACCGATGCAGATCGTGATGAGGAAGGCGATGATGAGAACCGGGACGGCGCGGCGTAACAGCGGCTCGGCGCTCAACAGCCGCCGATAAGCGGGTTTGGCAATCGATTTTGCCAGCCCCTGGATCGAATCGGAACGTAAAGACGCACTCGCCGTCTCGGCGCGCGCCATCGCCTGCCTCCGTTCGGACGGTCCCCTGCACCCGCGACCGGAAGGATGTGCCGCACCTCCTCCGAATCACAGTCATAAGAATCGATGCGAATCGTTTTGTCGAGAGTCCGGAGTCAATATTTTTTTACGCGCTATCCCGCGTTTTTTTTGCCGCAGCGCAGAGACGGAAATGCGCTGGATTGCGTTCGCTGTCATGCCCACGGACCTGGAGTCCGGCCATAACGAGGACGAGAGTGCCGCTTAGCTCTCGGCCAGCGTGCGGGCGACGATGTCGGCGACATCGCGCGACAATGTTGGTGCCGCGGCGACGCGGCGCAGCGTCGCTCGCGCGCGCGCGCGCCGCCCCGCTTCGAGCGCGCGCCAGGAACGGAACGCGCCCATCAGGCGTGCCGCCACTTGCGGATTCTTCGGATCAAGCATGAGCACGATGTCGGCGACGAAATCATAGCCGGCGCCGTCGGTGCGGTTGAATTGGGTGTGGTTGGCCTGCGCGAACGAACCGATCAGCGAACGCACGCGGTTGGGATTGGCCATGGAAAATGCAGGGTGCGAGGTCAGCGCGCGCACCCGTTCGAGCGTCGCCGGCTCCGGGATCGCCGCCTGCAAGGCGAGCCATTTGTCGATGATCAGCGGATCGTCGGCATAGCGGGCGTAGAAATCGTCGAGGGCTGCTGCGCGCTCGGGCCGGTCGTGCAGGGCGAGGGTCTCGAGCGCCGCCATGCGGTCGGTCATGTTGTCGGCGCTCTCGTACTGCGAACGCGCGCGGAAAATGGCCTCGCTCTCTTCTGTCGCCGCCAAGAGGTCGAGGCAAACGTTCTTGAGCGCGCGCCGTCCGGCGCTCGCGGCGTCGGGCCGATACGATCCGGGCGTGATCATCTGCTTATAGGTGTCGGACAGCGCCGTGCCGAGCCGCTTGCCGGTCGCTGCGCGCAATTGTCGGCGCGCGGCAAAGATGGCATCGGGATCGACGTCGCGGCCGATCTCGCGCGCGATGTCGGCCTCGCTCGGCGGCGTGAGCGTGAGCGCGATGAAGGCGGGCTCGAGTTTTTTTGTGTCGGCGAGGATCGCGCCGAGCGCGGCCATCAGCCCTTCGTCGTCGCGCGTCGGCGCGCCGGCGCGCAAAAAAGCGACGTTCGCGGTCAAAAGCGACATCGCCAACGTCTGCACCGCCTGCCAATTGTTGAATGGATCGCGATCGTGCGCGGCGAGGAAGCGAAGGTCACTATATTCGATGGGTAACGCGAGCTTCACCGGCGCCGAAAAACCGCGATTGAGCGATGGGATCGGCCGCTCGGCGATGCCGGTGAAGAGGAAGCTCTGGTTCGGCTCCTTCAACTCCAACACCGAGCGATCAAGCGGGCGGCCGTCGAGCATGAGCGGCAGATCACCGCCGTTACTGCCGACGAGCCCGACCGCGAGCGGGATCAGCATCGGTTCCTTGTGCGGCTGGCCGGGCGTCGGCAGGATGGTCTGCGTGATGTCGAGCCGGTAGGTTTTTCCATGCGGATCGTAATACGGCGAGACTACGATTTCCGGCGTCCCTGCCTGCGTGTACCAGCGCATGAACTGCGAAAAATCGCGCCCGCTGACGTCGGCGAAGCACTGCACGAATTGTTCGACCGTCGCGGCCTCGCCGTCATGCCGGGCGAAATAGAGATCCATGCCCCGGCGAAAAACATCGGGGCCGAGCAGAACCTTGATCATGCGCACGATTTCGGCGCCCTTGTCGTACACCGTTGTGGTGTAGAAGTTGTTGATCTCGTGGTAGAGTTCGGGCCGCACCGGATGGGCCAGGGGACCGGCATCCTCGACGAATTGGTGCGAGCGCAACGCGCGCACGTCGCCGATGCGCTCGACCGCGCGTGAGCGCTGATCGGCGGAAAATTCCTGGTCGCGGAAGACGGTGAGGCCCTCCTTCAGGCAGAGCTGAAACCAGTCGCGGCAGGTAATGCGGTTGCCGGTCCAATTGTGGAAATATTCGTGGGCGATCACCGCCTCGATATGGGCATAATCGGTGTCGGTTGCGGTCGCCGGCGAGGCCAGCACGTATTTGTCGTTGAAGACGTTGAGGCCCTTGTTCTCCATCGCACCCATGTTGAACGCGGAGACGGCGACGATCATGAAGATGTCGAGATCGTATTCGCGGCCGAATGCTTGCTCGTCCCAGCGCATGGCGCGCTTGAGGCTGTCCATGGCGTAGAGGCAGCGCTCCTCCTTGCCCGGCTCGACATAGATGGCGAGCGCGACCTTGCGGCCGGACATGGTGGTGAAGCTGTCCGCAACGCGCGCGAGCTTGCCGCCAACGAGCGCGAACAAATAACAGGGCTTTTTGAAGGGATCGTGCCAGACCGCGAAATGCCGGGTGGTGCCGGGAACGTCGCCGTGAGCCACGAGATTGCCGTTCGACAGCAGCACCGGCGCCTCGCTTTTGTCGGCTTCGATGCGCGTCGTATAGACGGCCATCACGTCCGGCCGGTCGAGGAAGTAGGTGATGCGGCGAAAGCCCTCGGCCTCGCACTGCGTGCAATAGGTGGCGCCGGCGCGGTAGAGGCCCATGAGCCGGGTGTTGGCCGCGGGGTCGATGACGGTCTCGATCTCGAGCTCGAACGGCCGGTTCGGCGGTTGCGCGATGGTGAGCCGCTCGGGTGTGGCAAGGAAGCTGCCGTTCGGCAATGGCTTGCCGTCGAGCGCGAGCGAGCGCAGCTTGAGTTCCTCGCCGTCGAGGACAAGCGGCGCCGGCGTACCGGCGCTGTTGGGCTTGAACTTGAGCTTGGCGCGGACCCTCGTCGCCGTCGGGTCGAGCGACACGTCGAGGTCGACGGTCTCGATCAGCCAGTCGGGCGGGCGGTAATCCGTCAGGCGGACGGTGCGTGGTTCTTCGGTGCGCATGCTTTTCAGCGGTGATATTTGGGATGGCTTATGCCGGCATCACGCAGGATCGCGCGAAGCGTACCTTCGCCTTTCAATCGTCGCGGCACAATGAAGCTTTTTCCCGTGATTGGGCTCCACCACATTTCGTGCTTGGCGCCGTCGCGAACCAAGCGGCAGCCGTTCCGACGCAAGAGAGCGTCTGGTCCATGCTCCGAAAGGCTCGGCATGGAAGCTTATTCGATGGCGAGGCGCTCGCCCCTGCGGGTGAACACGAGTTCAATCGCTTCGTTCTCGGCCACGGCGCCATTTACGCGCAGCAATTCCGGAGCCCAGATGCGAGCCTCCGCAATCGCCTCGTCACAAGTTTCACCTTCGACGTTCAGCCCCGGAACGAACTTGCTCGTCGCAGTCCATACCCCCTCGTCGGCACGCGTGAGTTCGATCTCGAAGATACAGGTATTCGGAGAGCTGCTCCGCTCAAATTTTCGCGCACGCGGCCGACTCCTGTCATCGCCGCTCATATATTCGGCTAAACCAAGTACCACAAGCCAACCTGATGTTCCATGGCAGAGACGAAATCCGTGATGCGCGCGATGGTGCTCGATCGGCCGAAGACGCCGCTCGTTCTGCGGGAGCGGCCGGTTCCGCAGCCGGCGGGCGGCGAAATTTTGGTCGAGATCGCGGCTTGCGGGGTTTGCCGCACCGATCTGCACGTGGTCGATGGCGAGTTGCCGCATCCGAAGCTGCCCATCGTGCCGGGACACGAAATCGTCGGCCGCGTCGCGGCGATCGGGCCGGGCGTGACCGGGTTCAAGCTCGGCGAGCGCGTCGGCGTGCCCTGGCTGGGCGCGACCTGCGGCGTTTGTCCCTATTGCCGTTCCGGGCGGGAGAATTTGTGCGATCACCCGCTGTTTACCGGCTACACCCGCGACGGCGGCTATGCGACGCATACGGTCGCTGACGCGCGCTTCTGTTTCCCGCTGCCCGAAGGCATCGATGCCGCGGAGGAGGCGCCGCTCCTTTGCGCCGGCGTCATCGGCTGGCGCAGCTACCGCATGGCCGGGGAGGGGATTGCGCTCGGCCTCTACGGCTTCGGCGCCGCCGCCCATATTTTGGCCCAGGTCGCGGCATGGCAGGGGCGGCGCGTCTACGCGTTCACGCGGGCCGGCGACACCACCTCGCAAAACTTCGCGCGCGCGCTCGGCGCGGTCTGGGCCGGCGGCTCCGACGACATGCCGCCGGAACCGCTCGACGCCGCCATCATTTTTGCGCCGGTCGGCGCGCTGGTGCCGGCCGCGCTCGCCGCGGTGAAGAAAGGCGGACGCGTCGTCTGCGGCGGCATCCACATGTCGGATATCCCGAGCTTCCCCTATCGCCTCCTCTGGGAGGAGCGCCAGCTCGTCTCGGTCGCCAATCTGACGCGTCTAGACGCGCGCGAGTTTTTGGCGATCGCGCCGCAGGCCGGGATCAAGATGCAGATCACCCGCTATCCATTGGTGGAAGCGAACGCGGCGCTGGCCGATTTGCGGGCAGGCCGCTTCGAAGGCGCGGCAGTTCTGATCCCCTGAGCGCAATCGCCTCGCAGGGGCGGCCCTTGTGGCCGCCCACGTGGCGCCCCATGGCCCCTTTGAGGGCGCCCACGAGGGGCGCCCCTACGGAATGACGACCTACACTGGACGCAAATCCTCAGCGCTGGACGGCACGGTGCAGGTCGGGCATGCTCGCAATGTTCCCAACATCCGAATTGAGTTTTAGGGGTGTCGATGAGCGACATCGATCGCGCGCCGCACTCTGCAGCACCCGGCAAATTCTACCCCCTCGTGCTCTGTTTCTTTGTCGGCAGCGGCTTGGCCGCACTCATCTACGAGATCGTCTGGTTCCAGCTCCTCGAATTCGTTGTTGGCTCGACGCCGAGTACCAAATATATTCTGAACTTGATGGAGGCGCGGCGGATTCCTCCTGGTCTCTTCGTCGGCTCCGCGGAGACCCTCGCCAAGCTGCGCAATGCGATCGAAAACGACGAGCCCGGCTCCGACGCCAGTCCCCCTGGGCAGCAGTCGCTGACGGGCCCTCGCCCGATATCGGGAGAAACAGGCATGGCCGATTCTCATGGCCGTTTCGTCTGGTACGAGTTGATGACGACAGATATGGACGCCGCCAAGGCCTTCTACACCAAGGTCGTGGGCTGGGGCACCGAGGACGCGTCGATGCCCGGTATGGCTTATACCCTGTTTACCGTTGCAGGGGCCTCGGTCAGCGGGCTGATGGGCCTGCCGGAAGACGCGAAAAAAATAGGCGAGAAGCCGAGCTGGATCGGATATGTCGCAGTCGAGGACGTGGACGCTACCGCCGACCGGATTAAGCGCCTCGGCGGAGCCGTGCACGTCCCACCGCAGGACATCCTCAACATCAGCCGTTTTTCGGTCGTCGCTGACCCGCAAATGGCAACGCTTGCGTTGTTGCAGTGGCTGAGGCCCCGCCGCGAGCGGCCCGCCGAGCTTAGCGCACCCGGCCGCATCCGCTGGCATGAACTGCTCGCCGCCGACTGGGAGAAGGCGTTCGCTTTCTATGGCGAGATCTTTGGCTGGCAAAAAGCGGACGCCGATATCGACGCGATGGGCGCGTATCAGCGGTTCTCCGCCGGAGGGCAGACGATCGGCGGCATGTTCACGAAGCCTCCGACAGTGCCGATCCCGTTCTGGCTTTTTTACTTCAACGTCGGCGACATCGACGCGGCGGCAAAGCGCGTGAAGGCTAGTGGCGGGGAAATCCTCAACGGTCCGATGGAAGTGTCGGACGGCAGCTGGATCGTCGAATGCATGGACCCTCAGCGCGCCAGGTTCGCGCTGGTGGGAAAGCGGAGTTCCAACGCTATCGGATACTTCGAGCGCGTCGCACCCCGCGATCCTTCCGACCCGCGGGGCCGGCGGTGGTCTTGGTAAGGGCGGCAACCGGGGATTAAAGGCTTTAAATCCGCGCCCCCTTGGGCCGTGGCGTCGCCATTTGCGTCGCCGTTGCCCGAGCCACACCGAAGGTGCCACGTTGTCAGTCGGAAGCCTCGGATTTCGTGCCGCGACCAATTGCAAATTGACCGACCGGGCCCTCGACGTGGAATTCGATCCCCGTCATCTTCGCGAACAGATCGATATTGGTGGTCCCGATCGCACATCCGCCGAGCCCCATGTCCGTCGCCATCAGGTAGAGCGTTTGCATCAATACGCCGACGTCCTTCAGAATGAGCGCATAGGCGATCGAGCTGTACTTCCATGAAATCCGGCCAAAGCGCGCAGCGATCGTGATCAGGATCTGAGGCGCGGCGGGCACGCCCATTGCAAATTGGGCTCCCGCCAACAGCGCTTCCAGCTCCTGCGTGCGGGCGCCGATCGGCACCAGCGCGTGTCCGCCGGCGTCGTAATGATAGAATCCCCGGGCAAGCCCTTCGCATTTGTCGACGGCCAGATAGAGTTCGAGCTCGTATTCCGCGCCCGCCGACGGATACGGCCTGACGGCGTACTCGACCACCGGACCGGCGTCGCCGAGGTCGACTCTGCTTTTCCATCTCGACAGGACACGCGCGGTGCTGTCGAGAAACAGCGAAAGCTCGGCGAGCGTGACCGGCCGCTGGTCATCGAAGCTGCGCGTCGAATGACGTTCCCGCAGGAGCTTTGCGACCGGCGAGATTGCCTCCGAATGCGCGGCCGAGAACTTGCGCAAATCGATTTTCTTTCCGGGCCAGCGGGGCCGCACGGCCGGCAGCGGAGAGATCGCGCCAGCATGCGGATAAAGTCCGCCGAGCGGGTTGGCGTGTCGGCCTTGCGTGCTGCGCGTGTGGAACAGAAGATCGTGAAAGTCCCAAAGAACGAGGTTGCCGTCACCCTCTGCCGGTCGGCGGCCGCTATCGCCGGCGGCATCGATCTTGAAAAGGATTTGGCAATCCACTAGCAGGGCGAGAAGCTCGACCCCCGGAAAACCGTCCTGCCGACGGAGCTGTTTGATTTGTTGTGGTGTAGACAGTATGGCGATGACGGCCGCGATCTTCGGATCGCAAATTTTGAACAACGCGCCGGCGCGCGGCGATTCCAGGACCATCTCATTGCCGCGCCGTCGCATGTAGGCGAACCGCGACAGGACGAGAACGTCGGCGTTGCCGAGCTGTGGCGTTCGCGGCCAATAATCGGCGACCTGCGGTTCGATGACGACCTGGTCCTCGTCGTTTTGCGACCCCCGGAGGCGGTATTCCAATAGGCCGTGCCTGGCCAATCGCCGGACCAATAGATTAATCTCCTTGTCGATGTTCCGGCCGCCGGACGCAAACGAGGCGAGTGGCAGACCCATGCGCAGGTCCTGCGCGCGATCCGCCGCGCCCGCGCTGAACGTTCCCAAGCCGACCGAATAGCCATCGAAGCTGGCGACGATTTTTCCGTTCGCGTGCGCTTCGAGCGTGACGCGATCGCCGAGCCGGGCGGAAACCGTTGCCGGCGTAGCCCCTCGCCCTCTCTTTATTCCGGGAGCGCGCAAGCTGGGGATGACCCTCAGGTATGGGGGTGAATCGGATTGAGCTCGTTTTCCGACAGCGGCTGGTCCCGCAATCCGAGCTTTACCGGAACATCGTAAAGCCGCCCGGGCGCGAAGCGGCGATAGAAATGCCGCATTCCCGGAACGATCACTCTGACGACCGGGACGTCGATGTCGGGGCGCGTCTGATTGAGGACGAGGAAATCGAGGCCCGCTCGCTTGGCAAGGCGCACGCAGTCGGTCACCTGCTCGCGCGTGTCGAGATGGCCGAACTTCGAGCCGACGCCCGGTTGGACCGCCGGACTGTTGCTTGGCGTCAAATAGGGATGCTCCTCCAGGCGCAATGGAGTGGTGCCGTCAAGGCTCGATTTCTCTCCGGTCCCGCCGCCCATCAGACCGATGGACAGGAATTGGTTTAGCTCCGTCAGCGCACGCAGCAAGGCGATTCGGGCATCGAAGTGCGCGCCAGAACCGAACTCGATATTTTCCTGCCCGTTTTGCATCCAGTGCGTTATCGCCACAAAGGTCGGAATCCCGAGATCGCTGGTGACGTCGAGCACCCAAAGCCGGCGTCCGGTTTCGGCAAGCTGGTTTTGCAGATCACGGACGTAGGAATCGTCGAACTGGCCGAGGTCCACTTGCGGCCGCTGCAATCGATTGTACCACCAGATGGCGTATGCATCCCGTTCCACCAGCTCGAGGAATCCCTGGACGATGGCTTCCTCGAGCGTGTTGCCGGCCGCGCAGCCGTTGGAATCCGCCAGGAAGGCGGCCGGGCCCCTGTAGAAAAAATACAACAGGGTGGTCGGAAGATATTTGAAGCGCTTGTCGCGCAGAGACCAGACCGGCGACCATTCGATTTCGGCCGATCGATCGAATGGGACCGGCCTCTGCGGTTCGTCGGGGTCGGGCGTCGGCAACTGGCCTTGCCGGTATTGCGCGTCGCTGAACAGCAGGGCCTTGTTCGGAAGAATGGCCTGCCCCGACGGGAAATCAGTGAACCGCCGTGTCACTCTGATCTCATCGCCCTGAAAAATTCCGGAATAACGCTCGATCGCTTCCATAAGCGCGCTGGCTTCACCCTGCTCGGCAGTGCTGCCCTTGCCGAAGCTGCTGCCGCCCAGTCCTGCCCTGAGGTCATTGACCGTCTTGGCGGGCGGAGAAAAATTGTGCGCGGCACGGTAGTTGGTGTTCAAAGGCAAATCGGCTTCGATCCGTTCAAGACGCGAGACCACGCCGGTGAGGGGGCTCACGTGCTTTCGGAAACGTGCAACCGTCGCCCGCGGCGAAACGGTCCGGTACCCCCCGCTGGTCATGACCAGCTTGGCGCCGGCGCCAAGCTCGACCGGCGCCGGCGCACGCTTTGGGTCGCGCAGCTCCTTACGGCCGCAGGCCGGACATTGCGGGCGGGCCGCCACGTAGTGCTTCACGATGGTCGAGCCCAGCAGGTCGAGGCTGACGATGTGATCGCTTAATTCCGTGCGAAAGTCGGTGGCGATCGCTTTCGCGATCTCGACGGCTGCAAGCTGGATGGCGCTCTGTCCGAACGTGTGCCGGGCCAAAGGCGAAACGGCGACACGGCGGGCCTCGCTGCGGTCGAGAAGCGCCTTGACCTCTCGGTTCCGTTTCATGCGGTCGGCAAGGCAAGTCCAACAGGCACTCTTGCCTGGGCTGAACACTGGGCCCACCAGCGGAAAAATGCCGGAGGGTTGGACGAGCAGCCACGGCGTATGGTCCGACAAATGCTGCAGGTTCAATTCCGCCAGCCGTCCTTCGAAATAATCGCTCACCAGCGTGACCGTCAGGTCGGCGGAGCGCTTCACCACGCGAACGCCCAGCCCACTCAGGGCGGCGCCGAGTTCCGTTGCACCCTGCACGTCGATCGATTGAATGCGCACGCGACACTTCTGGAGATTTTTCTGCGCGGTCTCCGGCAACAGGCCGAGGCTCGCCCAATAGGCGGCCGCGGCACCAACGGAAGAGCGCGATGCCGGGAGGATATAGCGGCGGTCGACCAGCCGCTTCAAGGCTTCGTGGATTTTGTCTGACGGAAAATGCTGCTCCAGCTCGCGAACGATCTCCCGAAAGCTCCTTCCACCTTCTCCTATTGCGGCGGCGAGCGCACAATAAAGCTCGCCGTAAAGAAAGAACTTCCGGTCCTCGGAGTAGAGGCACACGACATCGGGTGGCAGCACATAGACGGTGAAATTCGGCGCGAACTGCGGAACGTCTTTGCTGTTATGCGGCGTAAAACTTGTCGCGCGATCGCCTGTCATGAGGTCAGCACACACACTTTGCCGCAACTCCGGACTGCCGGTGCAAGGCGTATTATCAGGGTGCTGAAACTACGCCGCCTAGCTCGCGCGCTAGCGTTTCTGGATAAGGTCAACTACGCGCTCTCGCCATCATGCACAGGCCTGACCCGCGCATCACGTGGGCAACACTACAAACAAAACATGATGGGCCGGGGCAAGCCCGGCCATCACGATCTGCATATCTCAACGTAATCGGAAGTGCTCGAGTCTAGCAGAGAGCGCAACCTCCCCACGACAAACAGCAGCCGCAGCCGCAGCCTCCCCAGCATCCGCAGCCACCCAAGCCGCAGCCACCCCCGCCGCAGCCGTGTCCGCCGCAACCGTGTCCGCCGCCGCCGTGTCCGCCGCAGCCTCTGCCGCCGCAGCCTCGTCCGCCGCCGCCGCCGCCCCTGCAGCCGCCGCCGCCGTGTCCGCCGCAGCCTCCGCCTCGGGCAAGCTGTATGTCGCCGTTAAGCGATCCGGTGCC
>JBEKNW010000054.1:0-23404 GCA_049522435.1 Xanthobacteraceae bacterium
GCGCTCGTTCTCGGGACGGGGATATTGGGGCTGGGTCACCACTATTTCTGGATAGGTACCCCAAGCTACTGGCTGACCATCGGCGGCCTGTTCTCGGCGCTCGAGCCGTTGCCACTTCTCGGAATGGTCATACACGCGGTCTATGACGCCGGCACTCATCACATGAAGACGACGAACCGTCCAGCCTTCTATTGGATGCTGGCGGAGGCATTCGGCAATTTCCTCGGCGGCGGCGTCTGGGGCTTCATGATCACACTGCCGCAGATCAATCTTTATGCCCACGGGACGCAATGGACGGTATCGCACGGACATTTTGCGTTCTGGGGTGCTTACGCGTGTGGTGTGCTGTCAGTCATCTATCTGGTTATCCAGAAGGTCCGCGGCCTCGCATACGTGGACGGCACGCTTTGGAAGTGGTCCTTTGCCGCACTGAACATGGGTCTCGTTGGCATGGTGGGCGCCCTGTTAGTGTCGGGCTTTGCGCAAGCCTTCGTTGAACGCGCGATCGGCGGATCGACTCACGAAGCGTTTATGCTCGGCCAGGACAATCATTGGTTCGTCGAGGGGATGATCACCCGCTTCATCTTCGGGCTCATGTTCGTCGCTGGCTATGTGGCCTTGGTATGGGACTTGCTGACGATCGGCAGACGGGCGCCGGTGCTGGCTGCCGCCGGAGCTGCCGAATGAGCGAGATCAGCCTACTTCAGTCGGCATTGCTCCTGGGACTCTACGTGGCGTTGGCGGGAGGCTATGGATTCGTTTACACCATTGCGCGCCTGCGGGATGCAATCATGCTTCAGCAGACGTCCTTCATTTTATATGGATTGCACGGTCTTACCGCGATCGCAATCGTCGCCTGGACGCCTCTTCAAGTCGGCTGGAAGGGGCTGATCGTCGCGAGCAGCGCTGCATTTCTCGCGATCCCGCCGATAACTTGGCGCTTTCTCCAGCGTACCCATGAAACCGAGGTGCAATGATGATTGCAAACTTTGCAACCGTTTTGATCGGGTTATGGCTCGTCTATCGCGCCATCTTTTCGATCCCGGCCGGTGATATGAGCCAGATTGAGCTGACAGCTGCCGGCGTCGCCATAATCTTGCTTGCGCTGTGGGCACGTCGGACCGATTTCATGACGTGGTACAGTTGGACAAATATCGTGCTGGCCGCGATCATTTTGCTGCTGGCTGCCGCGCAGCGGGTGTTTGGAGTGGATCCACTGATATCGTTCTGGATGGTTCTGCTCATCGGCATCGCGGTAGCCGTGACCGCCATGTGGTCGATGCTGTATCGGCCCAAGAACGTTCAAGCGCCAAGTTTCCCTTAGGGCGGGGACGGCACGCGATCGATCGGGCGCAACCAGCCACCCGAGGCAAGCTTTTCTGTCCCGCCCTCGTTTACGATTTTCTCTGCATGAGCTAGCGAACAGGATTCGCCGATTTTGCGCTGCTTTGCGGATGCCGGGTAGCGGAGGTCGTCACCACCTGCCCCGGCAGGTACTTGGCGACGACGATGGGATCGAGCTCCTTGATGGCGGTGTCAGGCAGGCGATACCAGACCTCGTTACGCCCGAGAAACTCAAAGGCGAGATAGCCGCGAACGGTCAGCGCCTGGCCGTCGGGGCTCAATGTCATCATCGCGCTGTAGATGTTGCCGTCCCGCGGATCGAGGATATTGCCTTCCTCGTACCGCAAGCCATTTCGTTTCATGTCCTTGATAATCGGCAATCCGAGCAGGGGCGCATCTTTGCGGTCGTCCCGGCAAGTCGTACAAACGGGCGGGGTGGGGCCGTCACTCGGCCGCGGAAACAGCTTCGCCGCAACGCCTTCATAAAGTCCGCCATTCTCGACGAACAGGAACCATATGACCGTCTTCCCAGTCTCAGCGTCGATCTTCTGCCAAAGACCGGCCGCCGATGGCTCCGGCTCCGCTGCGGCAACAGGCAGAACCGTGGCGAAAAGCGCCACCAGCCCCGCCATAACCAGCCTGGTCGATTGCACTGCCAATTGGCTTCTCCATTCGGTCACGACCGCCAGAACCAACGAATCCCCAGAACTATTCGTTCCACAATGCGGTGATTTAACGACGCTAAATGCCGCTGAAACCCGTGGAAACGGCAGGTTCCCCGCAGGCGGAGCCCATTTTACCGCTTGCAACCGGCGCGGCGCGTTCCAATGATTGGAGCCATTGGATCAATTCGGCTGACCGGGATTTGACCCTAATGTCGCGCCCTGCTGCCCTGTCGCGTTCCAGCTTGGCCCTCGACAACTTGCGGGCCGTCGTCATCCTGATCGTGTTGGCCTTCCATTCGGCGCTGGCCTACGTCGAGTGGTCTCCGGCGACCTCTTCCGGTTTTGACGATCCGCCCTACGGCTGGCGCGCCTTTCCGATTGTGGACAGCCACCGCTGGTTCGGCTTCGACCTGTTTTGCGCATGGCAGGACGTTTATCTGATGTCGCTCATGTTTTTGCTCTCCGGCTTGTTCGTGTGGCCGAGCCTCATGCGCAAGGGTAACCGGGCTTTCGTGCGCGACCGCCTGCTCAGGCTTGGCGTTCCCTTTGCTTTCGGCGTCGTCTTCCTGATCCCAATCGCCGTTTATCCGGCCTACCGCGTGACCGGCGCCGACCCGAGCCTGTCCGCCTATTGGCAGCATTATCTCGCGCTGCCGTTCTGGCCCAACGGGCAGCTGTGGTTCCTGTGGCAGCTCCTGGCCTTGAATTTCCTGGTGGTTGGCCTCCACTCGATCGCGCCCAACGCGCTCAAAGCCCTTGGCCGGTGGTCGGCTGCGGCAGGCAAACGTCCGCGCCGCTATTTTGCCGCCCTCACTGCGGCCTCCGCATTGGCCTATGTCCCGTTGGCGCTCGCGTTCACCCCCTGGGCTTGGTCCGATTCCGGACTCCTTGCCGTGCAGTTCTCCCGCCCGTTGCTTTATGCCGTGTACTTTTTCGCCGGGCTCGGGATTGGGGTCGAGGGCATCGATTGCGGCCTCACGGCGGTGGACGGCGCGTTGGCGCGGCGCTGGGCGCTGTGGCTCGCAGCGGCGCTCGCTTCACTCCTGCTCTGGATGGGCTTGACCTCGTTGACCATGAACGGTCCGGCGCCGATCGGCATCGACATCGCGGCCGATCTGAGTTTCGTGCTGGCCTGCGCCGCCGGCTCTCTTTTCCTCATCGCCGCGAGCTTGCGCTTTGCCGCGAAACGCTCGCGCATTCTTGCCAGCCTTTCAGCCACCGCCTACAGCCTTTATCTCGTGCACTACGACTTCGTCGTCTGGCTCCAATACGCGCTCCTCGCCTCCACGCTGTTTGCCGTGATCAAGGGCGCAATCGTTTTCGCCGGGACGCTGGTTCTGAGCTGGATCACGACACTGGCCGTTCAGCGTATTCCATTCGGCGCGCGGCTCATCGGCGCGACGCCGCGTGCGCTCGCAACACCGAAGTCGCGCTCGCGGTCTCCCGCCGGCCTTTATGCCCGGCTCCGACAATTCGTTTCGCAGTAGGATGATCATTCCAGCGCCAGCCGCGCCGCCTTGCCGATGGCGGCAAGGCCCTCATCCACATCGTGCGCGATGTGCGCGCGCAACACGCGCCGACCGCGCTCGGCCAGCACGCGGAAGTCGCCCAGCGCCTGTGCCGCCTCGATCACGCCGAAGCTCGCCTTGCGGCCCGGAATAGCGAGATCGGGAGCCGGCTGCGCCGTGATCCCCAGAAACACGCCGGAGTTCGGTCCGCCTTTGTAGGCCTGCCCGGTCGAGTGCAGATATCGCGGCCCGAATTGCAGGCAGGTGGCGACGTGCTTGCGGTCGCGCACAGCCGCGCGCACGTTTTGCAGCGACTGCAGCCGCGCTTCGTCGCCGTCGATATAAGCAAGCAGCGCGAAGTAATCGCCGTCATCGAGGCGGGCGAAGTGCGCCTTGAGCCAGCTTTCGAGCGTGGAATTCGCTCCCATCCGCCGTAGAGCCTGCACGTTGCGCTCATCGGTGTAGAGCGCGATGCCATTGTCCCTGAACACCGGCGTTTCCGCGGGAAGCGAGCCGGTCTTCTCGAACGCTTCCGTCATCGCGCGCGTCGCGATCTTGCTGGCCTCGACGTCGGGCTGATCGAACGGGTTGATGCCGAGGACCGCCCCGGCGACGGCGGTCGCAATCTCGAAGCGGAAAAATTCCTGCGCTAGAAGCTTGGGCGAGGCGAGGCCGATGCGCACGACAGGGTGCCCGGCGCGTTCGAGCGCGTCGACCGCTTGGTCCTGCGCGAGATTTGGCTGCGCGACGTCGCGCAGGAACACGAACAGCCGATGCACGTCGTAAACGGACGGATCGCCGAGCGGCTCCGCGGCGATGGGAATCACACCCTTGCCGTTTTTGCCGGTCGATTCGGCCAACAATTGCTCCACCCAGGCGCCGAAGGCGGCAATCGACGGCGAGGCAATGACGGTGAGCTTATCGCGTCCGTGAAGGGCAAGCACACCGATCGCCAGGCCGAGCGCGACGCCGGGATTTTCCGCCGGCGGCACCTCGGGGCCGCAGGCCCGCGCCATGATGCGGCCCGCTTCGAGAAAGGCGCGCGGGTCGTGGCCGGTCGCCGCGAGTGGCGCCATGCCGAAATTGGAGAGCACGGAATAGCGTCCGCCGATGAAGGGAACGCCAAAGAAGATGTGGCGGAAGCCTTTCTCCTCCGCCGTCTTTTGCAGTCGGCTGCCGGGATCGGTGATGGCGACGAAGTGCCGGGCGGCAGTGCCGCCAACGGCGGCGGACGCCTTGGCAAAAAAATAATCCATGAGAACGTTCGGCTCGAGCGTCGCGCCCGACTTGCTCGACACAATGAACAACGTGCGCGCGGAATCGATGCGGCGCTCGAAACGTCGCACCTGCTGCGGATCGGTGGAATCGAGGACGTGCAGCGTGGGATGGCCCGGTGCCGATCCCAGGCTCTTTGCCAGCACCTCAGGGCCGAGACTCGATCCGCCCATGCCCAAGAGCAGCACATCGGTGAATTTTTCGGCACGCACCTCGCGGGCGAATTCCCGCAAAGGTTCGACGTCGCACAGCTCATTCTCGATGTCGAGCCAGCCCAGCCAATCGCTTTCGTCGCGGCCGGTCCACAGCGTGGCATCCGCGCTCCAGAGGCGGCGCGTGTTTTCGTTCGCACGCCACGCCTCCTGCGCCTTGGCGACCTCGCTTATGAGCGGTTGCGGCAGCGCCATCGTCTGTTCGTTCTGCGTTTGCCCTAGGGTCTCGATCCCGAAGTCCGCAAGCGCTTGCGGCCCACTTTACATGCGAACATTGGAATCAAGGAGACATTGGAGCGGAAAGCGATTCGGGATCATAGAACGACTTAATCGCACCGGCATTCGCATAACAGACCGATCTAAAGAACTGGGCTCACCTCGATACGGAGCTAAAGCGCGCATCGCCCTGAACGGGGAGCCGTCGCAAAATGTCCGCCCATGACTCCCGGCTAAGTTTCGGCGTCGATCTTTTCATCCGGCAGGTACTGCTCGTGCCAGAGTGCGTTGAGAATGCCGCAGCCGCAAGCGAAGCCGACACCGAGGATCCAAGTGAAGTACCACATCTGCGTCCTCAATAGAGATTGGCGGAATTTTTCTCGACCTGGCTTTCCGTCACCGGCCCGCGCAGCGCCCAGAACACGATCGCCGTATAGATGAGCACGATCGGCAGGAAGATCAGCGTCGCCAGCAGCATCACGAACAGGGTGAGGCGGCTCGACGAGGCATCCCACACCGTCAGGCTTGCGGCGGGGGCGAGGTCTGACGGCATGAGAAATGGAAACATGCTCACGCCGGCGGTGGCGATGATACCGAAAATGCCAAGCGCGCTGGCGATGAACGCCAATGCCGGCCGGCGAGCTGCGGTGAAGAGGATTGCCAGCAGCGGCCCGAGGAAGCCGAGGACCGGCGCGGCGATCGTCCAATGGTACGCGGAGTAGTTAGCGAGCCATTGGCCGGGTTGGCGGACAACCGTCTTCAGCAGCGGGTTGGAAGGGCCGTCGGTCGTGACTGTGCTGGTAATCGCGTAGCCGTCAATTCCCAACCATACCCACAGGCCCGCCGCGGCAAATAGGACGATCGTCGCCAAAGCACCGATCTTTGCAAAATCGCGCGCGCGTGTCCGCACGGCGCCGTCGGTCTTGAGCGTGAGATAGATTGCACCATGGGTGGCGAGCATCGCGACCGCGACGAGGCCGCTCAACAGGCCGAAGGGATTGAGCAGTTCGAATAATCCGCCGCCTTCGTACAGAACGCGCAGGTCGCCGTCGATGCGGAAGGGGACTCCCTGCAACAAATTGCCGAACGCCACGCCGAACACCAGGCTCGGCACCAGCCCTCCTGCGAACAATGCATAGTCCCAGAACGCTCGCCAGCGCGCATCGGCGACCTTGTTGCGGAACTCAAATCCGACCGGCCGCAGGATCAGCGCCGCCAGCACCAGGAACATCGCAATGTAGAAGCCCGAGAACGATGTCGCGTAGACCGGCGGCCAGGCGGCGAACACCGCGCCGCCGCCGAGGATCAACCACACCTGATTGCCGTCCCAGAACGGACCGATGGCATTGATGGTGACGCGCCGTTCGGCGTCCTCCCGCGCGACAAAGGGCAGCAGCATCGCCACGCCGAGATCGAATCCATCCATGATGGCGAAGCCGATCAGCAGCACGCCGAGCAACAGCCACCAGATGAGCCGGAGGATTTCGTAGTCGAGCGGGATCGTCATGATTCGGCCCCTTCACTCCGCCGGCATCGCAGCCGCCTGCATCGCCGGCCTGGTGAGACCAAGCGCCTCAATCGGTCCCATGCGGATGTATTTCTGCATCAGGAAAATGTCGACGACGAGAAGCGACGAATAGAACAGAACAAAGCCTGCCAAAGTGAACAGGACCTGCGCGGCCGACACCGAAGACGCGGCGAGAAACGTCGGCAGAACGCCGTCGATCGCCCAGGGTTGGCGGCCGTATTCGGCGACGATCCAGCCGAGCTCGGCCGCGATCCAGGGTAGCGGCAGCGACCAGAGCATCAGACGCAACAGCCACCGACGCGAGAAGTTGCGGTGTGATGCATCCCAAAATATGAAGGCAAACAGAAGGATGAAGTAGAAGCCCAACGCTACCATGATCCGGAAGCTCCAGAACAGCGGGCCGATGTCGGGAACCGTATCTGCGGCGGCTTTGGCGATCGTCGCGGCGTCGGCGGTGCGCGGATCGGCGACATAGCGCTTGAGCAGCAGCGCATAACCCAGATCGGCGGCATGGTCACGAAGCTGGGCCGCGGCTTGGCTGTCATTGCGTTTCTCTTTGAGCCGCTCAAGTGCGTCGTAGGCGATCAGACCATTGCGGATGCGCCCTTCGTCACGCGTCACGAGGTCGTTGATCCCTGGTATCTGCCGGTCGAACGAGCGCGTGGCAATAATGCCGAGCATCCATGGAATCCTGACGCTGTAATCGACCTTGCGGTCAGCGGCGTCGGGAATCCCGAAAAGCGTGAACCCGGCGGGCGCCGGCTCGGTTTGCCACATGCCCTCGATGGCGGCGAGTTTCATCTTCTGGTTCTCGGAGACGGTGTAACCGCTCTCGTCGCCGAGAACGACGACGCACAGCGCCGCCGCCAGCCCGAATGCCGATGCAACGATGATCGATCGCTTGGCGAAAGCCTGGAAGCGGCCGGAGAGCAGATAGTAGGCCGAGATGGCAACCACGAACATCGAGCCGGTCACGTAACCCGCCCCAACGGTATGGACAAACTTCGCCTGGGCGACCGGATTGAAGATCAGATCCGAGAACGAGGTGAGCTCCATTCGCATGGTATCCGGATTGAAGACGGCGCCAATCGGGTGCTGCATCCACCCGTTGGCGACCAGTATCCACAGCGCCGACAGGTTGGAGCCGATCGCGACCAGCCAGGTTACCGCGAGATGGCCGAGTTTCGGCAATCGGTCCCAACCGAAGAAGAACAGGCCGACGAAGGTCGATTCAAGGAAGAAGGCCATGAGGCCTTCGATGGCGAGCGGCGCGCCGAATATGTCACCGACATAGTGCGAGTAATACGCCCAGTTGGTGCCGAACTGAAATTCCATGGTAATGCCCGTGGCCACCCCCATGGCGAAATTGATGCCGAACAGCTTGCCCCAGAATCTGGTCGTGTCGCGCCAGATTTCCCGGCCCGTCATCAAGTAGGCGCTTTCCATAATGGCAAGCAGGAGCGAAAGCCCGAGCGTCAGCGGCACGAACAGGAAATGATAGAGCGCCGTTATGGCGAATTGCAGTCGGTCGAGGCTGACGGGATCAAGGTGGAGCATTGTCAACGTCCATGCTCGTTACCGCAGGGAACGCCGACGGACCTATTGCGCGTGCCATCGCGGTCGCGTCGACGACTGGCTGTGTGTCGTCCGAAAACATGAAAACCTTGATTCCCGCGAGTCCGATCAGCTTGATGACGAGGACCAGCACGATCGCTTTCGCGAGCGGGGTTGGCGGCCTTGCGCCGGCGGCGAGGAAGGCGGCCAGTGACGACAGAATCGCCCCTAACGGTCGGCCCTTGCCGCGACTATGCATTTTGCAATGTCCCGGATCCATGACCCTGCAAAAAATGCTGCACCTTTCCCACCTCGCTTGCAATAGGGGCCGGCGCAATCCTGCGGCAGGAGCTGGGACGTCGCGATTGGTTTGATCTTCGAAGCCGCCGATCCGAATCTTCGAGTGGTAAAGCAAAGAATTACCGTGCCGAAATCAACTTGTTCAGCGACCACGGCCGGATCGCGTAATGCCGGCACCGTTGGCGCGGACTCGCGCGCGGAAGGCGGATATAGTACGGCGATTGGGCTGCACGCGGCCGTGGCGTTCGCCGCCAACCGGGCCGCCGGGCCCTGGATGATTGCCATGATGCGGTTGCGCGCGGCCCTCACGCTCGTGGCGAGCGCTATGGCCATGGCGGTGGCGCTGCTCGCCCTGCCGACCACGCCGAGCATGGCGGCCGGATCGGCCGAACGCGCTCTCGTGCTCGACATCGACGGCGCGATCGGTCCGCCAATCGCAGACTACATTGCGCGCGAGTTGCGGGCGGCCAAACCAGACGCGGTCGGGCTTGTCATTCTGCGCATGAACACGCCAGGCGGTCTCGACGCCTCGATGCGCGAGATCGTCAGGACCATCCTCGCCTCGCCGGTGCCGGTCGCCACCTACGTCGCGCCGAGCGGCGCGCGAGCGGCCAGTGCCGGCACCTATATTGCCTATGCCAGCGCCATCGCGGCGATGGCGCCTGGCACCAATATCGGCGCCGCAACGCCGGTTCAGCTCGGCGGCAATCCGCTGCTGCCGTCGGACCAAAAAGAACAAAAAAAACAGCAAGAGCAGCAAGGCAAAAGCGGCGAGCCGGCGGACACCGAGACACGCAAGATCGTCAACGACGCCGTCGCCTATATTCGCAGCCTGGCCGCGCTCAACGGCCGCAACGCCGACTGGGCCGAAGAGGCGGTGCGCTCCGCCGCAAGCCTCCCCGCCGTCGAGGCGCTTGCGCTTCACGTCATCGACGTGATCGCCGCCGACGACACCGATCTTCTCCGCCAGATCGACGGCCGCACGGTGACCGTTGCCGGCAAGCCGCAGCGCCTGGCGACCGCCGGCCTTGAGGTCGTGAGTGAGCCGCCCGGCTGGCGCACCGAGGTGCTCGCTCTTCTCACTGATCCGAACGTCGCCTTCATCCTGATGCTCATCGGCGTCTATGGGCTCATCCTCGAATTCTTCAATCCGGGCGCCGTAGTGCCGGGCCTCGTCGGCGCCATCTCTCTTCTGGTCGCGCTCTATGCGCTCGCCCTTCTACCGATCAATTATGCCGGCGCCGCGCTGGTGCTTTTTGGCATCGCGCTCATGGTCGCCGAGGCCCATATCGGCGCCTTCGGCGCGCTCGGCGTCGGCGGCATTGCCGCGTTCGTCATCGGAGCGCTGCTGATGTTTCCCTCGCGTGCGCCGGGTTTCGCACTCTCGCTGGGCGTGGTCATCGGCGCCGCCATTGGCAGCGCCGCGCTGCTGCTGGTGGTGCTCGGGGTTGCTTTGCGCTCGCGCAAGCGGCCGGTCGTGACCGGAAGCGAAGCCCTGATCGGAGCCGAGGGCGAAGCGATCTCCTGGCAGGGCGGCGAAGGGCGAGTGAGGCTTAAGGGCGAAATCTGGCTGGCGCGCTGCAATGCGCCGCTTGCCGCCGGGAGCCGCGTCAAGGTCGTCGGCCGCGACGGCCTCGTCCTTCGCGTCGAAGCAATCCGACCCGGGTAGAACTTATTCCGCTCATTCCCGCGCAGGCGGGAATCCAAGCGGATAACAGTAACAAGGAGCACAGTCATGATTCTTACCGCCGTCATCGTCATCGCCTTTTTGGTGCTGATCTTTATCTATGCCTCCATTCGCATCTTGCGCGAATACGAGCGTGGCGTGGTCTTCACCCTCGGCCGCTATACCGGAACCAAGGGGCCGGGCCTCTTTCTGCTGGTGCCGTTCGTGCAGCAGATGGTCCGCGTCGATCTGCGCGTCATCGTCGACGAAATTCCGCCGCAGGACGTGATTTCCCGCGACAACGTCTCGGTCAAGGTGAGCGCCGTCCTCTATTTCCGCGTCGTCGATCCCGAGCGCGCCATCATCCAGGTCAGCAATTACCTCATGGCGACGAGCCAGATCGCCCAGACCACGCTGCGCTGGGTCTTGGGCAAGCACGACCTCGATCAGATGCTGGCCGAGCGCGACAAGCTCAACGCCGACATCCAGGACGTTCTCGACAAGCAGACCGAAGGCTGGGGCATCAAGGTCTCGACGGTCGAGATCAAGCGCATCGACCTCGACGAGAGTATGATCCGCGCCATTGCCCGCCAGGCCGAGGCCGAACGCGAGCGCCGCGCCAAGATCATCAATGCGGAAGGCGAACAGCAGGCGGCGCAGAAGCTGGTCGAAGCCGCCCGCATCCTGGCGGAAGTGCCGCAGGCGATGCAGCTGCGCTATCTCGGCACGCTGTTCGACATCGCCAGCGAACGCGGCTCCACGATCGTATTTCCGTTCCCGATCGAGCTGGTGCAAGCTTTGGGGGCGATGACGGCGCCGAAGGCGTGATCAAGCACCCAAGTCTGTAGTCTGTAGGGCGGATTAGCGCAGCGTAATCCGCCGTCTCGGGGCGTAATGGCGGATTACGCTAACGCTAATCCGCCCTACGGCTAACCGCCGCGCAAAGCGCTTTGCGCCACGGAGAATATTGTTAGCCTGCGGGCATGCCGAACTATCGTCGTGCCTTCGTCCCTAACGGATGCTGGTTCTTCACGGTCAATCTGCTGGAGCGGCGTCAGACGCTGCTCGTCGATCATGTCGATGCGCTACGCAGCGCGTTTGAGGAAACGCGAAGCAAATATCCGTTCGACATTGCGGCGATCGTGGTGCTGCCGAATCATTTGCACGCGGTCTGGACCTTGCCACCGGACGACGCCGATTTCTCGACGCGATGGCGGCTAATCAAAAGCCGGTTCGCTCAAGCGCTGCCGAAGCAAGAGCGGCGGTCCGCCGTGCGCCAGGAGCGCAACGAACGCGGCATTTGGCAGCGCCGGTTCTGGGAGCATTTGATCCGCGACGATGGCGATTATGCGCGCCACGTCGAGTATTGCTACATCAATCCGGTCAAGCACGACCTCGTCCGGCGCGTTCAGGACTGGCCGCACTCGTCGTTCCACCGCGACGTCCGGCGCGGCCTCTTTCCGCTCGATTGGGCGGGCGAGGTCGAGCCCACAGGCGAGTTCGGTGAACGAAAATGAACACTTGTCGTAGGGCGGGATCGCCGCAAGCGTGACCCGCCGTCTCGGCGCGATCAAAATGGCGGATTACGCTGCCCTAATCCGCCCTACGGGCTATCCAATAAAGTGACATTTCATTGAAGGAATTGGCCCAAAGAACCGGAGCCCCAAGAGATAGTATGAGCAGGATGGTTGATGCTGGTTTCAGTTTCTGAATTTCTCGATTATGTCGAAATGCTTCGGCAAGGGCATCACGTTCTATTCTTCGAGTAGCCGCGGAAAATGCAAGTGTTTCATTCGCTATACGCGAGGCTGACAGCGGCGGATTTTGTTGTTGCAGTTGCGTGGTGAGCGCAACTAATGCGCGGTCATACAGTCGTTGACGCGACTCTACATTATTGTCGGTCAACTGGGAAACCGCAAGAGCAATCAGGGGCTGATAGTCGGTCTGAGATGCCGGTTCACGGAAGCCGGCAATCACCCACACAATCAACACGTATAAAATCGGCGCGCCAATCGGCACTATTAGGAGGAACCAAAATGCGTGAGATATGTCGCGCCAATACCAGTAAGAACGAGCAGCGATAACATTGAGAATTTGATAGCCGAACCAAGCTACCCAAGGCACCGCGACAACGACGTAAGTCCGCGCGAGACCTCGGCGCACGTGGGGTGGGACTGCCTGTAATATAGGTCTCATGTGAGCCCCCAAACGTTCAAAATAAATAACTGAAATTCGATCCGCAAGCCATACGGCGCTTGAGGCCAGATATGGCCATCCGTTCTGTGCCGTCGAAGGCGCGGTCGATGTGCATAAATCACGAAGTTCGAGAATGGCGGCCTTCGATTTTCAAGAGTTTTGAAACGTCTGGACACGCCCGAAAAATAAGGTGAAAGCGCGTTTTTCGACCCTTGCCGTCGCGCGTGATTTAACGGATTGGGGCTTATGCGACGTTCAGCTCCGCGCGATCTTTCTATCGCCGCCGATATCGGCCGATATCGGCGATCATTTGTGGAAGGCCAGAAGCTGTCATGCCTCATCGTATCATGCTTAAACGCGGTTGCGAGGGTCTATGTAGCAAAGATCAAGTTTTATGGTGCCGGATCGGCAGTACAGAACGCCTGATAAAATTCCAGTTTCGACATGCCTTGTACGGTGGCACCTAGCTTCCGGATAAAATCCGCATAGCCGACGGCCTCCGCTTTTATGTACTGCGAATTTTTGAGAAAAAACCAACAGCTGAAAGTGCGCATCGCCTTCGTTTTAGGTTGTTTTAAATGCTCGAAGGAGCACAGCGCTATAAATAACCAGAAATCCGCCACCTCCTCTTTAAGCGCGTAGTCACTTTGCGTTTTCTTGTCGGCGTGGCGGAAGAAGTCATAGTCGGCGCGATACAATGTAGCGGCGACCTTTTGATGCTCGGGCTTGATATAAAGATTGATGATCGACCGGATCGACGCGGCATCGATGCCAAATATCCCGTCCTTGGGCTGCATGTCTGACATCACCCGTTCGGCCGCACCCGCTAGAGTAATCGCGGATACCAGATCATCCCATAGAAAATATACCTTAAATGCGGAATCCAATTGATCCCGCACGGCCTCAAGTCGCGTGATTTTCCTTATGGTCGGCATGCTTACTAGTATCGGTAGCGCGCCTGCCGTCGTCAATAACGCGAATGTGCAGAAATCAAGAATTACGAACCAATTTCCAACCGTTGATTTCATTCCCGAATTTTCGTTCAGAAATCCGGTGCGAAATTGACCTAGTGAGTTGACCTAACGAGCGGTTCGCAGAGTGCCAAGTGCCATGAGAGCCCCGTTGGGTTAGGGCGAAGCCCGTAACCCAACGTTGGGGGCTTCATGGTGGGTCACACTCTGGCGCGCTAACCCGACCAACAGCGGCCTACCCCTTGCGGGTCGCTTCCACCTTCGCGGTGCGCGCTTCGGTCGAGAGGTTGCTCGCCACCTCCCCCGCAAGCGGGTGAGGAAAGGCGAGCGGCGTCTCAGTATCAGGGACATTTTCTCTTGACATTCGTCCCGAAATCAGTTACACGCTGCGAATCTCGCTCGCCGAAAGGACGTCAGCCGGCGACACCGGCTGACGGAGCGAGAGCGGTTCCCGCGGGCGGGGGCTCGTCACCTCCGCTCCCGGGCGGCTCCGGCGGATACGCCCGGCCGGCACGATGACCGGTCTGCGACTCATGTCGCTGGACTGGGACAGGAAGGAGCGGGTAACGCCCGTTGAACAGCGCACGGTCTTTCGAACCATCGGGGTCGTGCGCTCCGACCAGGTCCCAGGAAGCGCGTAGCTGGAGCTGAGCTGTGGCGTTCGGTCGCTGCAGCAAGTGCCGTGGTGGAACGCCGACAGGCGAGCGCGCGACGCTTCGCGCGAGCCGCGCCCGTAAGGCGCGGAGGTTTGGACTAATGCGCCTGCCGGCGTTCCGCTTCCCTTTTGTTTGTTGGGCATGATCGAGCCGAAGGCCGGTCCCACCGCCGGTCTAGGCGTGACGCGATCCTGCTCCGCGGGACGAATTTGCGAATGGCGTTGGCATAACTCGGGCGCGGATGCGTCGCGGGAACGAATTTGCTTGCACCGAGGCCGCATGCCCCCTCCACCACCCTACGCTCGCTCCGCGAGCTTCGCGCGGTCCCCCTCCCCCGCTCCGTTTCACTGCGCGGGGGCGGATGAAGAAATGTTTGCCCGACGCCACGCGGATGTTATGTGATCGCGGCAAGCTCGCGGCCGCTGCTGCGATCGCGGCCGCGAGTTTTCATGAAGAGCGTATGACAACAGCGAAAGTGAATCGGGCATCGCCGATATGCGCCTGAGCGTGCCAATTTCCGTCGGCGGCTGGACCCGGTTGTTCAGCCGCTGGGACGTGCTTGCGGTGCTCTTGATCCTCGGGCTTTTGGTGTTCCTGGCCGAAGCGAGCCGGCACGTCTTTGCGCCATTGGCGGAGCTGCAGCGGCAGCCGCCGTCGCTCGATCCCGCCAATCTGCCCGAATACGCCGCGCGCACCACCTTGCGCATGTTCATCGCCATGGCGTTGTCGCTTCTTTTCACCTTCACCTATGCGACGCTCGCGGCCAAGAGCAAGCGGGCGGAACGGCTGCTGGTGCCGCTGCTCGACATTCTCCAATCGGTTCCGATCCTCGGCTTCATCTCGATCACCGTCGTCTTCTTCATGGCACTCGCGCCCGGGCGCGTGCTGGGCGCGGAATTCGCCGCCATTTTTGCGATTTTCACCAGTCAGGCCTGGAACATGGCGTTCAGCTTCTACCAGTCGCTGCGCACGGTGCCGACCGAGCTGGTGGAAGCGTCGCGCAACTTCAGGCTGAGCCCGTGGATGAGCTTCTGGCGGCTCGACGTGCCGTTCGCCATGCCGCAGCTCATCTGGAACATGATGATGTCGATGTCGGGAAGCTGGTTCTTCGTCGTCGCCTCCGAAGCGATCAGCGTCGGCAACACGACGATCACGCTGCCCGGCGTCGGCTCTTATATCGCGCTCGCCATCGAGCGTCGCAACCTGGCGGCGGTCGGCTGGGCGATCGGCACCATGCTGGTGGTCATCCTCATCTACGACCAGCTTTTGTTCCGGCCGCTGGTGGCCTGGGCCGACCGCTTTCGCTTCGAGCAGGAAGCCGGCGTCGTGGCACCGCGGTCGTGGGTGCTCGACGTCTTGCGCCGCTCCCGCGTCGTGGAGCGGCTTACGCAGCTCTTTTCCTCGCAGTGGCGAAGCTTGCTGCGACCGCGCCGGCTAGTCGGTACCGACGCGGTCAAAAAAGCCGCGCCAAAGGAGGGCGGTTGGGCTGCGTTCCTATGGAACGGCATAGTCGCCGCGCTTGCCGCGGTGGCCCTGTATGAAGTCATCCGCTTCGCCACCGAAGACGTCAGCGCCGCCGACGTGGGCACGACGATGCTGCTCGGGCTTGCGACGCTCACCCGTGTCGTCGTGCTCATCGCGATCGCCAGCGTCATTTGGGTGCCGATCGGCGTATGGGTCGGCACGCGCGCGGGCGTCGCCGAACTGGTGCAGCCGGTGGCGCAGTTCCTCGCCGCCTTTCCGGCGAATCTTCTGTTCCCGATCGTAGTTTCGGCGATCGTCGCGCTGAAGCTCAATCCGAACATTTGGCTGAGCCCGCTGATGATCCTCGGCACGCAATGGTACATTCTGTTCAATGTCGTTGCCGGCGCGACGGCGATCCCCGCCGAACTGCGCGCGGTCGGCGCCAATTTCCGCGTCCGCGGCTGGTTGTGGTGGCGGCGGATCGCGCTCCCGGCGGTGTTGCCGTATTATGTAACCGGCGCCATCACCGCCTCCGGCGGCTCATGGAATGCGAGCATCGTCGCCGAAGTCGCCTCATGGGGCGATGTGCATCTGCAAGCGAGTGGACTAGGCGCCTATATTGCCGAGCAGACCGAGGCCGGCGATTTCCACCGCATCGTGCTCGGCATCGCCGTGATGAGTTTGTTCGTCGTCGTCGTCAATCGCATGTTCTGGCGTCCGCTCTACCGTTACGCGGAACGCAAGTTCCGGCTGGGGTGAGGAATTCCCATGAGTACCGATCATGAGTACCGATCATGAGTACTGATCATGAGCACTGATCTCCTCGACATTCATGCGCTGCGTCAGACCTTTCCAAAGGCCGACGGCGGCGAACTCCTGGTGCTTGATGGCGTCGAGCTTGAGCTTAAGCAGGGGCAGATCGTCGGCTTGCTCGGCCGCACCGGGTCGGGAAAGTCGACATTGCTGCGCTTGATCGCGGGTCTCGCCCAACCGTCGGATGGAACCATCACCTATCTCGGCCAGCCGGTTAACGCCCCGGCGCCGGGCATCGCCATGGTGTTCCAGTCCTTCGCGCTGTTCCCCTGGCTGACGGTCTTGGAAAACGTCCAGCTCGGCCTCGAAGCGCTCGGGCTTCCCGAGGCGGAAATCCGCCAGCGCGCGCTTGCGGGGATCGATCTCATCGGGCTCGATGGCTACGAATCGGCCTATCCGCGCGAGCTTTCCGGCGGCATGCGCCAGCGCGTCGGTTTTGCCCGCGCGCTCGTGGTTCATCCGAACATCCTGTTGATGGACGAACCATTCTCCGCGCTCGACGTGCTCACGGCGGAGACGTTGCGCACGGATTTCCTCGAGCTCTGGGGCGACGGCAAGCTGCCGATCAAGGGCGTCATCCTTGTCACCCACAACATCGAGGAAGCCGTGCTGATGTGCGACCGCATCCTGCTGTTCTCGACCAATCCGGGACGGATCATTCGCGAGATCGCCGTCGACTTGCCGCAGCCGCGCAACCGCCTCGACCCCCAGTTCCACGATCTGGTCGAGAAAATCTATGTGGCGATGACTGCGCGCACGCCGACCCCGCCGCGGATCGGAACAAATGCCGGGACAGTGGCGACCAGCATCGACACGATCCTGCCGCGCGTTTCCGCCAATCTCTTGTCCGGCCTCCTCGAGACGCTCGCCGGCGAGCCTTACAACGGCAAGGCCGACCTTCCGGTCATCGCCGACGAACTGCACATGGAGGCCGACGAGCTCTTTCCGGTGTCGGATGCCTTGCAGATTTTGCATCTCGTGGAGGTCGAAGGCGGCGATATCAAGCTCAGCGAGACCGGCAAACGATTCGTGGAAGCGGGCACGGACGATCGCAAAAAGATCTTCGAGCGCCAGCTTCTGTCCCATGTGCCGCTCGCCGCCCACATCCGTCGCGTGCTGCAGGAGCGCACGAACCACGTAGCGCCGAGGAGCCGTTTCTTCGACGAATTGGAAGATCACATGAGCAGCGAGGCCGTAGAGCAGACCTTGCGCGCGGTGATCGGCTGGGGCCGCTATGCTGAAGCGTTCGCCTACGACGACGACTCGCAGACGTTCAGCCTGGAGAATCCGACGTAGGCCCGAGGTGGCTTTGCCCTACGCCGCGCTGCGCCGCGCCTTCATCGCGATCGAGAGCAAGGCGCGCGCGGCGATGGTGTCGGCGAGGGCCGGTCTGCGCCGCGCTGTCAGAACGGCTTCGGCCAGCTCGGCCATGGCGACGGTCAGCCGCGCGGCGCTCCACTGCTTGAGCGCCGCTTCGACGAGGTTTTTGCGGCGGAAGTGCAGCGGCGGCTGCAAGCCGTCGAGCGAGAATGGCGCGCCCTGTTCGATCGCGGTGCGCCATTTGTGCAGCTGCGCCAGCTGACGCTGGGCGGCGAAAAAGATCGAGCCGACGGCGCTGCCGGCGGTGCGGACCTTCGCGAGCTGCGCCTCGAGCTCCGCCGGACGGCCGGCAAACGCCGTATCGACGAGGTCATCGAGCGCCAGCGCCGAGGCGTCGGAGACCACTGCGGTCACGTCGTCGACGCCGACCTCGACGCGGCCGCGTGCGTAGAGCGTAAGCTTGCGGATCTCGTTGCGCGAGGCCGCCCGGTCACCGCCGAGCAAGGGAACGAGCAAAGCGCGCGCGTCGGGCGTAAGCACGAGGCCGGCGGCGCGCATCTCGTTGTCGATCAATCGCGCTAAATCCCGCTCGGAATCGGGGTAACAGGGCAACGCCACGGCGTTCTTGGCGCGCTCGCACAGCGTCCGCAACGGCGCGTTGCGGCGTAGCTCCCCGGCCTCGATCACCACGCGGCATTCGCTAGCCGGCAAAGCGAGAAGCGCCTCGACCGCCGGCGCGATGTTGCGGCTGCCCGCCTTCACCCACACCGCTCGCCGGCCGCCGAACAGCGGAATCGTCTGCGCCTCCTCGATGAGCCGGGCCGGATTGGCGGAAAGCTCCTCGCCTTCGAGCCGCACCAGCGAGAACGGATCGTTGGGATCGTCGACCGAGGCCTTGACGATGGCATTGACGCGTTCGCTGACGAGGCCGGCGTCCGGACCGAAGACGAGGACGACCGGCCGCGCCGGATCGGGGCGGGCGAGGGCGGCATCCACGTCTGCTGCTTTGACGGCGACCATGAGCGAAGTTCACGCCACCACATTGACGATGCGTTGCGGCACGATGATCACCTTTTTCGGCGGCTTGCCATTGAGCGCCTTCTTAACCGCATCGAGCGCGAGCACGGCAGTCTCGATATCGGCCTTTTCAGCGTCTCGGGCAACGGTGACGTCGGCGCGCTTTTTGCCGTTGATCTGCACCGGCAGCGTCACCGTATCCTCGATCAAGAGATCGCGCTCGACCTGCGGCCAAGCTGCTTCCGCGACCAGCGTCTCGTGGCCGAGCGCGGCCCAGCATTCTTCGGCAAGATGCGGCATCATCGGATGGAACAGCTGCACCAGGATGTCGGCAGTTTCGCGCACCGCCCAGACAAAATCCGGCGTCATCCCTTCGGGCGCGTCGATGTCGCCGATTGCCTCGGCGAGCGCGTTGCACAGTTCGTAGATGCAGGCCACCGCTACGTTGAAATGCAGCTTTTCAATTTCATCGGAAACTTTTGCAAGAAGACGATGCGTCGTTTTGCGAAGTTTCGCGGCCACAGCACCAAATTCGCCAGGCGGGGCCGCTGCAGCGGATTTTGAGATTGCGGCGGCTTGGTTGATGTGGCGCCAAAGCCGTTGCATAAACCGCGAGGCGCCTTGGACGCCCCGCTCGGTCCATTCGACGTCCCGTTCCGGCGGCGAGTCCGACAACATGAACAAGCGGGCTACGTCGGCGCCATATTCCGAGATGATGTCGTCGGGATCGACCGTGTTCCTCTTCGACTTCGACATTTTCTCGATCGGGCCGATCTCGACCGGCTCGCCGGTGGCCAGAAAGATGGCGCGGCGGGCTTCGCCCTCCGTCTCCACCTTCACCTCCGCCGGCATCAGCCATTCGCCGTTCACCCGGCGATAGGTCTCGTGCACGACCATGCCTTGGGTGAACAGGCCGGCGAACGGCTCGTCGAGCCCGACATGCCCGGTCGCCTTCATCGCGCGGGTGAAAAAGCGGCTGTAGAGCAAATGCAAAATCGCGTGCTCGATGCCGCCGATATATTGGTCGACCGGCATCCAGGCATCGACCATCGGCCGGTCGGTTGGCGCGGTCGTGATCCACGGGTCGGTGAAGCGCTCGAAATACCAGGACGAATCGACGAAGGTGTCCATGGTGTCGGTCTCGCGCCTGGCCGGCCGGCCGCATTGCGGACAGGCGACGTGCTTCCAGGTCGGATGGCGGTCGAGCGGATTGCCCGGCCGGTCGAAAGTCACGTCCTCCGGCAGCGTGACCGGCAGGTCTTGTTCCGGCACCGGCACCACGCCGCAGGCCTCGCAATGGATGATCGGAATCGGGCAGCCCCAATAGCGCTGCCGCGAAATGCCCCAGTCGCGCAGGCGGAAATTCACTTGGCGCTGCGCCACCGGGCGATTGCCCGCAGTCTCTTTTTCCAGTCGCCGCGCGACTTCTTCCTTGGCTTCCGCAATGGTCATGCCATCGAGAAAGCGCGAGTTGATCATGCGGCCGTCGTCGTCATAGGCTTTGTCGGTGATGATGAAGCTTTTCGGATCGACATCCGGCGGGCAGACCACCGGAATATTGCCGAGGCCGTATTTGTTTGCGAAATCGAGGTCGCGCTGATCGTGCGCCGGGCAGCCGAAGATGGCGCCGGTGCCATACTCCATCAAAATGAAATTTGCGACGTAGACCGGTAACCGCACGTTCGGATCAAACGGATGTATCGCGCGGATGCCCGTATCAATTCCCTTCTTCTCTGCGGTATCGATCTCGGCCTGCGAAGTGCCCCGCCGTAAGCACTCGCCGATGAATTTGGCAACTTCTTCGTTTTTTGTCGCGGCTGCGAGGGCGATTATGTGATCGGGTGCGACCGCCATGAATTTGGCGCCGAACAGCGTGTCCGGCCGCGTGGTGAAAACTTCAATCTCGCTATCGGCCGTAGGCGTTGTCCGCGAATCGAGAGCGAAACGAACTAACAGCCCTTCGGAGCGGCCGATCCAGTTCTTCTGCATCAGCCGCACTTTTTCCGGCCAGCGGTCCAGTCGATCGAGTGCGTCGAGTAAATCTTGCGAGTAGTTCGTAATCTTTAAGAACCACTGAGAGAGTTCGCGCTGCTCGACGATCGCGCCGGAGCGCCAGCCGCGGCCGTCGATCACCTGCTCGTTCGCCAGCACGGTCTGATCGACTGGGTCCCAGTTCACCCTCGAGTGCTTGCGCTCGACGAGGCCGACATCATAAAAATCGAGGAACATTTTTTGCTGGTGCTTGTAATAGGCCGGGTCGCAGGTGGCGATCTCGCGGCTCCAGTCGAGCGACAGCCCCATCGACTTCAATTGCGCCTTCATCGCCGCGATGTTCTCGTAGGTCCATTCCTTGGGGTGGACCTTGCGCTCGATTGCCGCGTTCTCGGCCGGCATGCCGAAGGCGTCCCAGCCCATCGGATGCAGCACGGAAAAACCCATCGCCCGCTTCACCCGCGCCACCACGTCGCCCATGGTGTAGTTGCGCACGTGCCCCATATGGATGCGCCCCGACGGATAAGGGAACATCTCCAGCACGTAATACTTTGGCCGTGAGAACTCATTTGGCGTGGCGAAGATGCCGCGCTCGTCCCAGACTTTCTGCCAGCGGGCCTCGGCCTCGGCGGCATTGTAGCGGTCGGTGGACATAAGGATTCGCAGTCGTTTCCGGCGTTCGTTTTAGGCCGCGCGACGTGACACGAAAGGTCGCGGCCGGTCAACCGGAGGCGGAAGCGCTGACTGCAATGCAGCCGTTCACCGTCGCGCGACGACAATGAGCAGAATCCCGACGAGCGCTATTGCGCCACCGTAATAGACCCAGTTGATCGCGCTGATCATGAAGCTTTCGGCGGGCCAGCGGATCAATCCCGAACCTTGTCCCATAAAGAAAAGTCCCGCAGCCAGAATGATGATTCCGATCAACGTCAGCAGCGGTTTCATTTTTTCTCCAGACATCGCTCAGCCGGCGGCGTGTAGCGAAGGTCCATCACGTGTTCCCTAGTGAATCTCGAACAGGCCGGCGGCGCCCATGCCGCCGCCGATGCACATGGTGACGACGGCAAGCTTGGCGCCGCGCCGATGCCCCTCGATCAGCGCGTGGCCGGTCAGCCTTGCGCCGCTCATGCCGTAGGGGTGGCCGATCGAGATCGCGCCGCCGTCCACATTGAGCCGCTCCTGCGCAATGCCCAGCCGGTCGCGGCAATAGAGCACCTGGCTGGCGAACGCTTCGTTGAGCTCCCACAGATCGATGTCGGCGATCTTCAGTCCGTGACGGCCAAGGAGCTTGGGCACGGCGAACACCGGCCCGATGCCCATCTCATCGGGCTCGCAGCCGGCGACGGCGAAGCCGCGGAACGTGCCGAGCGGCTTGAGACCCCGGCGCTCGGCGAGCTTGGCGTCCATGACGACGCAAGCCGACGCGCCATCCGACAGCTGGCTGGCATTGCCGGCGGTGATCCACTTGCCCTCGCGTACCGGCTTGAGCGCCGCCAGCCCCTCCAGCGTGGTGTCGGGGCGGTTGCCCTCGTCGTTCTTGAGCGTCACCGCTTCGAAGCTCTCGGCGTTGGTCTTCTTGTCCACGACTTTCTTGGTGGTCGGCAACGGCACGATCTCGCTGTCGAAACGCTTTGCCTGCTGCGCCGTCGCGGTCCGGCGCTGGCTTTCCAGCGCGTAGGCATCCTGCGCCTCGCGGTTGATCTGGTAACGCTCCGCCACGTTGTCGGCGGTGTCGATCATCGGCATGTAGATTTCGGGTTTATGCTGCAGGAGCCAATCATCGTTGACCGGCACGCTCTTGCCGTCCTGGACCAGGCTGACGCTTTCAAGTCCGCCGGCGACGATGATGGAAACCTCGCCGGACATGATGCGTTGCGCCGCTAGCGCAATCGTCTGCAGGCCCGAACTGCAGAAGCGGTTCACCGTCATGCCCGCAACGGTGACCGGCAGGCCCGCGCGAATCGCCGACTGTCGCGCGATGTTCTGGCCGGTCGCGCGCTCCGGCAGCGCGCAGCCGAGAATGACGTCTTCAACCTCGGCAGGTTCGACCCCGGCACGCTCCACCGCGTGACGGACGACATGGCCGCCGAGCTCGGCGCCGTGAGTCATGTTGAATGCGCCACGATAGGCTCTTCCGATCGGGGTGCGGGCGGTGGAAACAATGACGGCGTCGGGCATTTACGGCCTCCCCGTGCAGCGGTTTTTTTGCCGGACCGGCGCTGCCCGTGTCCGGCCATCTTCTTTGCAAGCGGATGCATTGCCGGGTCAAGCCCAGGGTATCGGCGCTGCGGCGAACGCCGGCGTTCGAAAACGGGCAACACAAATCGCTCTCGCGAGGCGGCCGTCCGCTTTTCATCCTCCCCCACGAAAGTGGGGGAGGGGACCATGCCAACGGGTCCGGCCCGAAGTGGCCGGCCCGATGACAAGCTCCGCATGGTGGAGGGGGCCTCGGCCGCGAGGTTAGCCCCTACGCTGCACGCCCCTTCCACCGCGCAAACGCGCGGTCCCCCTCCCCCGCTGCGCTTCGCTACGCGGGGGCGGATAAGCGAAATCGTTCTCGCGACGCGTCCGCGCCCGAGTTTTGCAATCGCTCTGAAGCCGTAGCCCGGGTTGAGCGTTAGCGAAACCCGGGAGCGGCATTCAAGCTCGCAGATCGTTCCCGGATTTCACTTCCGTTCAATCCGGGCTACGACAAAAGGGAAGCGGA
>JBEKNW010000055.1:0-23102 GCA_049522435.1 Xanthobacteraceae bacterium
CGGAATGACCGCAACGCCCCGCCGCTTGTCAGTCATGAACGCTGCGCAGTCACGGCGAGCGGCAGCGGGCGTCACCGTGGCGGCGGACCCGACACCGCGACTGTGGATTTTTCCGTCGCTGGGTCTTGGCCGCGCGATATGGCATCGCGGACCTGTTGAGGTGTGAGTGCTATGGCATCGCCTTTCCGTTATGCACAGCGTCCCCCACAATAAACTGTCCCAACGTGGCCCATGGAAGCTCGAAAGCGACACGTAGTAAATGATTGGAAAGGCGCAAAAAATATGGCTTTTGGCTCGCTGCGGCCCGTGCTGGCCCGTGCTGAAATTAACTAGGGGAGCGGCTCGTCGCTCCGCGCAATGACGCGGTCGTTTTCACCTCCCCGTCGCGTCTTTTAGCGTTATGCTTACGCCTGAACTGCCAAACGCGTGGGGGCGAGGTGAGCGAGCGCGGTGAGGGCGTCCAGCTGACGGACGAGCAACGGATCGATTGGCTGCGCCTCATCCGCAGTCCGAATGTCGGTCCACGCACCTTTCGCGCGTTGGTCAACCATTTCGGCGGCGCGCGCGCCGCGCTCGAGGCGCTGCCCTCGCTCGCCCGCCGCGGCGGCGCCAGCGCGGCGATGCAGATTTGCTCGCGCGCAGACGCCGAGCGTGAGCTCGCCGCCGCAGAAAAACTCGGCGTCGCCTTCGTGGCGTTGGGCGAACCCAGCTATCCGCCGCGGCTGCAGATGATCGACGATGCGCCGCCCTTGATTGCGATCCGCGGTCACGCTCCGGCGCTGGCGCTGCCCACGGTGGCGATCGTCGGCTCGCGCAACGCCTCGGGTGCGGGGCTGAAGTTCACGCAGTGGATCGCGCGCGAGCTCGGCGAGGCCGGCTTCGCCATCGTCTCCGGGCTGGCGCGTGGCATCGATGCGGCTGCGCATCGCGCCAGTCTGGCGAGCGGAACGATCGCGGTGCTCGCCGGCGGCCACGACCGCGTCTATCCGGCCGAGCATGCGGATCTGCTCGAGGCCATCCTACCTGCCGGTGCCGTGCTCTCCGAAATGCCGTTCGGATGGGAGCCGCGGGGGCGCGATTTTCCCCGCCGCAACCGGTTGATCTCCGGACTGTCGCTTGGCGTCGTCATCGTCGAGGCCGCCAAACGCTCGGGCTCGCTGATTACGGCGCGGTTTGCGCTCGAGCAGGGCCGTGAGGTGTTTGCCGTTCCCGGCTCCCCGCTCGATCCGCGCGCCGAAGGGACGAACGGCCTCATCAAGCAGGGGGCGACGCCGGTGACCGAGACCTCCGATATTATCTCCGTGCTGCAGCCGATCATGGAGGAGAAAGAAATCCCGGCGCGGGAGCCGGAGCGGCAGCCGCTCGAAGAAGTTATCGGCGACGACGGCGAACCCGCGCCCGATGAACGCGCGCGCATCGTCGCGCTGCTGGGCCCGGCTCCGGTTCAGATCGACGACTTGGTGCGGCTGTCAAAAAGCTCACCGGCGGTGGTGCGGATGGTGCTGCTCGAGCTTGAAATCGCCGGACGGCTGGAACGCCATGGCGGCGGCTTGGTGTCGCTGGTGTAGCATAGGCCACACACGATCTTTTCGATCGAGAAATTCGCACTGCCCGTTCCTTTCAGCGCGCACTACTTCAGCGCCGGCAGCAGTCCGAGCCGCCTGCCGATGAGGCGATCAATAAACCGCTTGGGCAGGTTGCGTGCCATCCAGTCCTGTAACGGCTGGGGTGACACCGCGTAGCGCACCTTCGGCTTCGCGGCGGTCAGCGCCTGCATCACCGCCTGGCCGATCCGCTCCGGCGGCAGGCCCTTTTTGGCCAGCACCTGCGTGTAGGCGCGTAACCGCTGCAGCGGCAGCGCATAGGGCGTGTTGCGGTAGGGAGTGATATCGAGCTCTTCGGCCTTGCTCCAGATCGCCGTCGCCACCGCGCCCGGTCCGATGATAATGACGTCGATCCCGAACGGCAGCAGCTCACGCCGCAGGCTCTCGGACAGACCTTCGATGGCGAATTTCGCGGCGTTGTAAGGTGCGAGAAACGGGACGGCGATTCGCCCGCCGACCGAGCCGATGTTGACGATGCGGCCGGGGCTGCCTTTCAGCTGCCGATCGATGCCGAGAAGCGGCGCGAAGGCCTGCGTGGTGATCACCACGCCGACGAGGTTGACGTCGATCTGGTGGCGAAACTCTTCGATCGGCAGTTCGAGCTGCGGACCGGCAACGGCCACGCCGGCATTGTTGACGAGGCCGGCCAGCGTCTCGCCGGCGAGCGCACTGCGTACGTTGGCGGCGGCCGCCTTCACCGCGGCTTCATCGGTCACGTCGAAGATTAACGGCACGAAGCGGGGACCGAACTCAGCCTCGAGACGCTCCGCGTCGGACGTTTTGCGGACGCTGCCGAAAACGCGGAAGCCGTTGCCGATGAGGACTTTTGCGGTACCCCAGCCGATGCCGGTGGACGTTCCCGTGATCACGACGCTGCGCATGCAAGCCTCCTGGGCGGACGTTGATGGATTGACCTATCCGATCACATCTCCAATTGTGCCCCGATATCGCAATGTGCGGTGACCGCTAGGGCGGAGATGATGCTGCGGCGGGCTTTGCTGATTCTGGCGCTCGTGCTCGCGAGCGCGCACGCGAAATGCGAGACCGGCAATTCATTCGATGCCTTCCTCGAAGCGCTATGGCCGGATGCCGCGAGGCAAGGCATCACCCGCGTGACCTTCGATGCCGCTTTTGCCGGCCTCACGCCCGATCCCGGCGTGATCGCGGCGATGCGGCGGGAGCCGGAATATGGCAAGCCGTTCGGGGCTTATCTGGCAAGCCTGGTCTCGCCGTCGCGCATCGCAATAGGCCTGCGCAAATCGGCCCAATGGGCGGTTACCTTGCGCGCCGTGCAAGACAAGTTCGGCGTCGAGCCGACGATCCTCGTCAGCATCTGGGGTGTCGAATCGTCCTTTGGCGAGGGGGAGGAGCGTTGGGACGTATTCCGCTCACTCGCAACGCTGGCGCGGGCGCGCTTTCAGCATCCTTATTTCCGCGATGAATTGCTGAGCGCGCTTCAGATCTTGCAGAACGATCATATCCCGCGCCGGGAATTCGTCGGCTCCTGGGCCGGCGCCATGGGGCAGGCTCAGTTCATGCCGTCGAGTTTTTTGACCTACGCGGTCGATTTCGACGGCGACGGCCGCCCGGACATCTGGCGCAGCGTGCCCGACGTGCTCGCCTCGATTGCGAATTATTTGCAGAAATCGGGCTGGCAATCGGGCCTGCCCTGGGGTTTTGAGGTCGCCGTGCCGCCAGGATTCGATTACCGCGTCAGCCGCGGCACGTTCGCCGACTGGGCACAGCATGGCTTCAGCCGCGCCGACGGCGGCCGTTTTCCCACTGCCGGCACAGCTATCCTGTTCTTTCCAAGCGGCGCCTCGGGGCCGGCCTTTCTCGTCACCGAGAATTTTATCGTCCTCAAGCGGTTCAACAATTCGGACGCCTATGCCCTTGCCGTAGCTGAGCTTTCGGACCGGCTGCGCGGTCTGCCTCCGCTCCGCGGGGCCTGGCCGACCGACGACTTCCAACCCTCACGTGAGGAGCGCGTCGCGCTGCAGCGCAGGCTCGCCGATCTCGGCTACAAGGTTGAAGATTTCACCGGCCATTTCGACTTCGACCTGCGGGATGCGGTGCGCAACCTGCAACAGCGGTTCGGCATGATCCCCGATGGTCATCCCAGCCGCGCCTTCCTGGACCGGGTCGGAGTACCGTAAGCATCCGCGCTTTAATCTATGCCGCGTGACCCGCGACCCGCCGGCCCCGCCCACTGCTTGGAAACCTGATCGGCTTCCAGCCGAGCCATATCGAGAATATAGGCAAGAGCGTCGAGATGGTGGCTCTTGGCAAGCCGCGCCAGCTCATCCGCGATCGACGCAATGTAGAGCGCCGCGTCAGGGGTTTTCGCAGCTTCCAGTTCATGTCCATTTTCGAGAGTCATGAGGTCCCTTGCCTCGGTATAGCTTGGGGTGCCGACAGTATCATCCGCGTTTCCTTTTTAGATATATTTTGATGGAAAGCAACCATAGAGAGCGCTCTCCATAGACCGGATATGATGTTGTGGGAACGGCAATTTGCCACGCTTGGCCACGTTTTCAGGACTGCCGCCGCCGCGCTTTCCAGCGTTAACGATTTGACAGGCGGGGTTGCATTACCCATGTTCCCGGCGGCCGGGAGGCGTCAGGACCCGCCCCCGGACACGCGAAAAGATCAATAAATCATCGGGTTATCATGAATCTGGTAGTGGTGGAATCGCCCGCCAAGGCGAAGACGATCAATAAGTATCTTGGCAGCGGCTATGAGGTTTTGGCCTCTTTCGGGCATGTGCGCGACCTGCCGGCGAAGGACGGTTCGGTCGATCCCAACGCCAATTTCCGCATGATCTGGGAAGTCGATGCCAAGTCGCAGAAGCGCCTCGACGAGATCGCGCGCGCGGCCAAAGGGGCCGAAAAACTGATTCTGGCGACCGACCCCGACCGCGAGGGCGAGGCGATCTCCTGGCACGTGCTCGAAGTGCTCAAGCAAAAGAAAGCCCTGCACGGACAGGAAGTCGAGCGGGTGGTGTTCAATGCCATCACCAAGCAGGCGGTGACCGAGGCGATGAATAAGCCGCGCCGCATCGACCAGGCCCTGGTCGACGCTTATCTCGCGCGCCGGGCGCTCGATTACCTGGTCGGCTTCACGCTTTCCCCGGTCTTGTGGCGCAAGCTGCCGGGAGCACGTTCGGCCGGACGGGTACAGTCGGTGGCGCTGCGGCTCGTCTGCGACCGCGAGCTGGAGATCGAAAAATTCGTCCGCCGTGAATATTGGTCGATCGTGGCGACGCTGGCGACGCCGCGCAACGAGGTGTTCGAGGCGCGTCTCGTCGGCGCCGACGGGCAAAAACTGCAGCGCCTCGACGTCGGCTCGGGCGCCGAAGCGGAAGCATTCAAGCAGGCGCTGGAAACCGCCGCCTTCACCGTCTCTTCGGTCGAGGCGAGGCCGCAGAAGCGGCATCCGCAGCCGCCGTTCACCACTTCGACGCTGCAGCAGGAAGCTAGCCGCAAGCTCGGTTTTGCCCCGGCGCATACCATGCGCGTAGCGCAACGGCTTTACGAAGGCATCGAGATCGGCGGCGAGGCTGTCGGCCTCATCACCTATATGCGCACCGACGGCGTGCAAATCGCCGATGAAGCGGTCAGGGCCGCCCGCGGCGTCATCGCGGCGGATTACGGCGAGCGCTATGTTCCGCCTTCGCCGCGGCGCTACGAAACCAAGGCCAAGAACGCGCAGGAGGCGCACGAAGCGATCCGCCCGACCGAGCTCACCCGGCGGCCGGCACAGACCAAACGCTATCTCGATCCCGACCAGGCCAAACTCTATGAATTGATCTGGCTGCGCACGGTCGCGAGCCAGATGGAATCGGCGGAGCTCGAGCGCACGACCGTTGACATCGCCGCCAAGGTGGCGAGCCGGCTGCTTGAACTGCGCGCGACCGGAACGGTGGTGAAGTTCGACGGCTTCCTCGCCCTCTACCAGGAAGGGCGCGACGAGGATGCGGACGACGAAGAGGCGCGCCGGCTACCTTCGATGAGCGCCGGCGAGAGGCTCGCCAAGCGCTCGATCGCCGCAACCCAGCATTTTACCGAGCCGCCGCCGCGCTACTCCGAAGCCTCGCTGGTCAAGCGCCTGGAAGAACTCGGCATCGGCCGTCCGTCGACCTACGCTTCCATCTTGCAGGTGCTCAAGGACCGCAAATACGTACGGCTGGAAAAACGCCGGCTTTTTCCGGAGGACCGCGGACGCATCGTCGTCGCCTTCCTCGAGAGTTTCTTTGCCAAATATGTCGAGTATGATTTCACGGCGGGGCTCGAGGAGCAGCTCGATCTCATCTCCAACAACGAGATCGCGTGGCGCGAGGTGCTGCGCGATTTCTGGCGCGATTTCATCGGCGCGGTCGATGAGATCAAGGATTTAAGCATCACCGAGGTGATTGACGCGCTCGACGCGCTATTGGCGCCGCACCTTTTCCCGCCGCGGGCCGACGGCGGCGATCCGCGTCAATGCCCGAACTGCCCTGGCGGACGGCTGACGCTCAAGCTCTCCAAATACGGCGCCTTCATCGGCTGCTCGAATTATCCCGAGTGCCGCTATACCCGTCCGCTGTCGGTGTCCGGCGACGGCGCCGCCGAGATCGGTACCAAAAAACTCGGCGCAGATCCCAAGACCGGCCTCGAAGTGACACTGCGTAGCGGCCGCTTCGGTCCCTACGTGCAGCTCGGCGAAGCGGTCGACGGCGAAAAGCCGAAACGCGCCAGTCTGCAGAAGGGAATGACGCCCGAGGAGATCGATCTTGACCGCGCGCTCGCGCTGCTTTCCCTGCCGCGCGAAATCGGTCGCCATCCCGAGGACGGCGAGCCGATCCGCGCCGGCATCGGCCGGTTCGGACCTTACGTGCAGCACGGCAAGACCTACGCCAATCTCGAACCCGGGGACGATGTCTTCCATATCGGGCTTAACCGGGCGGTGACGCTTATTGCCGAAAAGCACGCCAAAGGCCCGCGCTTCCGCCGTTTCGGCGCCGATCCGGGCCGCGCGCTCGGCACGCATCCGACCAAGGGCGGCCCCATCGTGGCCAAGAACGGCCGCTATGGCCCCTATGTCAGCCACGACGGCATCAACGCCACGCTGCCGCGCGACAAGACGCCCGAGACGATTACGCTCGAGGAGGCTGCTGCGCTCCTCGATGCCAGGGCGGAACGCGGCGCTCCCGCTCCGCACGCGCGGCCGCGCAAAGGCAAGCGCGCTGCGCCCGGTGCGGCAAGACAGTCCACAAGACCTGCCACAAGACCTGCCAAAAGACCCGCCAAGGGGCCCGCGACCAAACCTTCCAAGCGGCACGCAACCAACAAGCCCCGACCGAAGACGACGCAAGCTGCCGAATAATCCGACGCAACAGGCCTCAACTACGATCTTTGGCCACGGACGCGGCCAATGAGCGGCCTATGAAACGCACCACCACCCTCCCCTCGCGCGAAGAGCTTCTCGCCTTCATCCGCGAGCACGCCGGCAAGGTGGGCACGCGCGAGATTGCGCGTGCGTTCGGCGCGAAGAATGCAGACCGGGCGGCGCTCAAGCGCATGCTGCGCGAGCTCGCCGACCAAGGTCACGTCGAGCGGCGCCGCAAGCGGCTGCATCATGCCGGCACGTTGCCCTCTGTGGTGCTCGCCGACATCACTGGCCGCGATGTCGACGGCGAGCTGTTGGCGCGGCCCACGGAATGGGACGAAGACGCGCACGGTGCCGCGCCGGTCATCCGCATCGCCACCCCGCGTCGCGCCCGGCCCGGTGAAGTCGCCGGAATCGGCGACCGCGCGCTCCTGCGCATCGAGCGAACAAGCGATGAGGAGACGAGCGCGCGCATCATCAAGCTCATCGATCGCGCCAAGCACCGCGTGCTTGGCATCTTCCGCAGCCTCCCGGGCGGCGGTGGTCGTCTGGTGCCGATCGACAAAAAGCAGCTCGGCCGCGAACTCGCGATCGCCAGCGATCATACCGGTGGCGCCACGGATGGCGATCTCGTCGCGGTCGAGGTTGCGCGCCACGCCAAGCTCGGCCTTGCGGCCGGCTCCGTCGTGGAGCGGCTGGGCTCGATCAAGAGCGAACGGGCCGTCAGCCTGATCGCGATCCATGCCCACGGCATCCCGCACGTTTTTCCGCGCGCCGTGCTCGATGAAGCGGAGGCCGCACGGCCGCCGACACTTGGAGGAACTAAGGACTTGCACGGGCACTTGCGCGAGGACTGGCGCGAGGTGCCGTTCGTCACCATCGATCCGCCCGACGCCAAGGACCACGACGACGCCGTCCATGCCGTGCCCGATCCGGACCCGCGCAATCCCGGCGGCCATCTGGTCAGCGTCGCCATTGCCGACGTGGCGTATTACGTGCGGCCGGGCTCGGCGCTCGATCGCGCGGCAGCCGAGCGCGGCAATTCGGTTTATTTCCCCGACCGCGTCGTGCCCATGCTGCCGGAGCGCATCTCCAATGATCTGTGCTCGCTGCGGCCCGATGAAGACCGCCCCGCGCTCGCGGTGCGCATGGTGATCGGCGCCGACGGCCGCAAGCGCTCGCACACGTTCCACCGCGTGCTGATCCGCTCGGCGGCCCGTTTGCATTACGAGCAGGCCCAGCTCGCGGTTTCCGGCCGACCGGACGAGGTCACCGAGCCGATCGTAAAAAAAATCCTCGAGCCGCTTTATGCCGCGTATCAGAGGGTGCGCCGCGCGCGCGACGAGCGCGGCCCTCTCGATCTTGAGCTTCCCGAGCGCAAGATCCTGCTCAAGTCCGACGGCACCGTCGATCGGGTGATCACGCCGCAACGCCTGGAATCGCACCGGCTCATCGAGGAATTCATGATCCTCGCCAACGTGGCCGCCGCGGAAACCTGCGAGCGAGCGCGCGTTCCGCTCATCTATCGCGTGCACGACGAGCCGGCGCCGGAAAAGATCAACGCGCTGCGGGAATTCTTGGCGACGCTCGATATTTCCCTGCCCAAAGGCGGTGCGTTACGGCCGGATGCTTTCAATCGCATCCTGGCGCGGGTCAAAGGCCGCGATGTCCAAAGGCTCGTCAACGAGGTCGTGCTGCGCAGCCAGGCCCAGGCGGAATATGCGCCGGAGAATTTCGGCCATTTCGGCCTCAACCTGCGCCGCTACGCCCATTTCACCTCGCCGATCCGCCGCTATGCCGACCTCATCGTGCATCGTGCCTTGATCCGGGCGCTCAAGCTCGGCGCCGACGGCCTTCCCGATGGCACGGAGGTGCGCGCGCTTGCCGAAGTCGCCGCAAACATTTCGGCGATGGAGCGCCGCGCCATGAAGGCCGAGCGCGAGACCGCCGACCGGCTGATCGCGCATTTTCTGGCCGACCGCGTCGGCGCGACGTTCGACGGGCATATTTCCGGGGTGACCCGCGCCGGCCTGTTCGTCGAACTCGACGAGACCGGGGCCGACGGTTTGATCCCGGCGCGCACCATCGGCGACGAATATTTCCGCTACAACGAGGCGAGCCACGCTTTCGTCGGCGCTTCGGCGACCTATCGGCTCGGCGATCCCGTGACGGTCGAGCTTGTCGAGGCCGCGCCCGTCGCCGGCGCCTTGCGTTTCAAGCTGCTGCGAGAAGATCATGCCGCCGCTCCCAGGACTCGACACAAACCGCGGCCAGAGCGAACAAGCGCGCGGCGACGGGAGCGACGCGGACAGCGCGGCGGAACTTCATGAGTGACGACGCCGCAAGCGTGATCGCAGACGGTACGGCGGCCGACCGCGCCAAACGGCTGACCTGTACCATTCGCGATCAATCCTTCGCCAATCTAAAGCCCAAGGATTCCGCAACGCTTATTCTGGTCGACCAATCGGGGGATGTGCCAAAAGTGCTGCTCGGACGCCGGCATGAGCGTCACAGGTTCCTGCCCGGGAAATTCGTCTTCCCCGGCGGGCGTGTCGAAATCACGGATCGGCTGATGCCAGGTGCGGCGCCGTTACACGCACGCGACACGGCGCGGCTGATGCAGCGCCTGAAGCGGCCGAGCCGCGCCAAAGCGGCCGGCTTCGCCCTCGCCGCCGTGCGCGAAACCTATGAGGAGACCGGCCTGATGCTGGGGACGCAGGGGACCGACGCGATTTCCGCGCCTGCCGGCGTGTGGCAGGCGTTTGCCAAGGCCGGCGTGCTCCCCGACCTCAGCGCGATCCATTTCATCGCCCGCGCCATCACCCCGCCGAGACGGCCGCGGCGTTTCGACAGCCGCTTCTTTACCGCCGATATCACCGGCGTCGCGCATCGCGCAGAGGGATTCGTCGGTCCCGAGAAGGAACTCGTCGAACTGGTCTGGCTGCCGATCACCGAGGCGCGCCGCCTCGATATGTCTGGCATCACCGTCGTTGCGCTCGAGGAATTACAGGACCGCATCGCCGCCGGCATGAGCCGCGACCATCCGGTCCCGTTCTACCGCATGCTGCACAAGCGCTTCGTGCGCGAAGTCCTTTGATCGCAGCCGCGCTTTCTTGACATTCGAGGGCCGGCGACTAGGTTGCCGGCGAGCAAAGCGAACCGATTGAGGTCCGACCATGGCGAAAGCCGTAACCATCAAGATCAAGCTGGTTTCGAGCGCCGATACCGGCTTCTATTACGTGACGCGGAAGAATTCGCGCACGATGACCGACAAGCTGGTGAAGAAGAAATACGATCCCGTTGTCAAAAAGCATGTCGAGTTTCGCGAAGCCAAGATCAAGTAAGAGCAACGGCAACGTCGTTACGGATAACGAACGGTCGGCACCGGATAGAGTTTAAGCATCTTCGTGAGCGCGGCGCGCGCGCGCCACGCGGCGCGGATCGCCTCCGAGGTTGTGCCCGAACCATACGGCCGCGCTGCTGCGACCTCCCTTTGTTTCGGTATCTTGGATAAGCAACCGCTCCAGCCGCGTGGCCCAGGCATCGGCCAGCGCGAGGTGACGGCGCACCGCCGCGCTGCCGTCGATGGTGGCGCTTCCGAGCCCGCCGGTGAGCCAGACGACCGGGACGATAAGGGATATTCCGGCGACCGACAGGATCAAGTCCAACGGGCTCACGACAGCGGCACCTCAAGAGCCGACGAATGCCGAGCTCGGCCAACAAGTCCGCGGAACAATAGGGCCGGCCCGTCCTGCCGGCAACCACGGGAACGTGTACCGGCCGCGACCAATGCTCGGTATAACGCCAGGAAGGGTTGATTGTCGGGGAGGAGGCGAATGCAGGCATCGACATTCACGCTGGCAACGCCGGACGGCGTGTCGCTTTTTGTCTATCGCTGGCTTCCGGACGCGCCACCGAAGGCGGTTGTCCAGATCGCCCACGGGCTCGCCGAGCATGCGGCGCGGTACGCCCGCCTGGCGGAGGCGCTCACGCGCGCCGGCTACGCGGTTTATGCCAACGACCATCGCGGGCACGGCCGCACGGCAAGGACGCCGGCCCAACTCGGCCTGTTCGCCGAGCGCGACGGCTGGACGAAATGCGTCGACGACCTTTGGCTGCTCAACCGCCGGATCGCGGCCGACCATCCGGGCCTGCCGATCGTGCTCCTGGGTCACTCGCTCGGCTCCTTCATGACGCAAGATTTCATCTGCGAACACGGCGAGGCGCTCGCCGCCGCGGTGCTCTCGGCCTCGAACGGCAAGCCGCCGCCGATCGCGCCGATCGGGCTCCTGCTCGCGCGCCTCGAGCGGCTGCGGCTCGGGCCACGTGGCCACAGCCCGTTGATGCAAGCGCTGTTCTTCGGCGCGTTCAACAAGCCGTTCGCGCCGGCTCGCACCCCGTTTGACTGGCTCTCGCGCGACACCGCCGAAGTCGACAAGTACATCGCCGACCCGTTGTGCGGTTTTGAGTCCGCGGCTCAACTCTATATCGACGTGCTGCAGGGATTGCGCGAAACCGCCAAGCCGTCGCGGCAGGCGCGGATTCCGAAAACTCTGCCGATCTACATCTTCAACGGCAGCCGCGATCCGGTGAGCGACAACATCGAGCAACTGCTCGACGCCTATCGAGCCGCCGGACTGAAGCAAGTGGTCCACAAGGTCTACGCGGACGGGCGGCACGAGAGCTTGAACGAAACCAATCGCGACGTCGTGACCCGTGATCTGATCGCCTGGCTCGACGGCGTGATCGACCGCGCTCGGCAGATACCCAAGAATACCTGAGAAGAATACCTGAGAATGCGGCCGGGCGAGCGAGACCCCGCCCGGGTATCATCAATCGGCCGCCCTATTTGCAATACCTGCCGGTGGAGTTTATGCCCGCCGCGGCGACCACAGCATGGAAAGTTCCGTCCGGTAGTTTTTCCACAACCGCCACGTAATCATAGCGCTCAGTATGGATTTGAAGACCGCTGGCAGTGACCGACCAGGTACCTTCACCAGATAGATTGTTCGAGTATTTGCCGCCATGACCGTAGGTACTTACGGACCCGTTATCCCAGCAAATTTTCTTGCCGGATAAATCTGCCGAAATCACGGTTGCCGCCCATGCGGAGGAAAAGAAAGCAAGAAAAAGTACGGAAGCGGCGCCAAGTGGCGAGAGATATTTCTGCATTCCAACCCCCTAACATGCCTGGATCGCGTTTGTAAGTCCGCGGCCTGGATGGGCGAACAAGCCGCACAAGCCCGGCCCGGACGGCGCCAAGGTGGCCGGCCGGGAGCGGTGTCATGAGGAGGCCACTCGCACCGCCCCCGTGCCGGCCGAACCCCACGGACCCAGGAGATGCGGCGGACCTGAGCACTCGTAGGGCTATCAAATGCACCGCACCTTCCCAGGCCGTTGTCCGGCGCGCTGGGAAGGCGTCTGCCATCATTGCTGATTACGTCGCAGAACAAAAATATCGCAACCGCTGCGGAAATCAATCGCCAAAATTGCGCCAGGCAAAATTGCGACAAAAATGCCGGAATTGGCCCTCACGCGGCGTCCGGCACTACCCGGTTTCGGCCGTCGCGCTTGGCCCGATAGAGCGCCTGGTCGGCGCGTTTGAGCAGGCTCGCGGAATTGTCGTCGCGTCCGCGCAGCGCCGCAATCCCGATCGAGAGCGTCACCGGAATGCTGCGCACCCCCTGGTGGATCGCAAACGGCTCGGCCGCGATGCGCCGGCGCAACCGCTCCGCCACCATGGCGGCGACCGCCAGGTCGGTTTCCGGCATGACGATGACGAACTCTTCGCCGCCGCAGCGGCACGCCAGATCGATGCCGCGGATCGATCGCTTGATGCGCAAGGCGAAGTCGCGCAGCACGTCGTCGCCGGCATCGTGGCCGTGGGTGTCGTTGACCGATTTGAAATAGTCGATGTCGAGCGCCAGCACCGCCAGCGGCTTGCCGCGCGCGCTCGCCTGTTCGACGAGCGTCACGAGGTGACTTTCCATGTAACGGCGGTTGAACAGGCCGGTGAGCGCGTCGGTGATCGCCATCTCGATCGAGATCTGGACGTTATCGCGCAGCCGCTCCGTGTAGCGGCGCTTGCGCACCTGGCTGCGCGCCCGCGCCAACAGCTCATTCTTGTCGATCGGGCGCATCAGATAATCGTTCACGCCGATTTCGAGGCCGCGCACCATGCGCGCGTTGTTGTCGGGCTCGGTGATCGCGAGAATGGGCAGGTTGCGGGTGCGGTCGAGCGAGCGCAGCTGGCTGCACAGCCGCAGCGCATCGAAATTCTCCAGTCCCAGCGAGACGATCAGCAGATCGTAGTTGCCGTCGGCGGCGCGGAACAACGCCTCGTTCGGATCGGTCTCGATCTCGACGCTCTGCTCGGCGGCGAGCGTTGCCGCGATGCGTTCATACGACGCCGGCCGATCATCGACGATGAGCACCCGTCCGCCGCGGCCGGTATCGGAGACCGCCTCGCGTTCCGGCGATTCGATGCCGATGTCGCGCGAGGTCACCGCGCGCATGCGCAGTTCATCGGTGACCATCTTGAGCCGCGCCAGCGAGCGCACGCGCGCGATCAGCGCCAGTTCGGGAATCGGCTTGGTCAAAAAATCGTCGGCGCCGGCTTCAAGCCCGCGCACGCGATCGGAGGGCTGATCAAGCGCCGTCACCATGACCACCGGAATGTGATGCGTGGCGGGGTTGGTCTTCAGCCGCCGGCACACTTCGAACCCGTCCAGGTCGGGCATCATCACATCGAGCAGGACGAGGTCGCATTCGGCGCGCTCGCAGATCGCCAGCGCCTCCTCGCCGCTCATCGCCGTGATCACGTCGAAATATTCGGCCGACAGCCGCGCCTCGAGCAGCTTGACGTTGGCGGGAACATCGTCAACGACGAGAACGCGGGCGGTCATTCGCTTTGTATCCTTACGGATTGCCCAGGAAATGGCGGATGGTCTCGATGAACTTGCCCACCGAGATCGGCTTGGAGAGATAGGCCTCGCAGCCGCCCTGGCGGATGCGTTCCTCGTCGCCCTTCATGGCGAAGGCGGTGACGGCGACAACCGGAATGACTCTGAGATCCGGATCGTCCTTGAGCCATTTGGTGACTTCAAGGCCGGAGACTTCGGGAAGCTGGATGTCCATCAGGATCAAATCCGGCCGATGCTTGCGCGCGAGGTCGAGCGCTTCGATGCCGTTGCGGGTGCCGACCGTGTTGTAGCCATGGGCTTCCAACAGATCGTGGAAGAGCTTCATATTGAGCTCGTTGTCCTCCACGATCAGGACGGTTTTGGCCATCCCCAATCCCTCGCCTGCCCTAAAACCCTGCGCCCCGGGCGGCGGGCGCCCCGATCGTCTCATCGATGCGCTCGCCGAGCCGCATTCAAGCTAGTCCCGATATGTTACGGAAAGGCAAATGCAACCCAATGAAGGCCCCTTTGCGACCACAGCGGGAAGCGGCGGAAATGCTGGCGATTCAGGCACTTGGCTTCATCGCCGAAGACCCGGAGCGGCTGAACCGATTTCTCGGCATGAGCGGAATACCACCCGAGCGGATGCGCGCGGCGGCGCAGGAGCCCGGCTTTCTCGCCGGCGTGCTCGAGCATATGCTCGGTGAAGAGAGTCTGCTGATCGCGTTTGCCGCCAGCACCGGAATCGATCCGGCCGAGGTCGCGCGCGCCCGTGGTGCGCTCGGCGGCCAACAGGAACGCAACATGCCGTGAGCGCCTCGTTCTGCCGCGACTGCCTCGCCGACGCCTCGCCGCAGTCTACGCGCTGCCGCGCCTGCGGTTCGCCGCGATTGCTGCGCCATGGCGAACTCGCGCAGCTTTCGATCGCCCATGTCGACTGCGACGCCTTCTACGCCACGATCGAAAAGCGCGACGATCCCTCCCTCGTTGCCGAGCCGGTTATCGTCGGCGGCGGCCGACGCGGCGTCGTCGCCACGGCGTGCTACGTCGCCCGCACCTTCGGCGTGAAGTCGGCGATGCCGATGTTCGAGGCGCTGCGGCTGTGCCCGCACGCCCGCGTCGTCCGGCCCGACATGGAAAAATATGCCCGCGTCGGCCGCGAAGTCCGCCAGATGATGTTTTCTTTGACGCCGCTGGTCGAGCCTTTGTCGATCGACGAGGCCTTCCTCGATCTTTCCGGGACCGAGCGGCTGCACGGCTTGTGGCCGGCCAAGGTGCTGGCGCGCTTTGCCGCCGACGTGGAGAAGAAGCTCGGCATCACCGTCTCCATCGGGCTCTCCTGCAACAAGTTCCTGGCAAAAATCGCCTCCGACCTCGACAAGCCGCGCGGATTTGCCGTGCTCGGCGCCAGCGAGGCCGAAAAATTCCTGGCGCCGAAGCCGGTAAGTTTTATTTTCGGCGTCGGCAAGGTCAGCGCGGCGCGCCTTGCCCGCGACGGTTTTCACCGCATCGCCGATCTGCAGCGGGCAAGCGAGATCGAGATGCTGCGCCGCTACGGCGAGGAAGGCCGCCGCCTCGCCCGCCTCGCGCGCGGCATCGATCAACGCAAGGTCAGCGCCGATCGCGAAACCAAGAGCGTTTCCGCAGAGACGACGTTCGAGCACGACATCGCCGATTTCCGGGCGCTCGAGCGGATTCTCTGGAGCCGGGCGGAGGAGGTTTCCGCGCGGCTCAAGGCGAAGGCGCTCGCCGGCGCGACGGTGACGCTGAAGCTCAAAACCGCGAATTTCAGGATTCGCACCCGCGCCCATTCGTTTGGCTCGGCGACGCAACTCGCGGGAAAAATTTTCGCCGCCGCACGCGGCCTCCTGGAGCGCGAAACCGACGGCACGAAATTCCGTCTCCTCGGTGTCGGCGTCACCGCGCTGACCACGGCGGATCAGGCCGATCCCGCCGATTTCGTCGACGCCCGCGCGGCCGAGGCCGAACACGCGCTCGACCGCGTGCGCGCCCGCTTCGGCGAGGACGCCGTGGTCAGGGGATTGGCGTTCGAGGGGCCGGACAAACGCTGAGCGTCACTTGCACGGCTTTACCTCTTTGATTTCGAGCGAAGTGAGTTTGCCGGCGACGACGAAGTCGTTGTAGTCGAGCGACACAGCGCGCGAAATGCCGTTCTCGTAAAGCTCGAAGCTGATCGCATAAGCTGGTGTTTGCTCAGTGCTTTTCTGCCCTTTGTTCTTTTCGAAATAGCTGATTGCGACCGGCCAGCGCGCGACCGCGGCAAGCTTTTTCTCGTCGTCGGCGGCATCGGCATGCTTGCGCTCATCGGGTGCGAGTTTGCGACCAATCACGGTCAGCGTGTCGTAAACCTTGTCGCCGGTATCCGATCCATCATAGACCGGAAACTCGAGAATGGTCTTGCCGGCGCGCGCCGCCGCGATCACCCGCACCATGTGCTCGGTGGGGAATACCACTGCGGCGTCGATATCGAGCGCTTTGTGCTGCGGTTTCATCAGGTCGACGGCCGTCGCGGTGGCGCCGCGCTCGGCGCGGCCGTCGACGGCATCGACGAGCTTCTCGTCAACAAAGTTTTCTGACGTAAATTTGAAGTTCTTGGCGTCGCCGCCTTCCCAGGTCGTCGAGCGCAGGTCGCTGGTGGACACTTTGCCTTCGCCGGAATCAAGCTCGGAGACTTGGCGGAATTTTAGCGTATAGCCATCGCAGGAATTGCCGTCGAAGTCGTAAAGAATGCGCCCGCGCACTCCCACGACCTGCGCGTTGCCGCGCGTCTCGCCGAGCGTGAGGTCGTAGACGGCACGGTGCGGCACCAGGGCGATCGGGCTCTCTTGCGCTTTGACGCCGGATGCCGGCGCGGCGAAAATCAACGTGCAGGCAAGGACGGCGCTACGCGATGCGAAGGCGGGAGCCACAGCCATGAACCTCTCTCGTTCTGCTCGATTGCGAAATCTGCTCCCCCCTGCCGATTCCTCATGAATCCTTCGTCGATTTCGTCTGCCGGATGGCGGCGAAGATAGGGACCTTGCTCCCTACTCGCAACTGCGATCCGCAAGACGCCTCCCTTGCGTGATATACTGCGATCGGGGAAGAACCCGCGAGCGCCGAGCAAATCTGGAGGACGAGTAATGGTCGGCACGGTGGAGAAGAAGTTGAGCGAACTCGGCATCGTGCTCACGGAGCCGGCCGCTCCGGTGGCCAATTATGTTGCGTTCGTGCGCAGCGGCAATCTGCTCATGGTGTCCGGCCAGATTTGCCTCGACGGCGACGGCAAGCTGGTGGCCAAGGGACAACTTGGCGGCGGCGTCTCGATCGAGGACGGGCAGAAGGCGGCGCGGGCCTGCGCGGTCAACCTGCTTGCCCAGGTCAAGGCCGCGCTCGGCGACCTCGACAAGGTGTTGCGCGTGGTGCGGCTCGGCGGTTTCGTGAATTCGGCGCCGGGCTTCGTCGATGGCGCGAAGGTGATGAACGGCGCCTCCGACCTGATGGTCGCGGCGTTCGGCGAAAAGGGCAAGCACGCGCGCTCGACGGTCGGCGTCTCGGCATTGCCGCTCGATGCGGCGATCGAGGTCGAGGGCCTGTTCGAAGTGTCCTAAAACGGTGCGGACCGCGCTCGACTGGCTCACCGCGCGACCGATCGCCCATCGCGGGCTGCACGACGCCGCGCGCGGCATTATCGAGAACACGGCCGCCGCCGTGGGCGCGGCGATCACGGCCGGCTATGGCATCGAGGTTGATCTGCAAATCAGCGCCGATGGCGAGGCCATGGTGCATCATGACGATGTGCTCGGCCGCCTCACCGACGGCGAGGGTCGGCTCGACCGGCTGAGCGCCGCCGACCTCAAGCACGTCCCGTTCCGCGGCAGCGCCGAGCGCATGATGACCCTTGGCGACCTCTGTGATCTCGTCGGCGGGCGCGCCACCCTGCTGCTGGAGTTGAAAAGCCGGTTCGACGGCGACGGCCGTCTTCCCGCCCGCGTGGCGGCGCTTCTCTCTGGCTATGGCGGACCCGTCGCGCCGATGTCCTTCGATCCCGTTCAGCTTGGGGTGCTGCGGCAAAAGGCCCCTCACCTGCCGCGCGGGATTGTGGCGGCAAAATACCGGCCGCATCCCTATTGGGATCAGATGCCGGCGTGGCTGCGCTATGGCATGGGATCCTTGCTCACGGCCTTGACGGCGCGGCCGCACTTCGTGGCTTATGCGGTCGACAATCTGCCGGCGTTCGCCCCCTTGTTCGCGCGGCACATTTTGTGCCTGCCGCTGGTGACCTGGGTGGTTCGGACAGAGGTCGAGCGGCAACGCGCCGCCCGCTTCGCCGACCAGATGATTTTCGAGGGCTTTCGGCCATGAACCATGCCGAAAACGAGCACCGGCCTCTGCAAGAACGAGCGCGCGTCGCGGCAGCAGAGCTGCGAGTCGTCGCCGTGAACGCGATCGGCGATGTCGGCGCCGCGGCTTGGGACGCCTGCGCCAATCCGTGGACGGACGAGCCCGATCGCGGCCGCGGCTCTGTCCACGCAGTTAATCCATATCGCGAAGAGCCCGGTTACACAGCTCAATTGATGGATCATGAAACAATATATAACCCATTCTTATCGCATAATTTTCTCTCCGCCTTGGAGAACTCAAAATCGATTGGCTTCCGTTCCGGCTGGCAGGTCCGGCACGTTCTCGTCACAGCAGCGGACGGCGCGGTGCTCGCCGCCGCGCCGTGCTACCTCAAGTCTCACTCGCGCGGCGAATACGTCTTCGACGCCGGTTGGGCGGAGGCCTATATGCGCGCCGGCGGCAGCTATTACCCGAAACTCCAGGTCGCGGTGCCCTTTACGCCGGCGACCGGACGCCGGCTGTTGGTGCGGCCGGGCCCGCATGCAGGCGAGGTCCGCCGGGCCCTTGCGGCTGGCCTGATCGAACTATGCGGCATCGACGGCGCGTCCGGCGTCCATGTCACCTTTGCCACCGAGCCGGAATTCCGTTTCCTCGGCGAACTCGGATTCCTGCAACGCACGGATCAGCAGTTCCACTGGGAAAATTCCGGATACGCCAGCTTTGACGATTTCCTCGCCGCACTCGCGGCGCGCAAGCGCAAGACCATCCGCCGCGAACGCCATGACGCCTTGGCAAACGGCATCAGCGTGCACTGGCTCACCGGCAGCGACCTCACCGAAGAATTATGGGACACCTTCTTCGCGTTCTACATGGAGACCGGTTCACGCAAATGGGGCCGGCCCTATCTGACCCGGCCGTTCTTTTCCCTCGTCAGCGAGACCATGCGCGACCGCATCCTCTTGGTAATGGCCAAGCGTTCCGGGCGGTGGATCGCCGGCGCCATCAATTTCATCGGCTCGCACACCTTGTTCGGTCGCCATTGGGGCGCCATCGAACATCACCCGTTCCTGCACTTCGAGCTGTGCTACTACCAGGCAATCGATTACGCGATCGCGCACAAGCTTCCCCGCGTCGAGGCCGGTGCCCAGGGCGAACACAAGATCGCCCGCGGCTACATGCCAAAAACCACCTATTCGGCCCATTACATCGCCGACCCGGCATTGCGGCGGGGAGTCGCCGACTACCTGGTGCGCGAGCGCGCCTATGTCGCTGCCGCCGGCGCCGAGCTTGCCGCGGCCGGTCCCTACCGCAAGGATTTCGCACTCGAGGCGGATTGATTACGATCGGCGGTGACGTTTGATTGCGCATGATCTTATCCGAAAACCGGCATGCACTTTTCGGGACCATGCGCCGAGGCGGAGAGCACGATGCCGAGCTATGACCCGAACAATGTGTTTGCCAAAATCATGCGCGGCGAATTACCGGCGCACAAGGTCTACGAAGACGACAAGGCTTTCGCCTTTCTCGACATCATGCCGCGGGCGCCGGGCCATACGCTGGTGATTCCAAAGGCCCCTGTCCGCACGATACTCGATATCGGACCGGACGATCTCGCGCATCTCATCAAGGCGACGCAAAGGATTGCGCGCGCGGCAATGACGGCGTTTTCCGCCGACGGCCTCACCATTCAGCAGTTCAACGAGGCGGCCGGCGGCCAATTGGTGTTTCACCTGCATATCCACGTCATTCCGCGTAAGAACGGTGTGTCATTGCGGCCGCCGGCCAGTTTTAAGGAGGAGCCGGCGGTGTTATCGGATCAGGCGCTGAGGCTGGCCGCCGCGCTCAGAGGCGCGTGACCTATTCGTCATTCCGGAGCGCCACGAAAGTGGCGAGTCCGGAATCCATATTCACGGACGGTGGTTATGGATTCCGGGCTCCTCGCGGAGCCTGTCATCGGGCCGGCCACTTCGGGCCGGACCCGTTGGCTCGGCCCTGGAATGACGGCACTGCGGAAGATAGCGGCTTCAGCGCCCGCGCGCGACGCGCTCGATCTCGGCCCGCACCAGGCGTTCCACCATGCCGGGCAGATTGTCATCGAGCCAGGTCTTCAGCATGGGCCGCAACATCTCGCGCACCAGGTCCTCGAGCGTACGCGCGTTCTGCACTAACACGGTCTGCGCCAGCGCGTTGAAAGCGGAATCGACCGCGGCACTGGTCGCGCTCGAAAGCAGCTGCGCGCGCCCGCCGGCGCCACGCTCGCCCGCCTCGCCCGCCTCGGCCGCGAAGCGCGGGTCTGACCCCTCGATGGTCCTTTGCACAGCGGGTTTTTCGCCCGCCTCGTCGAAGCTCACATCGGAATAACCTTCGATCTTACGAAATTGCGGCGCCGGACCAGGCCCGAAGCTCGACGCGGAAACGGGTGCGGGCTGACCGAGCATGGGGGCCGCCATCGATTCGGTGAGATCGAGAATCTCGGCGGATTGATCCTCCAGGTCTGCGCCGCCCATAGCAGCCGGATCGGCCGCCGCTTCGGCGTGGATCTCGGCGGCCCTCGGCTCGGGCGAAGCGGATCGCGGCACCGGCGCGGCGGGGCGGGCGGCCGCCTTTGGCGCCTCCGTTGGCCGTTGCGCCGTTTTGCTGGCATCGTCGTCCGCGATGATGCGGCGAATGGAGGCGAGGATTTCCTCCATCGACGGTTCCTGCGATTTCGCCGGTTGCGTCATCAGCGCATCCTCGCCTTTATCCGTGCATTCCCCCGCCGCGGCCGCCGCAAGCCGATGCCCACCGGCAAGCTTGCCGACCGCGAATCGCGTCAACGGAACTATGCAACGCTGCCGGTAAGTATGTCATGACGAAAAGCGAATGCAAACAATCCGCTATGGGCTGGCGATCCGCGGACATGGGTCCCTGGCGAGCCGGCCGCTTCCGGCCTATCTGCCGTCGGGGTTGCGCAGGCCGATCCACGCGTCTCGCACTTGCTGATAGTGCACCTGCGGATCGTAGATCAGGACGTCGAGGCCGAGCCTCGGCATCGACAGCCCACCGACGGCCGCCAGCAAGGTGTATGAGGCCACCACGCGATCGTGCTGGGCCGTGACCAGCGCCACGCGCGCGTTGACGAGTTCCTGCTGCGCGTTGAGCACGTCGAGCGTCGTGCGCTGGCCGACGCGGGCTTCCTCGCGCACGCCGTTGAGCGCGATCTCGGCGGCGTTGACCTGCGCCGTGGTCGCCTCGATTTGCGCCTTGGCGGCGTCGAGCTGGCCCCAACTCTGCACCACCGTGGCCCGCGCCTGATCGCGGTTGATATCGAGATTGAGCCGCTGTTGCCCCAGCGTCTCCTTGGACTGGCGGATGGCGGAATACTCGGCGCCGCCCTGGTAGATCGGCACTGTCAATGTGCCTACGACAGAGGCCGCGGTCTCCTTGACGGTTTCAAAGGCCGGAGACCAGCCCTGCAGCGCGCTCGCCGTCAGCGTGAGGTTCGGATACAGCACGCCTTCGCTCACTTTGACGGCAAGCGCGGCGACATCGACGCCGTACATGGCGGCGAGAACCGAAGGGCTTTGCGCCTGACCTTGCGCTATCGCTTTCGGCAGTACGTTGGGCGAGAGCCGGTCGACCGGGGTACCGGGCGCGAGCCGGCCTGGATCGACCCCGATCACCCGCCGGTAATTGGCCTGCGAGGTCACATAGTTCGACTGCGCACCCAAGAGCGCGGATCGACCGGCAGCCAGCCGCGATTCCGCCTGGGCGACGTCGGTGCGCGTCACCTCGCCGACATTGAAGCGGTCGCGCGTTTGCTTGAGCTGTTCGGTGAGCACTTCGACGTTACGGCGGTTGAGATCGAGAATCGCCTGGTCGCGCAACAAGTTCATGTAAGCGGTGGCGGCATCAAGCAGCACCTGCTGCTCGGTGACGCGCAGCGTCTCGCGCGCGCCCTCGACCTGGCTTTCCGCTTGGCGGGTGCGGTTGGCGGTCTGGAAACCGTTAAATAGCGTCTGCGTCGCAGTTACACCAACAGTGCGCTGCAAGAACGACTCGGTAGTTGTGGGGGTTGAACCGGGAAACGCCTGGGTCGCTGTTTCGTAATTGGGGCCAGCAGTGGCGGTAGCGCTCACCTTTGGGCGATATCCGGACAACGCCTGGGGCACATTTTCGTCGGTCGCGCGCAACGCTGCGCGTTGCGCGTTGAGCGACGGATTGTTCTGGTAGGCCTGCACCAAGGCCCATTCGAGCGTATCCGCCGCTGCCTCTGAGCAGGTCATACCGATACAAACACCGGCCAGCGAGAGGCTTGCAACGGCCCAAATATACGCCCGCACCCCTCTTCCGCACATCAAACGACGCTGCCCCTCGCCCTTCCCGCTTCCCCCGCGGGATTGTCGCTCGGACAAAAAAAACGACGCCGCGGCCAACCGGGCCGGCCGACGAACCAAACACGTGACCTTATTCGGCCGGAGACGGCGGTAAAACCCCCGCAAGCGGGCTTAAGCACAAAATTCTGCGAATAGGCACATATGCGCCACAGGTGGCGACCCCGACTCGAAGCCCGCCGCCGAGGCCAAGTGAAGCCACGATTCGCTAGAAAACAAAGGCCGGCGGCGCGACGAAGCCGGGAAGCAGCCGGGCGGCGGCATCAAAGATCGGGCGGCCGGCCAGATGGCCTTCGATCATGTGATAGATCATCGCCTTGCCGGTCGGGGAGCGGCCGTAAACGCCGACGAGCCGGCCGTCGGGCTCCAATTGGCGACCGAGCACCTCGGGCAGGATTTCGGTGGCGCCATTCAGGAGGATGACGTCATAGGGAGTACCGGCCGGCCAGCCATCGGTCAAAGGCCCGACGACGACCTCGACCTGAGCGGCGCCGACCGCCGCAAGCGCTTCC
>JBEKNW010000056.1:0-27054 GCA_049522435.1 Xanthobacteraceae bacterium
CAGCCGCACAACGTACTTCTTGACCGCAATCTCTTTCCCCGCCACGAACCACCTCCATCGCTGCATCGCGGCGACAGAGATTCAGAAAAACACCGCAGAATCAAGGACGCGGGCGACTAGTGGACCGCCGCTCAGTGCGTCCAGGCCTCGCGGCGCGGATAGGCGAAATTTTCGGCGTAGGAGAGGCGCTGGCGCGCCGGCGGTTTGGTCTCAAACACCTGATAAGGGATTGCCTGGCGCTCGCAATAAGCGATGGCCTCTTCCTTGCTGTCGAAGGAAAGATGCACTTCCTGCTTCATGTCGGTAGAACTCGTCCAGCCCATGAGCGGCTCGACCGTGCGCGGCTGTTCGGGCTCGTAATCGAGCACCCATTCCTTGGTATTGGCGGTGCCGGACTGCATCGCCGTGCGGGCCGGCTTGTAGATGCGGGCGGTCATCGGAGATATCTCTTCCTTGAAGACTATTGAAAGCCGCGTAAATCGTGCCGAAGCGCTAGCGAAAGCGAATGGTCGGGGCAGCAGGATTCGAACCTGCGACCTGCAGTACCCAAAACTGCCGCGCTACCAGGCTGCGCTATACCCCGCCCGGCGGGTCGTTGGTACATGTTTCGCCGGCTCCCAGCAAGCCGATGATGCGCAAAGCCGTCACTGCGAGGCCCACGGAGCTAACCCTCGGGGCTGGCGGACGTGGCCCCGCTTAGTGGCCGCTGCCGAAAATCGGGCTCGCCACGCGATCGCCCGGCGCGATGCCGAGCTTGTGCGCGGTACCGGCGATCACTTCGAGCACGGCGCGCACCGGTCCCCCTGACGGGATGAGCTTGTCCGACATCGGCTCGGTATTCTCGGCGATACGCAGGATGCTGCCATCGCTACGGATGAAGATCATGTCGAGCGAGATGTAGGTGTTGTGCATCCAGAACGCGACCGGCTGGTCGCGCTCGAAATCGAACAGCATGCCGCGACCCTCCGGCAGTTCCTTGCGAAACATGAGGCCGCGGGAACGTTCGGCGTCGTTGGTGGCAAGCTCGACCGCGAAGGCATGGACGCCGGTCTTGCTGATGATCTCGAGCGTCGCCTCGCCCGCCGCTTGCGCCGGCGCGGAGACGGCGAGCGCGGCGAGGATGGCGCAGGCGGCGACAAGCAACCCGGCAGCGAAGCGGGTCGCCGGCCTTAACGGCGATGCAAGGCAAGCGGCGAAGGCCGCTAGTGGGAGGCGAGACCGAGCGGGCCGCTCTCGGGGTGGATTTCGGCCGCCATCATGCCTTTGGGCCCGGGTCCGTAGCGCACCAGCACGAACTGGCCCGGCCGCAGCTCCATGATGCCGAATCGCCGCAGTGTTTCCATGTGCACGAAAATGTCCGGCGTTCCCTCCCCGCGCGTGAGGAACCCGAAACCGCGAAGCCGGTTGAACCATTTCACCTGTGCCCGTTCGAGGCCGCTCGTCGGGGTTACCGTAACATGGGTTCGCGGCGGCGGCATCTCCGCCGGATGGATCGCCGTCGATTCGTCCATGGACAAGACGCGGAACGCTTGCAGGCCCCTCGCCCGCGGCAACACCTCGCAGACGACCCGCGCGCCTTCATAGGCCGTCTGATAGCCGTCGCGGCGCAGACAGGTCACGTGCAGGAGCACGTCGGCCATGCCATTGTCCGGAACGATGAAGCCGTAACCCTTGGCGACATCGAACCATTTGATGACGCCGGACACCTCGATGACGCGCGCTGTCGTCTCATTGGTGAGATCGACGTCCGGTCCAAGCCCCGACCTGGTGAATTTTGGTTCGATTTCGTCCGACGCCATGACGCCGTGGCCGCTGCCGCTGCTGGCGCCCCGCGGGCGCTTCACGAATCTCTTGAATCGAGGATAACACCCGCGATCCAAGGGGAAAGTACAAAAATGCAACAGTGGACCAAAAGCGTCATTGCCCTGTGCACAAAGTGGATGACGCTCGCTCAATGGACGATGAACGGCTCGAGCACCGTCCCGATGTCGGCTCGCACGACAAGATCGGCGATGTCGTCGAACTCGGTCGGCTCGCGGTTGATGATGATCAGTTGTGCGCGGTTGCGCTTGGCCATCAACGGAAATCCGGCCGCCGGCCAGACCACGAGCGAGGAGCCGATCGCCAGAAACAGATCGCAGGACAAAGTAAGATCCTGGGCACGCCGCATTGCCGAATCGGGCATCGCCTGACCGAACGATATGGTTGCGGTCTTGACGTAGCCGCCGCAGGCCGGGCAGTCGGGCGCACAGCCATTGCCGGATTCCATCCGCTGGCGCACCCACGACAGTTCGTAGCGCTGTTCGCAATCGAGGCACAAAGCGTAGGTCGTATTGCCGTGCAGCTCGACGACATGTTCGGGTGCGATGCCAGAGGCTTGATGCAGATTATCGATGTTCTGCGTGACTACCGCAGGCACCTTGCCGGCGCGATAGAGGCTCGCCAGCGCGCGGTGCCCGCGCCCCGGCCGGGCGTGGCCGAACTCATCGCCCATGGCGAAGCGGCGCCGCCAGGATTCATTGCGCGCTTCCTGGCTGGCGAGAAATTCATCGAACGGAATGGGCCGGTTCTTGCTCCAAATCCCGCCCGGCGAGCGGAAATCGGGGATGCCGCATTCGGTCGAAATGCCGGCCCCCGTAAATGGCAGGATGACGCTGGCCTCGTGCACCATCTCCTGCAGGCTCGCCATCGCGGTGTCGAGATCGGGCGTGATCATCCTTCCTATCCCTCGGCGCCTTGTCATACATACTTGGAAGTGGCTTACGAAAGAGCGGCAAGCCCTGCCAGCGGAGGTCCATGACCATGCGGTATCTGCACACAATGCTGCGCGTGCGCAATCTCGACGCGGCGCTCGACTTCTATTGCAACAAGCTCGGCCTCAACGAGGTGCGCCGGCGCGTCGACGAGAAGAACAAGTACACGCTGGTGTTCCTGGCGGCGCCGGGCGACGGCGAACTTATCGCCAAGGGACCGGACGCCCGGACGGCGCCGCTGGTCGAGCTCACCTATAACTGGGACAGCGAGGATTACGGCGAGGCGCGCTATTTCGGCCACCTCGCCTATGAGGTCGACGACATCTATGCGCTGTGCGCGAGCATGATGCAGGCGGGTGTGACCATCAACCGGCCGCCGCGCGACGGGATGATGGCGTTCGTGCGCTCGCCCGACAAGCATTCGATCGAACTGTTGCAGAAAGGCGCAGCGCTGCCGCCGAAGGAGCCCTGGATGTCGATGCCCAATACCGGGCACTGGTGACGGACGCTGGAATTGCTTGCCGTTGCCGCCTGCGGCAAACCTCTCTATATGTCGCCGTCCTTTGCACGTCGCGCCTTATTCGCGCGAGGTTCGCGCCCTTCGTCTAGCGGTCCAGGACATCGCCCTTTCACGGCGGTAACACGGGTTCGAGTCCCGTAGGGCGCGCCAATCAGTCGACGACGGCTATCGAATTGAACTCGCACCAGTCGCGCAACGCTCGTTCGGTCGCCTTCGATTCGAAATCGTGCCAGTGATCAACGGCTTTTCTTCGCGCCAGCAAGGCGCGGAATTTCGGGTAGGCGCCTCGCTTGCTGAATATGTATCGAACCTCATCGAAATCGTCTGGCAGAAATTCGCGCGCAAAGTCCAGCACCAGCGGCTTGCCCAGGCCGAGCTCTCGTTTGTCGGGGATCGCGATGTATTTCTCATCATCCTCGATGTCATCAGGCAGCTCATCATTCAGATCGTCGAGGTCGGAATATTCAGAGTGCCAATAGATCTTGCCGGTCTGCCTGCACAGCAAGGCCTGATGTTCGCCTGGGCCGCCGCCCATGCTGACGAACTCAAAGGCGTCAAGTATTTCCTGAAAGCTGACAGGCATTGGTCCGCGGACAAAACGTAACCGGCATCGCTCACGCAGCACTTTTCCGGCTCGGACGGATCAGCACGTCCGCCGAATGCCAAGGCGCTGATGGCGACGCCGGATCATGGTAACCGATAATCCGCGCTTTTAGTTCAAAACCTCGGCAATGCGGGTGCGCGTTCCGCTGAAAATCACCGCGACCTGCGCAGAGCTGCCCTGTCCCCAGAATAGTTGCCTTGCGGCCGACAGATCGGCCGGGCTTGTGCGAATATATGCGAATTCCGAATCACCACGAGGGTCGGCAATGGCAACGAACATGGCATTGAAGCGCGCCAGGAAGGCGCAGCGCCGCAAGCAGGTGGTGGCCGAAAAGCGCAAGCTGGGGGCGCTCGAAACGAGCCTCGCCGGACGGGTGCGTCGGGCCGCTGAGATGCCCGTTCAACACTGTCTGCTTACCGAATCGTTGTTGGAAGTCGGCCTGGGAATGCTGGTCCTGGCGCGCGGGCCTACCTCCCACCACGTAACGCTGAGCTCGTTCTTGATCGATGTGTTCTGCCTCGGCATCAAGGACGTCACAGTCCAGTCGGTCGGAGCGGAAGAGTTCGCGATGTACATCGCGACCATGGGAGCGGCAGCGCCCATGATTCCAGTTGAACCGAGCTACGCGCGCAAGCTGCTGCGCAATGTCGCGGCCTGGGCGCAATCCCTCGGCTTCCCGCCGCATCGGGATTTCACGGTCGCGGAGCGGATGTTCGGTGAGGTGAGCGCCGCCGACTGCGAGGTCGATTTCCAGTTTGGCCGCGACGGCAAGCCCGTCTACATGCCGGGCCCGACGGAGTCCTCGTCTTTGATTCGCCTCCGGCTCGAGCACCTGCGAAGAACGCTCGGTGATGACGGTTTCGATCTCGAGGCTCCGGTATAGGCGGGCAGGCGGCTGGTGCCGGCTTGAGTGCATTGGATCACCAGGCGCAGGCCCTCGCGCAGGACCTCGCTTGCATTCTGGATCGGCCGGACCCGACCAGGTTCTCAATGAGCTTCTCTTGATGTTTCGTCAGCAGGACGTTTCGAGTCGGCATCGGCGACCCCGCAGCGCCGTTGAAAGGGGCCATGTTGCGGCATGGCATATTATGCCACAGCTGGTTCGGCCCCGCTTCGCAAGCGCAGCCGTGGGAGTAGTCGAAACGGCGTTCGCAAACCCGCGTTGCCCATGTCGAGCTTTCGGAGGCATTGTCATAGAGCAACAGCGAACGAGTTTTGCCCATCTTCATCGACGCTGGCGCGGCCACTTGAGTACCCGCTATCGGTGCTCAATTCGCTCGTTGCCCTCGCTCGCGCAGGAAAGGAAGGCATTCCGCAGAGCCGTTTCAAACTATGCCGCGATAGACACCCCGCCAACTCAGGCCGCTTTTCGCCGGCTCGGGCGAATCAGTACGTCCGCCGAAATGCCGAGGCGCTGATGGAGACGCCGGATCATGCCGATTGATAATCCGCGTTTGCGGCGCAGAACCTCGGCAATGCGCGTGCGCGTTCCGATGATGTCCTCCAGGTCGCGGCGGCTGAGGCCTTGCTGCTCCATGCGGAACTTGATCGCCGCGATGGGGTCGGCGGGTCCATCGGATCGTGCTCCGCCTCATAGGCGTCGATGAGGGTTGCGAGCACATCGAGCCGATCGCCCTCGCGCGTCCCTGTTTTCGCCCCCCCAGAGGCGATCGAGCTCTTTGAGCGCGGCTTCATAATCCCGCTTCGACCGGATCGGTCTTACCTCAGCCGCCATGCTCCACCTCTCTCACGTCGATCTTACGTTTCCCTAGGGGCTCCGAAGCGGCGCCGCATGAACCAAACCTTAAGGTTAATAAATCAATGATGGCGGGTGCAGCACAGGCAATTTTCAGCGAGCCGAGCAAGCATCCGCATGCCGTATCGATTGATCATCTGCATTGCGGTGATCGGGGTCGTGCACGCGGCCGCAGCGGAAGATATTGATAGCGCCTATCTGCGCGGATCAGCCGCTTATGAGAGCACCGGGCCCGCCTATCAGGTGCAGCAGGTTGCGGCTCCCTGGTATCCGACGAGCGCACCATCCTACCTGGTGGACGAGATCGCGCCAGCTCCACCAGCCTGGTTCTGGACGGGATTTTATGGCGGCGCCCATGTCGGCGCGGCCGCAGCTACAGCAAATTTTGCCGATCCATTCGGTTCGTCGATTTTCGGCGATAACGTAACCAGCCCGGGTTTCCTGGCCGGCGGCCAGATCGGCTACAACTGGCAGGCGCCGAATTCACCGTGGGTGTTTGGCTTCGAGGCCGACGCGAGCTGGTTGACCTCGGACGGGACCAATACCTGCCTGGCGTTTTCCGGCTTGTTTGTTTCAGCCAATTGCCGTGCGCAACCCAACATGATGAGTGATCTAACAGCTCGTGTGGGCTGGGCATATGGCCAGTCCAATCACAGCCTTCTTTATGTCAAGGGCGGAGCCGCCTTCGTCCATAATCAGATCGATATGACGACGAACGCTACCCCAGGCTTTGGCCTTGCTCCTCTGACGACGAGCTCAAGCTTCACGGAAGCCGGCTGGACGGTTGGGGCTGGTGTGGAACATGCGATAACCCCCGCCTGGTCGGTGAAACTTGAGTACGACTACATCGGATTCGGCGGAGAGACTGTCGCCACACCACAGGGCCTTGTTCAGCCCATTCCAGGAGTGAACGGATATAATTTTACTCCGGCGGGCACGACCCGCGTGACCCAGAATTTCCAGGAAGTGAACCTGGGCCTGAACTATAAATTCGGGATGGACCCATCGGCCCGGTGGGATTGCGCGTCATCGGCCTTTCCGGCCAAGGCGCCTGTAATCGACGTCGCGTCCGGCTGGGAACTCGAGGCCGGCGCCCGCTACTGGTATAGTAGCGGCACATTTCAAAAAGATTCAGGATCGACGACCAATGCAGCATCGGCAAACATTCTCAATTCGAGACTGACCTATGACACGACGGCCAACTCGGGCGAATTATTCGGCCGGATAGAGACTCCGCAGAACGTATTCGTGAAAGGCAATATCGGGGTCGGTTCACTTTTGGGCGGCCACCTGAATGACGAGGATTGGGCCATATTCGGTGGCACCGTCGCCTACTCGAATACATTGTCTTCGGTTGCGGGAGACATTGACTACGCCACCGTGGACCTTGGCTATGATTTTTTCCGCGGCGCCGGTTACAAACTGGGCGCGTTCGTGGGCTACAATTATTATAAAGATGATAAGAGCGCATACGGCTGTACGCAGATCGCCAACCCGTTTTCCGATTGCGTGCCCGCAATTCCCGGCTCTGTTCTGAGCATCACGGAAGATGATACATGGCAATCGTTGCGCATCGGCGTAAACGGCGAGGTCATGATCACTGATCGGCTCAAGCTCGGGGCGGACGTTGCCTATCTGCCAGACGTGGAATTCAACGGAACGGACGATCACTTACTGAGAGCTCTGATAATACCAGAGTCTGGCACGGGAACAGGGTTGCAGCTCGAAAGCATTTTTTCCTACCTGATCGCCGACCAGTTCTCCGTAGGCGTCGGTGGCCGCTACTGGGCCATGTGGACGACGAAGGACGCAATCGCCGATTATGCCGGCGCGCCTTGTCCTTGTCCGACGCAACCCGCTAAGACTGAGCGATATGGTGTCTTCGTGCAGGTAGATTATAGGGGGATCGGCTCGCTGCTGGAGGGATTCAAGTAGCGCCGGAATTATTGCAATCGCCATGACGCGCATTGTCGTTTTCGGCTATGGCCCGGTCGGCCGCGAAACCGCCAATCTGCTCAGCGTGCGCGTCGATGCCGGCAAGTTCCGAGCAAGATTTGGGCAGGAGGCGACGAGCTTCGAAGATGGCCTTGCCGCAACCATTCGCTTTTATCGCGATGCAGCACGCGCCTCGGCTGGTAAAGCCTCGCGCTAATCGTTGCGCTTTTCACGCCGATCGAGAAAACGCCTAGCATTTTGCGCTGCACTGCGTCATGCGCGCTGCCCGCCGCAGGAGATTAATTCTTTGTCTGCTCGCCGACGCAGTTGCGTCACGCCGCCGCCACAGAGTCTGACTAGGGTCCGGCCCTGGGAGGGGTGATGCAGGGAGAAAAAATTCATGACGCTGCAGCACACCGAGACCGCGGAACGCACGCGGTTGGTCACTTACGACAAGAATGTTTGCCCGCAGTGTAGCGCGTGGCTGCTTGCTCCCGACTGGTCCGAACATCTCAGCGAGCGTTGCGTGCGCCACACGTGGTCGTGCGAAACCTGCGGCTATGCCTTCGAAACGGCGGTGTTCTTTCCTGCACTGGAAAACTCCGCCGCGTAGCGCGCGGCGGCGCCAGGGGCGGTTTGCACGCCAAGCGGTTCATAAAGCGCGGGGCGGCAATTTCGGGTTCAATACCTTGCGGGCGCTCTCGGCGCCGGTCACGGGCAGACCGGCGGGGCTGAGCAATCCAATCTGTACGAGCACACCGGCCTGATCCCAATAGATGTGTTCGTGAGAGATCTTGTCGCCCTTGAAGCCGACCACGACGGCAACGGCCATCTCGACCGGTTTGCCGGTCGGCGCCACGCCCGGCAGCAGCCAGTCGATGACCGTCGTATGTGTGAAACTGATGAAGAGTTCCTCGACGACCCGGTCCTCGCCGACGGTACGCGACACGCTCGTCATCTTCACATCCGGCGGAAAGAACTTCCCGACGAGATGGTCGCGATAGAAGGCACGGACACCGTCCTTGCCGACGCCCCCCGCCATGGTGGGGACGTGGTTGAGGTGAGGATCCTCGCTCATCGTGGCCATCGTGGTGTCGAGATCGCCCGCGAGCTCCGCGCCGACGTGCTTCTCGAATAGCGCCACCATCTGCTGCTGTCTTTCCGATAACATGGTGATGTTTCCTCTGATCACTCAGTTGCTGCGTAAGGATCATCATATTGCTGTGTCGCGGCGAACGGTAGAGAGCGCCAAAATCCGTCCAATGGCAAAGCCGAGCGAGGGCTGGCACGCGTCAGACTTTATCCACCAGCGCCCGGCGGCCGACATTTCCAGCATGGTGTCACCGTCGCGGCGGATAAGGATGCCGCCGCCCGTTGAAATCTTCGACCATTGTGCCGTCCTCGCTCAAATAGTTCGGGCCGATCGGCGATTTGCCGTAGCCGTCGGGAATATCGAGCACATAGGTCGGTTGACACAGGCCCGAGTAACGGCCGCGAACCGCGCGCATAAGGGCCCGGCCTTCGGCAATGGTGGTGCGCAGATGTGCCGTCCCGGGGGCGAGATCGGCGTGGTGCAGGTAGTAGGGTTTGATCCGGCACTCGACCAGCGTCCGCATCAGCGCGCCAAGCGTCTCGACATCGTCGTTCACTCCGCGCAGGAGCACCGATTGCGCGAGCATCGGGATGCCGGCATCGACGAAGCGCGCGCAGGCCGCGCGGGCTTTTTTGCTCAGCTCGCGCGGATGATTGACGTGCAGCACGACGAACGTCGCTTTTTTTTCCTTTTTTTCCTTTTTTTGCGCGCGCAACGCCCGCACCAGCGCGGCATTGACCCGCTCGGGCGCCACGACCGGCACGCGCGTGTGCACGCGGATGACCTTGACGTGGGCGATGGCGGCAACCCGCGTCACCACATCCTTGAGCCGGCGCGCTGAAAGCACCAGCGGATCGCCGCCGGTCAAAATGACCTCCCAGATTTGCGGGTGGCCGCGGATGTAGTCGAGCGCGGCCGCGAGCGCGGCCGGCGAAAGCCCTCCCCGCCCCGGCCCCACCATCTCGCGCCGGAAGCAGAACCGGCAATAGACCGCGCAGGCATTGACCAGCTTGAGCAGCACCCGGTCGGGATATCTGTGGACGATGCCGGCGACGGGGCTGAACAGATCGTCGCCGATCGGATCGCGGCGTTCCTGCGGCTGCTGCTCCAGCTCGCGCGCATCGGGCACGAACTGCCGCGCGATCGGATCATGCGGATCATCACGGTCGATCAAGTCGGCGATCCGCGGCGTGATGGCGACGGCATAGCGCGCGGCGACCTCCTGCAGCGCCTCGACCCGATCACGGGGCACTAGGCGAGCATCGACGAGCGCGGACGGACTGCGCAGGGGTTTTTGGGCATTCATGGACTGCCTCGATCAATTGAATGGAGAGGCTTATGCTCGATGCAGGGTCGAGCGGGCAAATCCACGCAGAGTACTGCCCGAAAAGGAGACTGCGATGGCGGCGACCAGCGCTCGGATCGTGCTCAGCGTGCGTGACAGCAAGCGCGTACTGAAGCTGTTGGAGAATCCGCCCAAGCCGACGCCTGCCCTCATGGCGGCGGCGCGGCGCCGTGCCACTCGAAAAAAGTAGCGGATCGCGGCCGAAGTGGGCGGCGTTGCGCTTGCCATCGACGCCAAGGACGAGAGAGCGGCAAGGTGGTACGAGCGGTTCGGCGCGCTTGCGTCGCTCGACGATCCGAGAAATCTCATCCTGCCGCTTGCCTTCAGCTGTTAAATCCTATACATGGTTTTCATGTATGTCGTATGTATAGGAGATATCTCATGTACATCACGCCAGATCAAGTCCGCTCCCCCATCGGGCGGTGGCAGCTTGAGGAGGTGCTTCAGGATCGTGGCCCCGCCAACTGCGCCTACGCCATGGGCCGGTGGGACGGTAAGCCGTGCATTGCGTTTCGGTGGAATGGCAATGATGACAGCCCCGGCACGCCGCAGAGCAGGGGCCAGCCGACGTGGATGATTCTTGACCATGAACTTTATCCAGCCATCCTCGAATGGCTCCCGCTGGAGAGACGACCGTCTCTCCGACGCTTTCTCGGCCTCGGTTTGCGCTTCGACGGGACCACACTGAGCGAGGATCAGAGCCGCCTTGGGCTGTGGGATATCAGCCGAAGGCCGCCCATCATCGCCGAGGTCGCGTGCACCGACCTCAAGGAAGCTCTCGGTTTGCCCTCGATCACACCTGAAAACTGCCGCCTCCTTGCGGATCGCAACAGGGACCTGCTGACGGAGGTTGCCGATGCGCTGTTCTTCGACCAGCAGCGCTACACCACTGGCAGCAATGGCGTCACGAAGGTTGTCAAGATCGGCACGGCAGAGTTGGCGCCAGTCGCCAAACAGTTTTCAACGACCGTACTCGATATCGTGCCACGTTGGGGATAAGCCGGCGCGACCGCGAGGAGATTTCGACTAATGATATGGCAGTTGATTTGCCAGGCACGCTTTTGGCGTCAAAACGATAGATCGGTGGAACATAAGCTCACCAAACTGACGGAAGCAGTCGAGAAAGACTACATTTGCGACTTCGTGCGGGCGCGCCTGCTACCGGCGCTTCAGAAGAATTTGCGGCCGACGATCGAAGAAAAGCTAGCGTCGGTCTTCGTCGCGGCAGCTACGCCAACCTTGGAAGCTATCTGCGCCCTAATCAGACGTGGTTTCGGCCAGGATGCACAGGTCTTGGCGCGCACGCTCTTCGAACGAGCCCTTTATCTTGCCTACATCTATCGAGCGCCGACACCCGGGGAAGTCACCGCTCGGGCGGAGTCATTCGTTATCAAAGGCCTTACGGACCAGAAACTATGGCGCGACGACGTGGCTAAGCTCAAGATGCAGGGCAAGTGTCTTTCCTTAATCGCCGAACTAGTACCCACTTTCATAGAAACGTGATTCGCGCGGGCAGTGAATTCGAGAGTCGGATGAGACACTTGTTCGCATCGTTGCCTGCGCGGATTGGTGATTCCGGGTACTAGAGGCTGCCGCGCCGACCAAACTCGAGGAAACAGATACTGGAAAGGCAGTCCAGCTTCCAAAAATACGAAAGATGGCAGAAGCGCTCGGAGAACCTACGAATGCGATTACCATTTCCTCTACCGGAGCATATCGAAATCAGTCCACCCGACCGCAATCGACTTGATCGCCTCTGAAGCTTTCAAAACGGAGGACCAATTCGGAGAACTTCGTCGAGGAATATTTGCCGGCATCACCTACCATTGTTTCCTTGCTGAGCTTGCGTGTGGTGCTGTCGGGCAACAAGCAAACGAAATGAGGCAAATACTCTCAAAGTGCGTCGAACCAATACTAACGCGCATGCGATCGCTATGATGAAGTGTCCCGAAAATGACCATTTTAGGGACAGTTGACGTTTACTACCCGCCCGCTCTGGCGAATATTCAACTCGACAACAACTTGTCACCCGGTGATGCTCGATCCAGAGTAATTCCGTCATCCTGAGGCGCGAGCGCAGCGAGCCTCGAAGGATGCGGCCGATGTGCCGCGGCCGTCGCCCTTCGAGGCTCGGCGCTGCGCGCCGAGCGCCTCAGGGTGACGGATCACGCGCGCCCGGATCCCACAGCACCTGGTCGATGCGCGAGGCTCCCGTTGCCAGCATGACGAGGCGGTCGAGGCCGAGCGCGATGCCGCAAGCCTGCGGCATCGCCGCCAGTGCGGCAAGGAAATCCTCGTCGATCGGGTAGCGCTCGCCGTAAATACGCGCCTTCTCCGCCATTTCCCGTTCGAGCCGGCGGCGTTGCTCGGCGGCATCGGTGAGTTCGCCGAATCCGTTGGCGAGTTCCACGCCGCAGGCATAAAGCTCGAAGCGCTCGGCCACGCGCCGATCGGAGGCCGGCCGCGCCAGCGCCGCCTGCACCGCCGGGTATTGGTCCAAAATGGTGGCGCGGCCGATGCCGAGATGGCCCTCGATCTTCTCCACCAGCACGCGGCTGAAAATGTCGCCCCAGCGATCGTCGGCGGCGATGCGGATGCCCGCGGCGCGCGCGCGATCGGCGAAAGCTTCGCGGTCCGGCTCGCCGTCCGGCAGCGTCGCCAGCAGATCGATACCGGCGAAACGCGTAAAGGCCTCGGCCATTGTCAGCCGCTCCGGCTCGGCGAACGCATCCGCCGAACGGCCGCGAAAGGTGAGATGCTTTGAGCCGGCCGCTTCTGCCGCTACCGCCAGGATCGCCGCACAGTCGGCCATCAGCGTCCCATAGGGCTCGCCGGCGCGATACCATTCGACCAGCGTGAATTCCGGATGGTGCAGCGCGCCGCGTTCCCGGTTGCGAAAAACCTTGGCGAATTCGACGATGCGGCGCTCGCCCGCCGCCAGGAGTTTTTTGCAGGCGAATTCCGGCGAGGTGCGAAGATAAAGTTGCGACGACGTGCCGTCGGGCGCTGCCAGCGTGGTGGCGAAGGCGTGCAAATGGGTCTCGTTGCCCGGGGAAACCTGCAAGGCGCCGGTCTCGACCTCGATGAAATCGTGCGCGGCAAACCACGCGCGCAGCGCCGCCACGATGCGGCCGCGCGCCATGAGCACCGGCCGGCGGTCGGCGTGAACATGGGGGGCCCAGAAGGGCGAGGCGGCGGGGAAGCTTTTCGGCATGTCCTTGTGCGTGGGAGCCCGAGGAAATATGTGGCGATCGGGCTCAGGATCGGTATGGTGCGCCCCTACTCAGAGCAAACGTCGAGGAAACCGTGAAAGTCCCCGCCAGCTCGCTGCGAAAAGGCAATATCGTTGAGATCGACGGCAAGCTCGGCGTTATCGTGTCCACCGAGAGCATTCATCCCGGCAAGGGTACGCCGGTGACCCAGATGGATGTGCGCCGGATCGCCGACGGCGTGAAGGTCTCCTTGCGTTTCAAGACTACCGAGCAGGTCGAGCGCGCCTTCGTCGAGGATCGCAAGCACCAGTTCATGTACCAGGACAGCGAAGGCTTCCATTTCATGAACATGGAGAGCTACGACCAGGTCGCGCTGCCCGCGGACATTATCGGCGATCAGGCCGCCTATCTGCAGTCGGAGATGGAGGTCACGATCAGCCTGTACGACGGCGTCCCGGTCGCGATCGAGCTGCCGCCTAAGGCCGTCCTCGAAGTGGTGGAAACCGAGCCGACCATCAAGAGCCAGACGGCGGCCTCTTCCTACAAGCCGGCGCTCCTCTCGAACGGCGTGCGCACCATGGTGCCGTCCTTCGTCACCGCCGGCACCAAGATCGTGGTGATGACCGCCGACGGCAGCTACGTCGAGCGGGCGAAGGACTGAACCGCTCGTCCCCGCGAAAGCGGGGACCCAGAATCTCCTGGCTATGCGCCCCTGATCTGGATTCCCGCTTGCGCGGGAATGAGCGGGATCAACAGTCGCCCGAGCCACGGCACCCGGCAGAGCTCTTCTGCGATTGCGAACTGCGCTCTCCGCAAGCGGAAGGCTCGCATCCTGAATATTCATTCATTGTACGCGCCCGGCTTGTGTCGAAATCCAGCTACGGAGAGACCTCTACGCGCAATTCACGGATTGGTGCGGCGGCAGCGCTTGGCAAAGCGGGCGTTGCTAACGATAGTACGGAGTTCCGAGTTTGGGATGAGACCCCGTGTGCGTTGCGGTAGTTGCGGTAAAAGTCAGCAGCCTTGGGCGCGGGCGCCGTCGGATGACCGCTGCGCGCTCGCGCACGGGTTTGATCGCGGCGGGACTCTTATGCGCGACGCTCTGTGGCGCGCCGCACGCCGCCTTCGGCGAAGGGTGTAAGCCAAGCCGGCCGAAGCCGGCCATTGTCCTCAAAGACATGGGCGCATGCGCATTCGACCCGCAGAGCTTGAGCTTTCGCGGCGAGCCGGTGGAGCAGGCCATGTGCCTGATGCGCGGCATGGATGCGACGAGGAATCTCGCTCCGACACTGGAGAGTCTGCCGCCCGCACTCGCAAGCCGCATCGGACGAGATACCGGGCTGCCGTCGCGCGAGGTGCTGAGCACGTTCCTATCCACACGGGACCTCGAATGGGATTTCGCCGCCTATCTCTGGCGACCGGTGTCGCGCGCGCATGACAACGATCCGGATGCGCCCATGGCGCGCTATTTCGTGATCCACGATACCAGCGGGCCGAATTACGGACACAAATCCTTTCCCGCCGATATCGATGTCAATCCGAAGCTCAACAATCTCGAAAATTTCAAGTGTTCGGATGGATGGGGGAAGGCCCACGTCGTCGTCAATCGCTCCGGCGATATGTTGTTGGATCACGAGTTTGCAATTCCCTGGCGCGAGACGAAGTTCGAGCGCGCGGTGAATTTCGCCGGCGCCTTGAAAGGCCTCTTCCTCCACGTCGAACTCCTCCAGCCGCGGCGCAACGAAGCCGGGCGCGGTCGGCGCGACGACGCGCAGACCCCCAATCCGGGCTTTACCACCGCGCAATACGACCGGCTTGCACTGCTCTACGTGATCGCCAGTGTGCGCGCCGAGCATTGGCTGGTTCCGGCTTTCCATGCGGCCATCGATGCCGGCATCCGCAACGGCCACGACGATCCGTTACATTTCAATGTCGAGAGTTTTGCCAACAGCCTCGATAGGCTCGTCGACAAACTGCAAGGGCCCCAGCAGATGCAGGCCGCCCATCAGTGACGATTCTCCGGAATTTCGAGTACGGGATTTGGCCCGTGCGCGACACGTTGAAGGCCTGCTGTCTCATTGGCCTGGTCTTCGCCGCGCCCGCCGCGGCGCAACAGGCGGTGCCGGAGGTCGCGCAACGGGCTGCCGCGGAAATGAAGGGCCCCATTGTCTTGTCCGTTGACGTGGACTGGGATGCGGCGCGCGCAGCTTTGGCCGGATTAGATCAACTCACAGCGCCCGATGCGACGGCTGGCGCGCCGGAGCCGCTGACGCGACTCAATTCCGCGACCGAAAAGATTTTCCCAAAAATCGCAACGAGCCCCGTCCCGGTTTTGCTGCCGTTCGATACCGCCGCGTTTCTGCGCGACCAGGCTCAAGGCACAACAGGCGACGACAGCAACAAATACCTCTCGGGCTTTCACGCTCCGACTTTCTTTTATCCCGGCCCGTCCGGTTACGATGCCGCGTTTTCGCTGCAGCCGCAGGACAGTCCCGGCATGGAGCTGACTTTCGTCAAACGGGTCGATGTGCAGATGTCCGGTTCGACGCTCATCTATGAGCTTGATGGTCCTGCCGCCCCCGCCGCAGCAGCCGCCGCCGCCGAGGGTTCTCCGGTGCCGGAGCTCGAGAGCGAATTTCCCGGCATCCGCCGCGTCATTCTCGAGAGCCGGCTGCGCTACGACTTCGTGCGCTTCGGCGTGCCCTATTTTGTCTCGATCGGATGTTTCGACGGGCCAAAACGCGCGCGACGCCTGTCGTGTCGCGAGGCGGACAAGGTCGCGGTGCGCTTCCTCAAGGCGCTCACTATCGTCGGCGGCGCGCCGCAAAGCCCGCCGGCGAGGACCGCGCCGCAAACGATTGAGCGGCCCGATAAAATCTCAGCCGACTTCACCTATCACGCGCCGGGTGACATCCTTCCTGGCACCGGCATGCGCGGCCAAGGCGGTCGGGCCGATTCGACGGTTTATTCCAAGATCCGGTTTCCGATAGCCCACGCTCCGGCCTACACCAACTCGCAATCGTTCATGAACTGGGGCAACTGCGATCTGACCGGCCGCGTCGCGCTCGGTGGTCGCGGCAAGGACGCGACGTATCGCTGCCGGGTCAACGCGGTGCCGCTCATTCACGACGAGACGAGGAATTACGCCTATCCGTGGCGGGATAATTTCTGCGAGCACCGCTACTATGACGTGACCCAGTGCCCTGCCGGCCTCGGCCATCAAGGCGAGGATGTCAGGCCGAGTTCATGCAAGCTGCGCAACGAGGGCGCCGACCGCTGCGAGCCCTACCAGGACGATGTCGTCGCCGTGCGCGACGGCGTGGCGCTGCGTGCGCCGGGCGAGGAGGCGCTCTATCTCGTGGTCGACACGCCCGGCGAGCATATCCGCTTCCGCTATCTGCACATGAACCCGCACATGCTGGATGCCGCCGGCATGGTCAGCGGGCGTGAGCTCGCCGCGGGCGAGGTGCTGGGTCCGGTGGGCGATTACGGCAAGCGCGAGGGCGGCACGACCTATCATCTGCATTTCGACATGCAGGTGCCGACGCGGCAGGGCTGGGTCTTCGTCAATCCGTACATGACGCTGGTCGCGGCCTATGAGCGCCTGATCGATGGCCGCGGGCAGGTGGTCAGCGACGCCCCGCCCCCGCCCGCCAGTGCGGCGGGAAGTTCCACCCCGCCCTCGCCCGAGCGCCCAACCCCCGCCCCGCCGGGCGAGGCCAATGCCACGCCACGGCCCGATTCTTCCGCGATGTCCCCGCCAAACGCCGTCGCAGCGTCCAATCCCCCGGCGCCGGATGCTATGGTGCAGCCCAATATCCGCGCGGAACGAGCCCAAGCCAAAAGCGAGAGCAGAAGTGAGCGCAGGCATCACGGGCGCCAGACAGTCAGTGCCGAACATTGCAAGACGCGCATCGCTAAAGGCCATCGCCGGCGCGGTTGCGGGACTGGTGTTGCCGAAAAACGCGAGCGCGAAAAACACCCGCATGCCGTTCGATCAGTGGATCGCCGCGTTTCGCTTAAAGGCGATCGCGCACGGCATCACGCCAGAGACCTACACGCACGTCATGAGCGGGGTAAGGCCCGACGCCACCGGGCTTGAGGCGATCCGCAATCAGCCCGAATTCAACGAACAGCTCTGGCAATATCTCAACCGCCGCGTCTCCGACTGGCGCATCATCGCCGGCAAAGAGAAGGCGAAGGAGTTCGCGCCGCTGTTTTCCCGCATCGAAAAAGATTTTGGCGTCGAGCGCTCGATCATGCTCGGCGTCTGGGGCATCGAATCGACGTATGGCGACCCGATCGTGCAGCAGCACCATATGCGGCCGGTCATCCCCTCGCTGGCAACGCTCGCCTGGGGCGAGCCGCACCGCCGCGCCTACTGGGAGCAGGAACTCATCAATGCGCTGACGATCATTCAGCGCGGCTGGAGCACGCCCGAGGAAATGATCGGCTCCTGGGCCGGCGCCATGGGCCACACCCAATGGATGCCGGAGGTCTGGCTCCATATCGGCATCGATTATGACGGCGACGGCAAGATTTCGCCGTTCGGCCCGCCGGACGATGCGCTCGGCTCGACGGCGCGCTACTTCGTCGAGCGCGGCAAATACCGCCGCGGCGAGCCCTGGGGCTATGAAGTGCGCCTGCCGGCGGCGGCCGGCGGCCATGCCTCACGCAGCTATGCGGCCTGGCAAAGGCTCGGCGTCGTCCGCGCCGACGGCGAGGCTTTTCCGCAACCGAACGCGACCGCGCGGCCCTGGGTGCCGGTACCGGGCGGACCGGCGTTCCTGCTCGGCCCGAATTTTTTCGCCGTGCGCACTTACAATCCCTCGATGAACTACACGCTTGCGCTGGTGCATCTCGGCGACCGGGTGATGGGCGGCGGCGAGTTCGTACAGCAATTCCCCGGCGCCGAACGGGCTCCCACGCTCGCCGAAGTGCAGGAGATTCAGCGCCGGCTCACTGTGCTCGGCTTCGACACCGGCGGCGCCGACGGCCGCATCGGCAACGACACAATGCTCGCGGTGCGCAACTTTCAGCTCCAGGCCGGCATGGAGCCGGCCGACGGCTATGCCGGGGTGACGCTCCTGGCGCGGCTTCGCGCAGCGCGCTGAAGGTCCAGGCGACTGCGGCAGGTTTCGCTTGGGACTGCAAGCGAATTTGCGCGGCCGACGGTCGCGACTGCGCGCCGCAAAATCGTCGGGCGTAGGACGTATTATTTGTAGTAACCAACACCGCAGCCGAGATCGGCAACTCCCGTAACGAAGGCCACTTTCGGGACCAGAGTTTGCTCGGCCCCTGGTCGCCCAAACATATAGCTGACCTCGGAAATCTGGCCTTCCTTGGCAGCATCGTAGATTTCTTGCCCAAAAACTTTGCCGGTCTTGTCTTTAAACGTCCTGGTATCCTTGCCAAGTGCCTGCTTGGTTTGGGTGGCGACGATCTTACCGTCTGCTTTGGTGAAGCAAAATGGAAAGAGATCGCGTTCCTTTATATAGAAACCGCCTTCGCCCTTGTTGAACATGTCGAGCGCCTTGGGCTCGTCGGCTTTCACAGCAGCGACCACCTTTTCGAGCATGGCCTTGGCCGCAACAGCATCCGAGTTGGCCGTCTGCGCGAGCACAGCGGTTGAGAGGACGGCCGCGCCACCGGCAAGCGCAACTCCCAAGCACAGCAGTGCCGCCGTACTCATAGCGAGTGTGGTACGCCGATTCATTGTGTTTTCCTTCTGGTTGTTGTCTATGTATGTTGTTTGGTGCTCCGCTAAGTGCTTGTCTCACCCCATTTGAACCGGGCCGCCTAGTTTTCGTTCCGTTATCCGACATTATCGCCCGAGATTGACAGTCACGTCTAGGCGCAAGCTCAATACCCCGCTTGCGTCAAGGCTCGTGATCCGGTTCGATCGCGCCCGCAACGCCCAAAACGCGAGGAACGCCGCGATGCCCTCCCAATCTGCGACCTCATGCACCGCGGCAAAGCCGGACGCTGCTGACCCGGCGATCGCCGCGATCGAGCGCCCGACGCCGGCCGGCGTCAATGCGCCCGCTTTCGGCAGCGACGTGGTCGCCGAAACGCTGCGCGCCCTCGACATCCCCTATATCGCGCTGACGCCGGGCGCGAGTTATCGCGGCCTGCATGACAGCATCGTCAATTATCTCGGCAATGCTGCGCCGCAGATGCTGCTGTGCCTGCACGAGGAAGCTGCCGTCGCCATCGCCCACGGCTACGCCAAGGTCACCGGCAAGGCGATGGCCGCTGCGGTGCATTCGAATGTCGGCCTGCAGCACGCCAGCATGGCGGTGTTCAATGCCTGGTGCGACCGCATGCCGGTCGTCGTCCTGGGAGCCACCGGCCCGGTCGACGCGATGAAGCGGCGGCCGTGGATCGATTGGATCCATACCGCCCGCGACCAGGGCGCGCTGGTGCGCGACTATACCAAGTGGGACGACCAGCCGGCCTCGCCCGGCGCCGCCCGGGAAAGTCTTTTGCGCGGCAGCTGGATCGCCAACACGGCCCCGCAGGGCCCGGTCTACATCAATCTTGACGCCGAAATGCAGGAGGCGAAGCTCACCGAGCAACTGCCGCCAATCGATGCCGCGCGCTATATGCCGCCGGTCGTCACCGCGGCGCCCGCCGACTTATTGCAGAAGGCGGCGGCGATGCTGAAATCGGCCAAAGAGGTCGTCATTCTGGCGGGCCGCGCCTCGCGCAGCGAGGAGGCCTGGAATGCCCGCATCGCGCTGGCCGAAGCTCTCAACGCCAGCGTCATCACCGACCTCAAGATCGGCGCCAGTTTTCCGACCGATCATCCGCTCTATGTCGGTGCCTCGCATGGATTGACGCCCGACAGTGTCGAAGCCGTAAGCGGCGCCGATGTGATCGTGAGCCTGGACTGGGTCGATCTCGCCGGCGCTCTAAAGATCGCGGGCCCCTCATCCAGCGCAAAAATCATTCAGGTCTCGCTCGATTACCGTATCCACAACGGCTGGAGCATGGACCACCAGGCTTTGCCGCCGGTTGACCTATTCCTCTCCGCCGATCCCGATCTCGTCGTTCCCGAACTCGTCAAGGCAATCGGCGCGAGCGGCAAACCGCGCGTCGCTCCGCGAGCGCCCGCGCCGGCGGCGGCGGCCGATCATGATCCGGCCGGCTTCACCAACGCGCACATCGCCCGCGCGCTGCGCAAAGTTCTGGGTGAGCGACCGACGACGCTCACGCATCTGCCGCTGTCCTGGGAGGATCGCTGGTGGATTTTTCGCCATCCGCTCGATTTTCTCGGCTCCGACGGCGGCGGCGGCGTCGGCGGCGGGCCCGGCATTTCCGTCGGCGCGGCGCTGGCGCTGAAAAATTCCGGCCGGCTGCCGATCGCCATCTGCGGCGACGGCGATTATCTCATGGGCGTGACCGCGGTGTGGACGGCGGTGCACTACAAAATTCCGCTCCTTTTCGTGATCGCCAACAATCGTTCGTTCTACAACGACGAACTGCACCAGGAACGGATGGCGCGCGCGCGCAATCGTCCGGTCGAGAACAAGTGGATCGGCCAGCGCATCACCGATCCCGAAATCGATCTCGCCGCCATGGGCCGTGCCCAGGGCGCGGTCGGCTTCGGTCCGATCACCAAGCCGGCGGATCTTCCCCCGGCGCTGGAACAGGCGATCGCCGCCGTCGATGCCGGCGGGGTCGCCATCGTCGACGTCCGCGTCGAACCGGGCTACACCGCCGGCATGACCGCAGCGATGACGCGCGCCAAAAGCTGATAACTTCCCTCTCCCCGCGGGGGCGCTGCGACCAGAACTGCTTTATGAGAATGTGCGCGAAGCTTGGAGGGAACCATGAACACCGCAGTCCCGCTCAAAACGCTGAAGGCGCAGCCGCTCCACCTGCCCGAGCACCGCGACGCGTTCTACGGCGGCGAATGGCACAAGCCGAAATCCGCCCGCTATGTCGACTCGATCAATCCGGGGACGGCTGAGTCGCTCGGGCCGGTGGCCGATTGCGGCGCCGCCGATATCGACGCTGCGGTCGGCGCGGCGAAAAAAGCCTTCGACGGCTGGCGCAACACGCCGCCGCTCGAACGCGCGCGTCTGCTCAAGCGCATTGCCAATGTACTGCGCGAGCACGCCGAGGAGCTGGCCATGATCGACGCCGCCGATTGCGGCAACCCCGTGCATGAGATGGTCATGGACGCGACGATCGCCGCCGCGCAAATCGAGTTCTATGCCGGCCTGGTGACGGAAATGAAGGGCGCGTCGATCCCGATGGGTCCGGGCGTGGTCAATTTCTCCGTGCGCGAGCCGCGCGGCGTCGTTGGCCGCATCATCCCGTTCAATCACCCGTTCATGTTCTGCGCCGGAAAATCGGGCGCCCCGCTGGCGACCGGCAATACCGTGGTGGTGAAGCCGCCGGAGCAGGCTCCGCTCTCCTCGCTCCGCCTCGCCGAACTCGTTGCCGGCATTTTGCCGCCCGGCGTGTTCAATGTAGTGCCCGGCGGCCGCGAGGCGGGCTCCGCGCTCGCCGCGCATCCAGATGTCGCCATGGTCGCGCTCGTCGGCTCGGTGCCGACCGGCCGCGCGGTGATGAAGGCGGCGGCCGATACGCTCAAGCCGGTGCTGCTCGAACTCGGCGGCAAGAACGCGCTGATCGCCTATCCGGACGCCGATCCCGACGAGGTCGCCGCCGGCATGGTCGGCGGCATGAATTTTACCTGGTGCGGCCAGTCCTGCGGCTCGACCAGCCGCGCCTTCATCCACGAAAGGATTTACGACGCCGTGCTCGGCAAGGTGAAGGCCAAGATCGCCCATTACCGGCCCGGCATCGCCACCGATCCCTCGACCACCATGGGCGCGATCATCTCCAAGGTGCAGTACGAGCGCATCCTCGGCTTCATCGAGGGAGGAAAGCAGGAAGGCGCGCGGCTTCTTTGCGGCGGCGGCCGGCCGACCGACCCGGCGCTCGCCAAAGGATTCTTTATCGAGCCGACGGTGTTCGCCGATGTCGAGCCGACCATGCGCATCGCCCGCGAAGAGATTTTCGGGCCGGTCCTCTCCATCTGCAAATGGAGCGACGAAGCAAAAATGCTCGAACAGGTGAACGCGGTCGAATACGGCCTCACCGCCTCGATCTGGACCAACGATCTCTCGACCGCGCACCGCACCGCCGCCGCGGTGCAGGCGGGCTTCGTGTGGATCAACGAGGTCTCAAAGCATTTCCTCGGCGCGCCGTTCGGCGGCTACAAGCAGTCCGGCATCGGACGCGAGGAATGTTTCGAGGAGATGATCGCCTACACGCAGGAGAAGAATATCCACGTCCGGTTCAAGCCGGCGAAGGGGTAACACTTTTTTCCTCCCCCGCACTGCGTGCGGGGGCGGAAAATTTGCTTACACCTTGAACGTCTCATAGGTCGCCGGGTGAAACAGCTCGTCGACGACAACGCGTCGCGAGGAGAGCCCCTGCGCGTGATGCTGGGCAAGGAAATAATCGAGCACCTTGCGGTTCCGCTCGACGCCGTATGACCAGAAATCCTCCCCCATCAGCGCGCGCGCGTCTCTGAGCAGCTCCTCGACGAAGGGCAGCGTCACCTTGGTCGATGAGGTGTCGGATAGCTTCTCCAGCGCGACTGCCTTCGCGCGCTCGAAGGCCTTGAGCACCGCCCCGGGAAGCCACGGATGGCGCTCGGCGAGCCCACGACGGATGCCGATCACGTGCATGATCGGAAAAAAGCCGGTGCGCTTGAGTGGGATCGCTGAACAGCCAGCCGACATGCGGATGACCCTTCTCGACCAGGCTGGGCGGGCGCGGCGCGATAAAACCGTCGATCTCGCCTGATTCGAGCAGCGCGGAAATCGTCGCGCCCTCCGGCGCGTCGTCGAGGCGCACGCCGGCGGGCAGGTTGATCGCGAGCTTTTCCGGCCGTCCCGGCTCATCGATGCCGCCGCGGATCCAATGGATGTCGGCGGGCTTGACGCCGTAATCGTCGTCGAGGAGGGCGCGCGCCCATACATTGGCGGTGAGCTGATATTCCGGCACGCCGACTTTGCGGCCCTTGAGGTCGGCCGGCTTTTTCACGCGGTCGGTGCGCACATAGATCGAGGTGTGGCGGAAGGCGCGCGAGACGAAGGCCGGCACCGCGATATAGGGAGAGTTTTCCCGCGCGGTCTTGACCGTGTAGCTCGACAGCGACAGCTCGCAGATGTCGAACTCGGCGGCACGGATGGCGCGAAAGAAAATTTCTTCGGGGACGAGCGTCATGTAGACCGGATCGACGCCGTCGATGGCGACGGTGCCGTCGATGAGCGCGCGGGTGCGGTCGTAATCGCCGACGGCGACGGAGAGATCAAGCTTGGCCATGGAAAGCCTTCTGCAGGAGGGCGCGCCTCATTAGCCCAGCCCGGCGCGTCGTGCCAAGGTGCTGCGCGCTTCAAGGCGAGCGGGATGATGCTCGTCGGGAGAATGTTGAGCGGCAGTGAGGCATTGTATGATCGTGAGCAGATCGTGCCAACGCGCCACGCGGGATGCACCATGCTGAGGATAGAGAGTGAACAAGAGGAAGACGGTCGCTGGATTGCGGAAGTACCCGCACTGCCCGGAGTATTGCTCTATGGAACGAGCAAGGTGGACGCGAGTGCGAAGGCTCAGGCGCTGGCATTGCGGGTGATCGCCGACCGCCTCGAACATGGCGAGCCCTTGCCCGACCAAGTCGCGAGCGCCTTTAATCGGCATTACCTCTCTGGGCTCACCGCCCCGCGAACGGCTCCGCGGGCGCGATGTCGGTGAGGCGAAACTGCACGCGTTCCTCGCCCTGCCAGCGATCGAGCGCGAACGAGCCGGCGGCGTGGATTTGCCGCCCGCGGCTTGCCAGCAGCGCGGCGCCGAGTTTTTGTCCGGCGGCGCGGAACGCGATGGCGCCGACGGCGGCACCGTCGGCGGATTTAAGCCGCGCGCGCATGTGCGCCTGGCCGACTTCCTCGGCATAGACGATTGTGTGCGCCGGCAGCGCGATCACCGGCTCCGGATTGCCTGAGCCAAACGGCCCGGCGCGTTCGATCAGCGCGACGAGTTCCGTATTCGCGCCCGCGGCGCTCACCGCGCCGTCGATCAAGAGCCCGTGCGTGCGCCGCGCGGCTTCGACATCGGGGCCGAGGGTCGCTTCGAGAAAAGCGCGCAGCGGCGCCAGCGCGGCCTTGCGCAAAGTCACGCCGGCCGCCATGGCGTGGCCGCCGCCCTTGATGAGCAGACCCTCCGCTACCGCGCGCCGCACGGCGCGGCCGATATCGACGCCGGCGATGGAACGGCCCGAGCCGGTGCCGATGCCGCCGGGCTCGAGCGCAATCGCAAATGCCGGACGGCCGAATTTCTCCTTGAGCCGTCCCGCCACGATACCGACGACGCCGGGGTGCCAGCCTTCCGCCGCGGTGACCACCACCGCTCCCTTCTCCTCAATGCCGAGCGCCGCCATCGCCTCGGCCTCGGCCTGCGCCAGCGTTTCCAGTTCGATCGCCTGGCGCTCGCGATTGAGCCGGTCGAGTTCTTCGGCGATCCGCGCCGCCTCGACCGGATCATCCTCGAGCAGAAGCCGCACGCCGAGGTCGGCGCGGCCGATGCGCCCGCCGGCATTTATGCGCGGCCCCAGTAAAAATCCGAGATGCCAGGCCTCGAGCGGTCCGGAGAGCCGCGCCACGTCCATCAGGCTCACATGTCCGGCGCGCTCGCGCCGGCGCAGCGCGATCAGGCCCTTGGCGACGAAGGCGCGGTTGAGCCCGGTGAGTGGCACCACGTCGGCGACGGTACCGAGCGCGACATCATCGAGGAATAAAAGGAGATCGGGCTCGGGCCGATTTTCAGTCCAAAACCCGCGGGATCGCAGCAACCGGTTCACCGCCACCAATGTCATGAAGGTCAGCCCGACCGCGGCAAGATGCCCGAGGCCGGAAAGGTCGTCGCGCCGGTTTGGATTGACGATGGCCAATGCCGGCGGCAGCACCTCGTCGGCCTGGTGGTGATCGATGACGACGACGTCGACGCCGAGTGCGCGCGCTTCCGCCAGCGGCTCGACACTGGTGGTGCCGCAATCGACCGTCACCAGCAGCGTCGCGCCGCGCCCGGCGAGCGCGCGTACCGCCTCGACATTCGGGCCATAGCCTTCGAACAGGCGGTCGGGAATGTGGATCATGGCTTCGCTGCCGGCATGCCGCAGGAAGCGCGCGAGCAGCGCGGCGGAAGTTGCGCCGTCGACATCGTAATCGCCGAACACGGCGATCTTCTCGCCGCGCATGATCGCGTCGGCGAGACGCGCGGCCGCCTCCGGCATGGCGGTGAGCACGTTGGGATCGGGCATCGATTGCCTGATCGTCGGATCGAGGAACGCGTCCACCGCATCGACCTCGACATTGCGGCCGGCGAGAATGCGCGCCAGCAGTTCGGGAAGATCGTGCCGCTGCGCGATCGCCAGCGCCCGCGCCGATCCGCGCGCGTCGAGCCGGTCGCGCCACGCCCGCCCGGTCGCCGAGTTCTCGACGCCGAGGAAGAGGCCGTTATTCACGGTGAACTCGCGTGATTCGAAGCCCATCGATCAACCCTAGCCGATTCACGGCGGATTGGCTCGAAGGGCTGAGCGACGTAACGCGCATTCAAGGAAAATCCCTGTCGATTCTCAGCATCACCGCGTTTTCAACCAGCCAAGGCCCATTTGAGAAATGGAGAGTCTTAGGTGGCGGTAATCGCTTCGCTGTTGGATGCTATGTCCTTGAATTGACTCCGTGAATACAATCCACAGCACGATCACATATCATCAGAATTGCGTCAGAGCCGCAGTTGGATGCGATTTGACAGGCTATCGGCGATGTGATGAAGGCGGTGGACTCCGCGGCCGCGGCGTTCGCGGCCTGGCCGGCTGTAGCGGCGGCGCGTGCTGCATGTACACACGCGGTGCCGCTTGGCTAGCGGGATGGCCGCTGCAAGCGTAAGTCGAGAAGTGCTCGCAAAATCAGACCTGTTCAAAAATTTGGGAGGAAGGCATCCATGAAATTCTCGTTCCTTGCATTGCCCTTGCTGACAATCCTATCGATCGGCGCCGCCTCGGCTGAAGCACCCGAGTTGCGCGTCGGCTACACCGTGAGCGCTACCGGTTCGGCTGCCGCCCTCGGCGTGCCCCAGAGGAATTCTACCGAACTACTTCCCGCCGAGATCGGCGGCATTAAGGCCAAGTACTTCGTACTCGATGACGGTTCCGACGGCACCCGCTCGGTGGCCAACGCCCGCAAGCTGATCACCGAGGATAGGATCGACGTGCTGGTCGGCTCGACCATCGCGCCCACCACCTTTCCCCTGGTCGACCTGGCGGCGGAAGTGCGCATTCCCTTGATCGCCATCCATCCGTCCGCCCGGCTTGTAGAGCCGCTCGACGACAAGCGGCGCTGGATCTTCAAGGTCGTACCCAACGATTCGCTGATGGCCGATGCCATCGCCGCCCACATGGCCAAGGGCGGGATCAAGACGGTGGCGTTCATCGGATTCAACGACGCCTTCGGCGACAGCTGGTATGACGTGATCGAAAAGGCGCTAGGCCAGCGGGGTATCAACCTGCTGACGCGCGAGAGCTTCGGCCGGACCGATACCAGCGTGACTGGCCAGATTCTCAAGATCATCGCCGCCCGTCCCGACGCGGTGATGGTCGGTGCCTCGGGAACGCCAGCAGCGCTGCCGCAGAAGGCGCTCAAGGAGCGCGGGTTCACCGGGCCGATCTATCATACCAACGGCGTCGCCACGAAGGAGTTCATCCGCGTCGCCGGCAAGGACGCCGAAGGCGTAATCCTGCCGGTCGGGCCGATCACCGTG
>JBEKNW010000057.1:0-22930 GCA_049522435.1 Xanthobacteraceae bacterium
GTCCGCGCCAATAAAACAAAGGGCAGCATCAAAACCCGCCGCAAGGCCGCCGGCTGGAACCCCAAACTCCTCCTGCAAATCCTGCAACTCAACTGAGCGTTAACCCGGATTCCGTGCCGTGGCCCTACCGCAGGTCCGCGCCCCCGGAGCAGCCTCTGGGGGCGCTCACGCCTGCTACAAATCGTCCGAAATCGCCACTGACAGACGCTCGGCAAGCCGAGTTGCCAGCGCCATCACTGTCAGCGAAGGGTTGACCGACAACGTGCGGGGCAGAAGCGAGGCGTCCCCGACGAACAGGCCCTTCACTTCGTGCGACTCGCAGTTGCGGTCGACGACAGACCGCGCCGGATCGTCGCCCATCCGACAGCCGCCCTGGGTGTGAGTCGAAATCAGTCCGGTCGCGCAGACACGCTTGGCGCCCGAGGTCAGGAGCACGTCTCGGCTAAAGCGATAGGCGGCGTCCAGCCGCTCGAGCTCGGGCGGCTGGAAGTCGACCTCGAGCCTTTCTGCGCCCGAGGCGTCGACCGAGATCGAGGCGTTGTTGTCGTCGGTGACCATGGCCAATAGACCATTCCAGCGCCGGTATGCGCGTACAGCCTCTACGAGGCGAGGGCCCCAGAGTGGCCCGTTCTCATCGCGAATCGTCGTCGCAAACCCGATCGGATCCATGATGGTCGAAGCCTCGATGACGAAGCCGCCGTCTTCGTCCCGCTGGTACTTCATGCAATGCGAGCTGATCGGATATACCCGGTGCGCGTCTTGCGGTTCGTCGAACAGACCGTAGACGAGGCGTGACGGGTGCAGACCGAGATGCCGCCCAATCGCGAGATTGCGCAACCCCGAGCGGATCAGCAGTTGCGGCGTGTTGAGTGCCCCGGCCGAAACCACAACGAAACGCGCGCGCACGCAGTGGCGCTCGCCGGTGGCATCCAAATATTCGACGCCGGCCGCTTGCGGCCCGCCCGCCGAGTCCTCGACCAACACCCGCTCGACACGCGCATTTGTGCGCAACTCGAGTCCGCTAGGCCCCCCACGCGCAAGGGCCTTGGCGATGTAGGTGTTCATCGTCGACTTGCCCGCGTCTGTGGGGCACCCCTGCAAACAGGACCCGTATTTCTCACATTTGGCGTCGGTGTACGAGTGGACGGGCTCAAGGTCCGCACCGAGCGCGCGAAAGCCCGGTTGCACCATATGAATGCACTTGTCCCAGTCGCTTCGTTCGCGTACCCCGAGCAATTTCTCCACGCGGGTGTAATACTCATCGAGATCCGTGACCGTAAACGGCTCTCCCTCGTTGTTGGTCAGGCCCGTCGCCCCATGCCACTTTGCCACGTCAGATGCGTGAGCGCGCAACGCGACCTTGGTGTTGATTGTGGTTGTGCCGCCAACGCATCGACCGGCGAGGAACGCGACCACGTCGCCGTCCGGCAGGGGCGCGAATCGGGTCGGCCAGAACATCTCGCGCGTGGCTTTTGCCTCCCATCGCTTGAAATTCCCGGAAGTGAGGTGAGGACCGACCTCGAACAGCAGAACGTCGATGCCGCACTGTGCGAGTTCACCCGCGATGACGCCCCCGCCGGCGCCCGACCCCACCACGATAACGTCGAAATCGTTCTTCATTGGATCCCCAGGTATGACCAGTCGCGATCGAGGTCAACGGATCGCGGCGGTTGAAAATCGATTTCCGCCCATGCGCCAGGCCCCGCGAAGCCCGGCGCCACGAAGTCGCTGTAGTAGGCCTCGATCGCAAGCGCGCGCATCAGAGCGAACTGCGGCGTGCGCTCCTGCTGGGCCAGCACACCGGACGCGATCGCAGCCGCGATCGCGTCGATCGCCTGAAGTGTTGCTTCCCGCTGATGTGGCGGCATGCCTGCCAGCAGGGCGTCAATGTAGACGACCGGGCCGACATGCGCGGATCCCGGGACGATCGCCTCGCACGCGGCCCCGACCCGCTCGGCTCGTTGCTCATCCAGAATTCTCAGTGCCATGTTCTCACTCCTATCCAAGCCCAATCCAGTAGGATAGGCCGCTCACTTGTGTCCGGCTATCGCGAAGATTCGCGATGTGGAGACATCGGGGTATTGTCGCCGTACGTTGAAGAACCGCAATTACGGCGACGCCTTACTATTTCCCCTATCGGTCCATTTCCCCGATCACAACACAGCCTCGAGTCCCTTGTTTCGTATCAGCCACAGCAGCTTGAGGGTCGCCCCGCGCGGCTGCTTCGCTCCGCGTTCGAGCTGGCTGACATAGTTGGTGGTCACGTTCAGGCACCGCGCCAGGATCGACTGGCTCACGCCCTCGCGTTTGCGCAGCGCCTGGATGTCTTTCGCCGATAAATCTTCGATCGCAGTCAGGCAACGCACATCGAATTCCCGCATGGTCTTTTTATCGACCTGGCCGAGCCGATGCATCCCGTACGCCTTCATGCACCGCAGCGGCAACCTCGCTTCTATGCTTAAGCTTTTTCATCGTATTTCACGGATCAGCCGTCCTCCCGCACGCGCGCGATCGCCGCGTTGAGCTCGCCGCCAAAGATGAAGATCCAGGCGCTATAATAGAGAAACACCAGCGCGATCATCGCCGAAGCGAGGCCGGCGTAATAGGTCACGTAGGTGTAGGCGAAATCGGAGAGGTAGTGGCCGAAGGCGAAGCCGCAGGCGAGCCACAGCATCAGCGTCGCAGCGATTCCGGGCCATACTTTCTTAAGCCGCCGCCGTCCGGCCGGCAACCACATGTGCAGGATGACGAGCGCTACGGCGAGCACGAAGCCGCCGACGCCGAAGCGCGCGACATCGTAATGGGCTTCGAGCGGCTCGAGCCAGGGTGCATACGCTGCGGCGGCCTTGAAGATCAGCGGTCCCAGCACCACCAGAAACGCCAGCGCCAAGAGCGCTACGGCGCTGACCAGCACGTAGCCGATCGACTCCAGCCGCAACAGCCACCAACTCCTCTCTTCATTGAGCCCGTAAGCACGATTGAGCCCGATGCGTAAGCTTTCGATTCCGCTCGAGGCGAAATAGACCGCGAGCACCGCGCCGATGGTCAGGACGCCGCCGCGCGCAGTGGTGAGCACGTTGCGAATCTCGCTGGCGATCGGGTCGGCGACCTCCTTCGGCCAGGCCGCGACGATCAGGCGGGCGACTTCGTCGGCGAGATTGCCGGAGTCGATGAACCCGGCGAGCGCCGTCACCACGATGAGGAACGGAAACATCGCCATCAGCACCGACAGCGCGATGTGGCTCGCGGTCGCCCAGCCGTCGTCAGCAATGAAGTGCGAGAAGGCGTCGATGACGACGCGCAAGCACAGGCGGATCGTGTTCAATTGCGGGCGGCCTCTGCGGCGGGTCCGGTTATAAGTTTGCGCATGATCTTTTCCGAAAACCGGTACCCACCCCGGATCATGTCCGGGGCAGGCTTTTCGGGATCATGCGCCCTTGAGATACGTCATTCGACGGCGCCTGCGAAGCCGGCCGGCGCGTTATGTATAGTCGCCGCCGTTGTCGACGATCAGGAACTGCCCGGTCACGGCGTCGCTGTCGGGCGACGCCAGATAGATCAACGTGCCGGCGAGATCGTCGGCAAACACATCCTTCTTGATGGCCCGCGTATTGAGCACGAACTCATGCAGCCCCGGCCGTCCCGCCATCGCCGCCGCCACCGAATCGTTCATCACCAATCCCGGCGCCAGTGAATTCACCCTGATGCCGTACGGGCCAAGCTCGCGGGCCATGGACCGCGTCATCGCGGCGATGGCGCCCTTGCTGGTGACATAATGCAGGCGATGGGACAGGCCCGAGAGCATCGTCGTCGAGGAAAGGTTGATGATCTTGCCGTAATTGTTGCGGCGCATGAGCGGGATCGCGGCCCGCGCGCACAGGAACGTTCCCCTGACATTGACCGCCATGAAGTCGTCCCACTCATCGACCGAAATATCCTCGATCGCGACCGGCGGGATGTTCGAGCCGACGGCCGCATTGTTGACGAGGATATCGAGCCGCCCGAATTTATTCTCGGTTTCCGCGATCATCGCTGCGACCGACTTGGCGTCGCGGACATCGACCGTGAGCGGATGCGCCACCCCGGCATTGGCGACAATCTCCGCTGCGACCGAGCTGCAATCCTTGGCGTCGGCGAGGACGACTTTTGCGCCTGCGGCGGCCAGCGCTTTGGCGAACACCGATCCGAGCGCGGCTTTTGCGCCCGCCGCCGCGCCGGTGACGATTGCGACCTTTCCGTGCAAGCGCGCCTGCAAGTGCGACATGAATATTTCCTTTAGCGCAATCCGGCCTGCACGAGCAGCGGATAGGTCACGTCCCTAAATTCCCGCATCCCTTCCTGGTAATGCGGCCAGGACAAGAGCACGCCGTCGAGCCCCATGGCCGACAGCGTCTTGAGGCCGTCGATCACCTGCTCCTTGGTGCCGACGAGCGGATAGCCGCCCCAACCGGCGATGAAAAGCTCCTTGAGATGTTCCATGGCGGCGGGCGGGAAGGTCTTGGCATTGATGCCCATGGTCGAAAGGGCAAAGCTCACCGCGTCCCAATCGCCCTTCTCCCTGACGAGGTAATCCTGATAGCGCTGCGCCTCCTGTTCCGTTTCCGCTTGGATGATATTCGCGGAGGTCCAGATGGCGACCTCGCGGCCGTATTCCTCGCGCGCGAGCTTGCGATAGGCCGCGACCTGCGCCTTGTTCGCCGCGAAGTCCGGCGAACCAAGCGCCGTGAACACGAGGTCGCAATACTTGCAGGCGAAGTGGCGGCCGCGTTCCGAGCCGCCGGCATTCATGATGGCGGGATACGGCTCTTGAATCGGCTTCGGCTGCAAATACCCTTTCACGATCTTATAGTACTTGCCCTGGTGATCGAATTCCTCGTCCTCGGTCCACAGCCGCTTGACGATGTGGAGCCACTCCTCGGCCATGTCGTAGCGGGCATCGTGCGGCAGCATTTCGACGCCGAACATGTCGATTTCCGGCTTGTTCCAGCCGGTCACGATGTTGATGGTGAGGCGGCCATTGGAGATATGATCGATGACGGTCGCTTGTTTCGCCGCGACGATCGGATGGTTGATCGAACAATGCGATGTGGCGACCACGCCGACGTTTTCGGTCGAGGCGGCGATGCCGGACGCCCAGGTGTAGGTCTCGAAGCCCGGGCCCTGCGGATTGAGCTTGCCGCCGAAGCCGCGCCAGCGCGCCACCGGCACCAGCGCCTCGAACTCCATCTCGTCGGCGAGCCTGGCCAGCGCCACGGTATTCGGCCAGCTGATTTTCAATCGCCCCTCGACGTCGGCCATCAGACAACCGTAATCGAGATTGGTTTGGAAGGTCCCGAGCTTGAGCTTGCGGCTGTTGAACGCGGGATTGGTCAAACGCCGATCGTCATGCATCCTTGCGCTATCGCTCACCGCTCACTCCCTTGATGATGCAAGTCTTGCTTGATGGTGCAAGTCTTGCTTGATGGTGCAAGTCTTGTTGCCGACGGATCATCCTCGGTCCGGCCTGCCGATGCTCAAGACAAGGGCACGCCATCGAGCCTGTCAACGTGCGGGGGTTCTTTGGGCGCGCGGCTTCAGCTTTTTTCTCCCCCCGCTTGCGGGGGAGGAAGTATGAACTTCGGTCAATGAAACTCCTCTCCGGCGGACAATCCGGCGTCGACCGCGCCGTTCTTGATGTGGCGGTCGCGCGCGGCATCGATTGCGGCGGCTGGTGCCCCAAGGGCGGCTGGGCCGAAGATTTTCCGCAGCCGCCCGGCTTGTTGGCGAAATATCCGAACCTCAAAGAGACACTGCTGGCCGATCCGGCGCAGCGCACGGAATGGAATGTGCGCGATGCGGATGTGTGCCTGATCATCGTCGACGCCGGCGGCTTGCCGGTCTCGCCGGGCACGGCGCTCGCGCGCGAGCTGGCGCAGCGCTACGGCAAGCCGCTGTTCGTCGCCGACCTCCGCGAGGCGGATATTCTCGAACGCACCGCGCTGTGGCTGCGCACCCAGCGCGACGCGTTTGGCTCCGGATTCAGTCTCGCCATCGGCGGGCCGCGCGAGAGCGAAGCGCCGGGGATTTACCGTCAGGCGATAAGCTTCATCGAGGAGCTGATCTCCCGTCACTCCGGATTGTCGCGCAGCGACAAGTCCGGAATCCATATTCGCTGACGGTGGTTATGGATTCCGGGCTCGCCACTACGTGGCGCCCCGGAATGACGGGCCCAACCCGCGGACCCGTCGGGCGCGTCCGCCCTGCCATAGCCCGCCACCGCCTCGCGCGTGATCGTCAAGAACATCAACTTGAGGCGAATTTGTTTAGTTCGCGTACATCGCCGCTGTTTAGCCTCGATGCCTGCGCGGGCGGCCCGTCCGGCCCGTCGCGGAATAGACCGAGCCCGCCGAGATGCATCGAAACGACGGATCATATCGAAAGGCCGAGCCATGTTGAGACGAAAAGCCGTATACGGCGCGCTGGCTGCCGCGGCGATCGTGCTCGCCGCCGCGCAAATCGCCGATGCCTGCACCCGCGTCCTGTGGAACGACAACAAGCTCGCGGTCGTGGTCGGGCGAACGATGGACTGGCCGGAATCCACCGATCCGATCCTCACGGTGTTTCCGCGCGGCATGAGCCGCGACGGCGGCCGTGCCGGCGCGGCAGTGGCGGTTCCGCAAAACCCGGCCAGGTGGACGTCCAAGTACGGAAGCATGGTGACCACGATCTACGGCATCGGCACCGCCGACGGATTCAACGAGCGCGGCCTCGGCGCCCACATGCTTTATCTGACCGCGACCGATTTCGGCGCCCGGGATGCGAGCAAGCCGGGCGTGCAGGCCGGACTGTGGGCCCAGTACGCCCTGGACAACGCGGCGACCGTGAACGAAGCGCTCGACGTGCTCGACAAGATCCAGGTCGTGACGGTCGCGGCGCGCGGGCACCAGGCGAATGTCCATCTGGCGCTGGAGGATGCCGGCGGCGACTCCGCCATCATCGAATATATCGGCGGCAAGCCGGTCGTTCATCATGGCCGCCAATTCACCATCATGACCAACGACCCCACCTACGACCAGCAGCTCGCGCTTTTGCACAAGCTGGATTTCTCCAAACCCTCCAGCGACATGCCGCTGCCCGGCAACGTCAATCCAAGAGACCGCTTTGCGCGCGCTGATTATTACCTGGCGATGCTGCCGGAGCCCCAGGACGAGCGTGAAGCCATCGCCGGGGTGTTTGCCATCGCGCGCAATGTCTCGGTGCCGTTCGGCGCGCCGTATAAGAATTTCGGCATCTACAACACCGAATACCGCACGGTGATGAACCTCACCGACAAGCGCTATTATTTCGAGCTGACCACCGCGCCGAACGTCATCTGGGCCGATCTCTTGCAGACGAATCTTACCGCCGGCTCGCCGGTGATGGTCCTGAACCCGGACGACATCGCGCTGTCGGGAAATGTCACCGACAAGTTCAAGGCGGCGAAGGCGGCGTTCTGAACTATCACTTCGGGGCAGAAGCTCGTTCTCGCGGCCAATTTGCGCCGTGCGGCAGCATTCATCGGCGCCTTGTTCCAATAATCCGATTTCGGCATTCCGGATCGCCGCCGCGCAAGCCGCGCCGGGCAAGACCCCGAATCAGAAGCATATGACGGCTGGTCTGTCCGCTGGTCGCCAGCAATTCGAGCCGCAGCAAATAACGCTCCTTATCTGGATACCCTGAATATACAAGCCAGCTGGTATTGCGGCACTTGTCCTGTGACCAAATAGGCACGGGCGTGATCAAAATCCCGGCCGGCCGCCTATGCGCAGCTTACGCGTACTTGACGCTGAGGCGCGGCAGATCAATCCATCTAAGAGTCGCACGATCAGACAGGAGGCTGACATGAAGCTGAACCGTGTTGTTTGGTGTGCTGTCGCTGTCCTCGCGCTGCAAGGGACCGCCACAGCAACAAGGGCAGGCGATCAGGACGCGATCATTGCGCGTCTCGATGCCCTGGAAAAGGAAAATGCCGCGTTGCGGCAGCGCCTCAATCGCATCGAGCGCCCGGTCGCAACGTACCAGCGTACCGCGCCGCGCGCCGCAAGCAGGCTGAATCCGCCGCCAGCGTCTGAATTGGAAACACCCGGCCATGCCGCCCTGATGATGGACGCCCATGCGCAAGGCAATCCGCCGCCCGAAGTCTACAAAAGTCCGGCCGCATGGAACGCGCCGCCCCGTTTCGAGGTCGGCGGCTCGCTCTTGTTCCTGCAGCCCGGCGCCGGCAATCTCGAATACGGGACACTGGTGACCCCTCTCCCGCTGGCGACGCCCAATTGGAGCAATCAGTCGCTCACACCCAACTTCAGTCCCACCTTCGCTGTCGGGGCGCGCTATATGCCCAACGAGTCCAACGACATCGAATTGAATTGGACGCATCTGAACACCACCACGAATGGCTCTTTTTCCGGCACGCCCACGCAAATGGTGGGGCCGCCTTATCTGATTGGCCCGGAAGCTTCCCTGTACAAGGACGCGAATGGCAACGCGCAATTCGCATACGATTCCGTCAATTTGGACGGCGGGCATACCTTCTGCCCCGAATGTTCCTTCCAATTGCGGGTCTTCGGCGGCGCGGAATTTGCCCGCATCGGCGAGAACCTGACCGGGATGTTCCAGAGCCCGGATGGCACGGCTGCCAGTGCCAACACCACCACTTCGTTGTTCACCGGCGCCGGACCCCGTGTGGGATTGAAAGGTCAGTATGCTTTGGGCGACTTCCAGTTCATCGGCGAGTTTGCGGGAGCAGGCCTGATCGGCACCTCGCAGAGTCGCATCAACTTTTCGACGACGTCTCCAGGATTGGGCGTGAACAACCAATCTTTGACATCGCCCAACGCGACGCAGGTGATTCCCAGCATCGATGCCAGATTGGCCACCGCCTATACTTTCCCGGCCACCACCTACGGACAATTCAAGATCGAGATGGGTTGGCAAGCGGCGGTCTATTTCAATGCCGTCAGTCAATATTCACTGACCAACGTGCCGACAGCTATCATGCTTCCACCCGTGGGAATTTACCTGGCAACGGCACAACACCTGCAAAGCAACTTCACCGACCAAGGCCCGTATTTGACGGGCAGCTGGGCGTTCTAGCGTTTAAGCCGCGCGCACGCGGCTGGTATCCGCAGGGCGGCTGCGCGGAGAATTTTTCGGCGCCGCCCGGCGGGTATCCACCGTGGTCTTGCGCGGCCTTCGTCCGCCCCTCATTTGGCGCTAAGCTTGCTCCGCGACTCAGCCGCAGATCGCCCAACGCAAAAGCCCGAAAAAAGATGCGCCAATACCTCGACCTGATGCAACGCGTGCTCGCCGAGGGCGTCGAGAAGCGCGACCGTACCGGCATCGGCACGCGCTCGATCTTCGGGCACCAGATGCGCTTCGACCTCGCTGACGGCTTTCCGCTGCTCACGACCAAGAAGCTGCACGTGAAGTCCATCATCTACGAGCTGCTTTGGTTCCTGCGCGGCGACACCAACATCAAATATCTCGACGACCACGGGGTGAGGATCTGGGACGAATGGGCCGACGCCAACGGCGATCTCGGCCCGATCTACGGCCGGCAATGGCGCTCATGGCCGGCGCCGGACGGCGGCACCATCGACCAGATGGCGAACCTTGTCGCCGAAATCCGCCGCAATCCCGCCTCGCGGCGGCTGATCGTCACCGCCTGGAACCCGGCGGAAATCGACCTCATGGCGCTGCCGCCGTGCCACTGCCTGTTCCAGTTCAATGTCGCCGATGGCGCGCTGTCGTGTCAGCTCTATCAGCGCTCGGCCGACGTCTTTCTCGGCGTGCCGTTCAACATCGCCTCCTACGCGCTGTTGACGCTCATGGTCGCCCAGGTGACCGGGCTCAAGCCCGGCGCGTTCATCCACAGCTTCGGCGACGCCCACCTCTATCTCAACCATCTCGAGCAGGCGCGGCTGCAGCTCGCCCGCAGCCCGCGCCGGCTGCCGACGCTGCGGCTCAATCCGGCGGTGCAGGACCTTTTCGCGTTCCGCTACGAGGATTTTTCGCTCGACGGCTACGAGCCGCACCCGCACATCAAGGCCGCGGTTGCGGTGTGAGATAATTCGCGTTGTACCTCTCAACCGTGTTGTCGCGCTCGCTGAGGCTGAGGCTCGAATAATTGATATTGATATGGCACATTAAAGGGCTTGTCGGCGTTCGCCAACTTGACTCGATCAAATAATTCAAGCTGTTGGGAGATCCAGAACCTCTTAGATTCCAATTCTGTATAATAGTTACGGACCTCGACATATCGAACGTACTTTGTCTTCCTTTCGAGAACGGTGAATTTGGAGGGGTAATCGTCCCTTGGCCCCGCACGCACATGTTGCGATTCCAGAGTCTGCCATTTTCGATTGTCTATCCTATATTCAAAAATGGCATCGTTTGGTTCCCGGTGCACTGCGTCGCCCGTCAGGACCTCGGTAAGATAGATTTTGTTAAATAGGTCACCAAAAACTTGATACATTTCAGCGCCGCCGATTACAAAAAAGTCTGCTTGTTCTTTAGCGATCGAAATGACGTCTGCAAAAAAGAGCGCGCTCTCTCGGTTCTCAGCCCAAATACCCATTGTCTCGCCGCTTTGCCAAAAGCTGTTCTTTTCGTCAAACTCGGAACTGCGAGATAAAACTACGCTGACGCGTCCTGGTAGCGGCCGCCCAATCGACCGGTAGGTCTTTCTCCCCATAATGATGACATGCCCAAGGGTAACGGATTTAAACCGTTGCAGATCGGTCCGAAGATGCCAGGGGAGCGTATTGTTTCGACCTATGATGCTGTCAGGCCAGCTGCGGGCCACGACGTATGAAATTGATGGAAGTCTAATTCGCACCGAATCAGGGCCTTCGGGGGTAATCCGTCCCCGACACGATATCGGGCAGAAGGTACTCTGTACAAGTTGGCCTTTATGGCAAAGCACCTGAGGACAAGCGTAGGCAAGAGGTAGGATGGCCAAGCGCGGCATAACTGCGCGTTGCAAGGGGCGGCGCACTCCCCTATATCCCCCGCAACCAAGCCGGCTGGGTCGACCCGGCGTTTCAGGAGACAATTGATGCCGTGGAATAACCAATCCAGCGGCGGCGGCGGCGGCCCTTGGGGTTCGGGGTCGCGGGGACCCTGGGGCTCGGGGCCGCAATCACCAGGTGGGCCGCGGCCGCCCGATCTCGAAGAATTCCTGCGCAAGAGCCAGGATAGGCTGCGCTCGATACTTCCGGGCAATCTCGGCGGCCGCGGCATCGCGCTGATTGCGCTGGCGGCGGTCGTGCTCTGGGGCTTTTCCGGCTTTTTCCGCGTCGAGCCCGACGAACTCGGCGTCGTGCTGCGGTTCGGCAAGTTCACGCGCGAGGTGCAGCCGGGGCTGAACTATCACCTGCCCTATCCGATCGAGACCGCGCTCACCCCGCCGGCGCTGCGCATCAACAAGATCGATATCGGCATGCGCCCCGTCGAAGACATCCGCCGCGGCACCTCCGTGCGCGAGGTGCCCGAGGAAAGCCTGATGCTGACCGGCGACGAGAACATCGTCGACGTCGATTTCTCGGTGCTGTGGAAAGTCAGGCCGAGCAGCGTCGGCGACTATCTCTTCAACATCCAGAATCCCGAGGGAACCGTGAAAGCGGTGGCCGAAGCCGCCATGCGCGAGGTCGTTGGCCACTCGACCCTGCAGCCGATCCTCACCGGCGCGCGGCAGACCACCGAGACGGCAGTGCAGGACTTGATGCAGAAGACCCTCGACCATTACGGCGCCGGCATTATGGTGCAGCAGGTGCAGCTGCAGAAAGTCGATCCGCCCGCGCAGGTGATCGACTCCTTCCGCGACGTGCAGGCGGCGCGCTCGGATCTCGAGCGCGCGCAGAATGAGGCGCAGACCTACGCAAATCGGATCGTGCCGGAAGCGCGCGGCCGCGCCGCCAAGATCACCCAGGACTCCGAAGCCTACCGCGAGCAGACCGTCGCCGAAGCCACGGGTCAGACCTCGCGCTTCCTGCAGGTTTACGATCAATACAAGAAGGCGCCCGACGTCACCCGCGAGCGCATGTATCTGGAGACCATGGAGCGCGTTCTCGGCGGCAGCGATAAGACAATCATCGATACCGGCCCGCAGGCCGGACCGGGAGTCGTGCCCTATCTGCCGCTCACAGAATTGCCGCGGTCGCGCCAGGCGCCCGCGGCGGGCACTCCGTCATCGGGAGGCAATCCATGAAGCTCAGCCTCGCCGGCGGCGTGATCGCCGTTCTGCTCGCGCTGGTCGTTATCGTCGGCTACAGCACCTTGTTCACCGTGAACCAGACCCAGCAGGCCCTGGTGGTGCGGCTCGGACAACCGGTGCGGGTCATCACCGAACCCGGACTCAATGTGAAGGTGCCGTTCATCGACAGCGTCATCTATGTCGACAAGCGCATCCTCGACCTCGAATCGCCGGCACAGGAGGTGATCGCTTCCGACCAGAAGCGGCTGGTGGTCGATGCCTTCGCCCGTTACCGCATCAACGCCCCGCTCAGATTTTACCAGACCGTCGGCGAGACCGGCGCTAATTCGCAGCTAGCGATTTTGCTCAACTCGGCGCTGCGCAGCGTACTTGGCGGAGCCACCCTCGTGGACGTGGTGCGCAATATGCGCGAGCAACTCATGGCGCAGGTGCGCGCGCAGCTCGATCACGAGGCGCAGCAGTTCGGCATTGAGGTCGTCGACGTGCGCATCCGCCGCGCCGACCTGCCGGAACAGAACAGCCAAGCCGTTTACCAGCGCATGCAGACCGAGCGGCAGCGAGAAGCGGCTGAATTCCGCGCCCAGGGCAGCCAGAAGAGCCAGGAAATTCGTGCCAAAGCCGACCGCGACGTGACCGTGCTGCTGGCGGACGCAACTTCCCAGGCCGAGCAGATCCGCGGCCAGGGCGACAGCGAAAGGAACCGCATCTTTGCCGATGCCTACAACCGCGACCCGGGCTTCTTCGCCTTCTATCGCTCCATGCAAGCCTACGAAAAGAGCATGCAGCACGGCGATACCCGCCTGGTGCTCCGGCCGGATTCGGATTTCTTCCGATATTTTTCCGACCCGTCGGGCCGGTCCGTGCCGGAAGTTCCCCCCGTGCCTAGTCGGCAAGCGCCGGCCTCCTCCCAACCGGCGGCGACGAAATAAGGGCTGCGGAATCGGGCTTGCGCATTCGAGCTCCCTCTCGCAGCGAGACTTGATGTCCGACTTCCTCGCCGCGATTGGCCTGTTCTTCGCGATCGAGGGCATTGTTTTGGCCGCGCTCCCGCTCGGCGCCAAGCGCGCCATGGCCGCTGCCCTCGATATGCCGGATAGCCGGTTACGCATCGCCGGCCTCGTTTCGGCATTGGTCGGCGTGCTCATCGTCTGGCTGGTGCGCCACTGAACGGCACACGATTAGGCCGCGAACTCGGTTGTTATGGCGCAAAGCGCCGCAAGCCTTCTGGCGGGGACTGGCCTATCTTGGGCGGCAGGACCATTGATTCACATCAAGGCGGCTTGAGCTAAGGCGCTGACAAATTATGTCTGGCTCAGAGTGATTAGCGTCGGGAAATAAAACCTGAGCCGGGCGGCCTTGGCCGAGCCATCCTCAGCGGTTCCGGTCCTGGCCGCCTTTGTTGCTCCCATGGCCAAAATCCGAACCCTCACGACGCTGCGCCGGAAGCGGGACGACATCAGCGCTTCGATCCGAGCGCGAGTCGCTTTTCCGCCCCAATCCGGTCTCTAATTGCCGCCGCGCCCCCCCGTTATGGCTTGCGTCCGGAGCGGGACGAGGGCACCCTTTCCATGAGTTTATCTTTCAGGAGCACAGGCCTCATGTCTTGCCACGTGTCTTGCCACATGTCTTGCCATCTCTCCCGACTCGTACGGCACGGCCCGGCAATCGCCGCGCTTGCGGCGGCGATCCTCGTCCTGCCGGCGTGGACTGCGGCGGCAAGAGGACCCGAGAACATCGCGGACGTCGCCGAACAAGTGATCGACGCCGTCGTCAACATTTCGACGTCGCAGAAGGTGGACTCACGTATGTCGAGCCTGCCCGATCTGCCGCCGGGCTCGCCGATGGAGGAGTTTTTCGACGAATTCTTCAAGCACCACCCCGGTCACGGCGATTCCGATCACGCGCCGCACCGGATCAACTCGCTCGGTTCGGGCTTCATCATCGATCCGTCCGGCCTCGTCGTCACCAACAATCACGTCATCGCCGACGCCGACGAGATCAACGTCATCCTCAACGACGGCACCAAGCTTCCGGCCGAACTCGTCGGCAAAGACTCAAAGAGCGATCTCGCGCTCCTGCGTGTTCATTCCGACAAGCCGCTCAAGGCGGTGAAGTTCGGCGATAGCGACAAGCTGCGGCTGGGCGAATGGGTCATCGCCATCGGCAACCCGTTCAGCCTCGGCGGCACGGTGACCGCCGGTATCGTCTCGGCGCGCAACCGCGACATCAATTCGGGCCCTTACGATAACTACATTCAGACCGACGCCGCCATCAACCGCGGCAATTCCGGCGGCCCGCTGTTCAATCTCAACGGCGAAGTCGTCGGCGTCAACACGGCGATCATTTCGCCGTCCGGCGGCTCGATCGGCATCGGCTTCGCGGTGCCGTCGGACTCGGCCGTCGCGGTCATCGAGCAGCTACGCCAATACGGCGAGACGCGGCGCGGCTGGCTGGGCGTGCGCATCCAGCAAGTCACCGATGATATCGCCGAGAGTCTGAGCATCAAGCCGGCGCGCGGCGCGCTCGTCGCCGGCGTCGACGACAAAGGGCCGGCGAAACCCGCCGGCATCGAGCCGGGCGACGTGGTCGTCAAATTCGACGGCCGCGACGTCAAGGAGATGCGCGATCTGCCGCGCATCGTTGCCGATACACCGGTCGGCAAAGAGGTCGAGGTCGTCGTCATTCGCAAGGGCAAGGAAGAAACCCACAAGGTCAAGATCGGCCGGCTCGAAGATGGGGAAAAACTGGCCGCGGCCGACGCCGGCAAGGACACCGCACCGGAAGGCAAATCCGTCGTGCAGAAGACGCTGGGCCTCGAGCTTTCCAGCCTGTCCGACGATTTAAGGAAAAAATTCAAGGTTCGCGACAACGTCAAGGGCGTCCTCGTCACCGGGGTTGATGCGAGCGTGGCAGCGGCGCCACCCGACAAGCGCCTCATGCCCGGCGACGTCATCGTCGAGGTGCAATACCAGAGCGTCGGCAACCCCGCCGACCTGCAGACCCGGCTCGACCAGCTGAAAACCCAAGGCAAGAAGGTCGCGGTGCTGCTCGTCTCCAATGCCGACGGCGAGACGCGCTTCGTGGCGTTGAGTTTGCAGTAAGCGGAGGGGCGTGAGACATGGCGAGCGTTCTGGACCGTATTATGGTCGATCCGAAGACGTGTGGCGGCCGCCCGTGCACTTCCGGGCAAATTTGTAGGATGGGATAAGCACAGCGAAACCCATCGCGTGACTTCCGCGCCCTCTGGTGGGTTTCGCTTCGCTCTACTTGCCGCTGGGATGAATGAGCGTGAGCGGGACGCGGCCATGTTTTCGATAGATCGAGAAATCGGCATCGAGTGTCAGGACAGCGTGCCGTTCGTGGATTTCGGCCATGCGAACGATACCCGCATCGGCCAATGACATCGGCGTGTCGCGATATTTTTGTGAGAGCTTGCGCAGCGCGCCGACATGCTCGTCGATCCGGAACGCAACGCTGAGCGCGCCATTTTGCAGGAGTTCGAACAGGGCGTCCTGCGCCCGCGGATAACGCGCCAGCAGATACATCGCCTCCGTTAATACCGGTTCGCAGACCAGGAGCGGCGCCTCAAGTTCCTCGATACGTTCGGAGACCCAGCGATGGTGTCGTTCCGCGCGGTCGAAAAAGGCGACCAGCGGCCCCGTATCAACGATGGCGGGCATCGCGGCCAAAGCCCGCGAGATGCCGAGGATTCGAAGCGAGGTCGGGAACGCCGGAATCGACTACGCCGCGTGCGCGCTTCATCAGCTCGGCCAAATCCCGCTGCCGATGCGTTTTGCGCGGCCCTTCGAGTACGTGCCGCAGCCCCTCCTCGATCAGATCCTTAAGCTTGCGGCCGTTGAGCGCCGCCATCGCCTTGGCTCTCCGGTAAAGTTCATCCGGCACTTCGACAGTCGTCTTCATTGGCTCGCTCCGGCCATAAAACCATAAAACAGTATTTACGGGGCCGAAATCGAAGATTCAAGCGGGTTGGACCGCTTCATCTGCGGCGCGCGGTCGAGGGCGCGCCCAAATGGTCAGAAGACCAACTGACTCCGTCCGGCGACCCAGTCGATGGTGGCGCCGCGGTAGTTCGGACCGCCGAAGACTTGCGGATTGTCGACGACAACGTGCTCATAATCGAGCATGAATTTCATGTTCAAATTGGGATACCAGTTGAGACCGACCCCCGTAGGACGTTTGCTCGCCGCCGCCGTAGGTCGTTGTGCCGCCGGTATAGACGCCCGGAGCGGTGTAGGCGCTCCCAAGCTTGGCGGTCGTCAGGTAGGGACTGTTGAGATCGACGATGCTGAAACGGCCGGCGATTTCGAGCGCGCCCCAGCCGCCGCTTCCGGGCGCCAGCGGCATCTGGGGAATGACTCCGGTATAGGCGCCCCTGGTGGGATCGTAGAGGCGCTGACCGCCGAAGCTGTATCTCGCTTCGACATAGCAGCCATTGAAATTCAGCGTCGGCCCCGGGACACGGCAACGTCGCCTTGATGCATCACATCTAGGGCATCCGCGTGCCGGCCTGCGCCCCCTTTCTTCGTCAACCTTTTGCGCTTATATTCCCTGAGCCGGCGCAAGCCGGCTATGGCGATAAACGGCCGTCGTAATAAACCTTTCGGACCCGGGGGCAGTACCCGGCGACTCCACCATTCCGGAGGTCAGATGACGGATGTCAGATGATGGACACGTTTCTTGGACCTCTTCATCCGTCCTCTGATTTCCGATCTCTGTCCTCCGCTTACGGGGTCGAAACAGGATCGACGAGGGCGTAAAGGGCGTGCTTTTGCTCGGCATGGTTCCGCCGTTATCGGGCCAATTCATAGTTGCAAACGACAACTATGCTCCGGTTGCTCTGGCCGCGTAAGCGGCTCGAAAGACCGACCTGAAGCCCTGGCGTCTTAGCAGCGCCAGGCGGGGTTCGGAGGCACCTGGCAACAGAAGCCTCCACTTTCCAGAGGACGGAGAACGGATGACAGAGGACAGATTGGTTTTGGACCTCTATGATTCCCCGCCTATCTGTCGTCTGTCATCCGTCGTCCGTCGTCCGTCATCCGATATGCCTGTCGATCACATTCGCTATGACCTTCTCGCGCAAGCGGCCTTGCGCGGGGTGGTGCGTACCGTGCTGGTGGACGCGGCGAAAAAAGGCCTGCCGGGCGAGCATCACTTCAAGATCACCTTCAACACCACGAATTCGGGCGTGCGGCTTTCGGAGCGCATGCGCGCGCGCTATCCGCAGGAGATGACGATCGTCCTGCAGCATCAATTCTGGGACCTGGTGGTGACCGAACAGGCCTTCGAGGTCGGCCTGTCGTTCGGCGGGATTCCGGAGCGGGTGGGCGTTCCTTTCGAAGCGGTGACGGCCTTCTACGATCCGGCGGTCCAATTCGGCTTTCAATTCGAGACCATCGAGGCCGCGGCTTCAGCCGATGCGAACGCCGGCGCGCAGATGGCCGAAAAATCGACGAAGCTGCCCACCGGCGCGACCCAGCCTGGGTCCTTGCCGGCGCCTTCGCCCGTCGCACCTGCCGCACCAGTCGCGCCGGATCCCGACAGTGGCGCCGGTGGCGAAGTCGTGCGGCTTGACCGTTTCCGGAAGAAATAAAGAGAGCCACGCCCATCCAGCCTTCCGCAGCGTCAGGGCGGCAGGTGCCTATCGGTCATTGTGCATTTGATAAACTACACTATTGAGCGCGCTCGATAACGCTTTCGTGTCACAGTGTGACAGAATTTTGATAGCGGCTCCCAAGTGAAGTCCCGTCAATATCCGTCACCTGACCAAGCGTTGTCAGCCGCATTGACTAACGTATACTGACTGCTTTTCTGCGGCTGCTGCCCAGTTTATGCTCAGTATTGAACAAACTTTAATGTTTTCTTCTTTAAAATTCTTTCAATGACGTGAGAAGCTGCCTGAGGTATTTCTTTTCCTCAAGCAAGCGTGTCTTGCCCAACGCAGCCGGTATAGCCACACTTCCTCATGGCAGCTTGAATTGTGAACCGCATCGGCTGTCGGTTGCCGTGATCCAGCGTCACCGTGTCGGCGTAATTCTTCCAGACCAAACAGGCCAGGATGGCCGAAGCCACACATCTGGTTACCGCCGAACTTCGCATGGGCGACCTTGTCAATCTCCGTACTGCGCGCAAACGGGCCAAGCGGCGCCAGGCCGAGCAAAAGGCCGCGTCCAGCCGGCTTGCGCATGGGCGCTCAAAGGCAGAACGAGCCCCGGTGCAGTCCCGGAGCGACAAAACCCAGCGAGGTCTCGACCAACACCGGATCGAAACGGGAGATGGGCAATGAAATCGCCGGTCGTTAAACGCTCCATCGTCATCGCCGGCCACAAAACGAGCGTCAGTCTCGAGGATGCATTCTGGAGAGGGCTGAAGGAAATCGCCGTCGGCCGGCGTGCGACCTTGTCCGACCTTGTCGGCGCGATCGATACCGAGCGCCAGCACGGCAATCTGTCCTCGGCTATACGGCTGTTCGTGCTTGACCACTACCAAGCGCGGACCAATGGCCAGGGCAACAGCGGACCACCGTCGCGCAATATGATGATCATGCCGCCGGCCGCGTCAATTCTGCGACCGGAATAGAAAATAGAACGGGGATCGCGCGGACGGCTCGGCGGAGAGCGGCGCGGGCTGTGGCGGGACGGAGCCGCGCCGGTCCTGCTCGGCAGTCCCAGCAGTCGCGGTCGTATTGTCGGTGCCCGTCATTGTGCGCGGCGGAACCGGCTTGATATCGATCGGGGAAGGCAACGCCGCCGCAGCGGCGCCCTGATCAGTGCCGCCATGATCTGAGCTTCTAGCCGGCGCGGCGGCCGGCACTTCGGGCCGCAGGCGCTCGAACCCTCGCGTGCCAAGCGCCGGCGCGGCCGACGCGTTGGCGCGGATCGCTGTTTCCAGCGCCGTGCCCGGCGGGATGAACCGGATAGAAGGCGATGCCGGGCGCACGACGGGGCCCAAAACTTCCTCCCGCCGATTGGCCTCGATCGATTCGAGGCGTCGGGTCTGCTGCTCGGTGGCGCGCAGCGTCAGCCAACCCACCAGTGCCGATACCTCGAGCCTTGCCTCGGGTGCCGCGAGCGGACCCTTCACGGTGACGGCGAGTTCCGGCCGTGTGCGGATCAAAGCATTCGCTGCCGGTTGTCCTGAGAGCGTCATATGTGCGTCAATCGCCGCGTTGTTGAGATCGAGAACACCGTCGAGCGAAAGCTCGGCCCCGCTCTGTGCTTGCAGCGTTGCATTGGCCAGACGAATCTGCCCGGCGGCAATCGTCACATCCGCGTCGCTCTTCGGCACGGTGAGCCGGCCGTTCTCCATGGCGGCGCTCACCGCGGCGCGGATTTTCGGCGCCTCGATCGAGCCGCTCTGGTCGGCCGCATGGACCGCCGCGTCGAATGCCGCCGGATCGAGCCCCGCGAAATGCGCATTCGAAAGCGTAATCGCCCCGCTCCCGTGCAGCGAGCCGATGAGGCCGTCGGGGCTTAGTCCCATGCCGTCGCCCTGAAGCTTCACCGTCAACATCCCGTCGATGGCATTCTTCTTGGAAGCGACAATCGTGGCGGCATTTGCGTCGACCAGCGCGACGCGCCCCTGCGCGGCGAATTCCCCCGAATCGCGGCGGAATGCCAGCTCCCCGGTGAGGCGTCCCCCGGCGAGGGCGCCGTCGATGTCGCTGAAAGCGATCTCCGACGGCTGGAACCGCGCGACGCCCTTGAGGTCGCGCGCGACCAATGCCGGCGTCAAGGCGGCACGGTCGAGCTTGAAGGTGACGGCCCCGTTCAGTGCGGCGAACGCGCCGGGGCCGATCGGCTCGGGCGACCAGGGTCCGCCCCCGCCGCCGGCGCCCGGCGCAGTGCTCGGCAGCCCCAGAATCATCGCCGAAACCGCGGCGGCGTCCACGTCGTCGGCCTCGATGTCGCCGTCGATTCCAACCGGGCTCGACAGTTTGAGGGCGAGGCGACCGTGCAGCGACACCTTTCCGACGGCAACGGCCAGATCCGTGAACGACAGATTCCTGCCCACAACAGCGACGGTCGATCTCGCCAGGATCGGGACAGCAGGGCCGGGCTGTCCGGTCATGACACGGTGTAGCGGCCGCAGGTCGTCGGCGGAGGCTTTCAATTGCAGGCTGCCGGTCGGCGCCTCATCCCCGCTCAGCTGCAGCATACCCTCGACCGCAGCAGAAAAACCGCCGGCGGTGGCGAGGCCGTTGACGTGAAGATCGCCATTGAGCGGTCCGCTGGCTGAAATCGTCATCTGGCCGGGCAGTTGATCGACAGCGAGGACGCGATCGAGATCAAGCAGTCGCGAGAGCGCACCGCCATCATCGGCGTCGAGCCGGCTCGCGATGCGCACTTTAGCCGCGCCGGGATGAGCCAATTCACCTGTTGCATCGCCATTCAGAGTAAGGCGCATCGCGCCCAATTCTCCGTCGAGGTCGAGCTTGGCGTTGGTGCCGGCGGTGGCCACGCGGTCGACGGTCAGGATGCCATGCACTTTTGCCGGCGCCAGACGGTCGGCGAAAGCGTGGAACCAGTCCGCAGCCTGCGGCACAAACCTGCCTACGATGTTGGTCAGACCGGCGAGCGTTTTTGCGTCGAGATCGAGCATCAGCCGCCCGCGTGGTTGCGACGACAGCTCGTCGATGCGTCCGCTGACCTCGAGCGCGGCCCCGCCCAGATCGCCGACCGAGAGCCGGTCAATGTGCAATATTCCGGCGTCGAACTTGACCCGGGCGTTGACCATTCGCGCGTCCACCCCGGCGAAGGTCGTCTTGCCGATATCGAGGACCAAAGCGACTTCGCGCGGCACCTTAAAGGCGCCATCGGACACCGCCGCCTTTGCGAATGCCATCAGAGCGTCGACGTCGAGTTTTGCCGCGCGAAGTTCGCCATCGAGGACGGCCGGGCGGTCACCCGCCGCCCAGGTGTAGGCGAGCCGCCCCTCCATGTTCTCCTGGTCGAGCGCCGCTGACAGCCGATCGATCGCGAAGCGATCGCTCGCGATCGTGACCTCGCCACGCGCGGTCAACGCCTCGGTTGGACCCGAAGGCGGATCGCTGCGGCCCTCGAGCCATGCCATCAGCATTTTCAGGTCGGCCGATTCGAGGCGGGCGGGCCCGTTGAACGCAAGACCCTGCGGGCTGTCGTCGAGCCGGCCGCTGAAGTTCACCTCCGTGAACCCCGGCGCGCGGAATTCGAAGTCATCAAGGCTCCATCGCCTGTCATCGAAGCGGACATTGCCGTGCAGCGATTGGATGCTAGTGCCGCCGACCGTCACCGCATCGATGGCGACGCCGATCGCAACCGGCATTGGCGGTTTCACCGCCGCAACAAAGGCTTCGAAGAAGCTCTTGATCATGACGAACGGCGGCCGGTGGGTCACGTCCGGCGCGGCAAGCACGCGATCGACGTCCACTTGCCGTGCTGAGACCGCGCCGTCGAGATGCGGATGCTCGCCGAATGTCAGCTCCGCTTTGCCGTCGAAATTGACCGCCCGTTCGTCCGGCCCGTACTGGAAGGCGAGGTCCTGCAGCAACGCCGAGACGGGTGTTGCGCGGACCTTGCCGGCGAGTCGCCAGGGGTCGTTCATCACCCGCTCACCGCGCGCGAGCGTGACTCCGACCGGCCGCGCCAGTGCCAGCGTGCCTTCGAGTCGCGGGACGCCGCGATCGAAGCTGAGCGTACCCTCGATCTCGGCCGTCAGCGGGCGATTGGACGGGTCGAGGCCGAGCCGGAGCTTGAGCCCGCCATCCTCGTCGACGCGACTGCCCGATATCCGATAGCCGTAAAGTTCGTCGCCGACGACGAAGGCGCCTTCGCCCTTGAACGGCCCGATGAAGGAGCGGATGTCGCCGTTGAACCAGAGTTTCTGCAGGACGAGGCGCGAGCCGGACCCCGCATCAGTGAGAATGACACGCCCGTCCTCGATAGCAAGACGCGATATGGTGAGCTTATCCGGGCGGAATGCCGGCGATGGAGCGGGCCAGTCGATCGCCCCGGAGCGGTCGAGGCCGAGACCGATCTGTGGCGCAACGAGGCGCAGCTCCGTGGCCCGCATCTCGCCGCGCAGCAGCGGCCCAAGCCCGACTTCGAGCTCGATCGCGCCGGCCCGCATTTGCGGCCCCCGACCGGCCTCGCCGACTTCGACGTTACGCAGCTTGATTCGCGGAGTCGGCAGGATGCGGGCGTCTATCGTCCCGTTCACGCGCACGGCGAGGCCGGTCAGCCGGCTCGCCTCCGCCTCGAACGCCGAGCGGTAATGATTCCAATCGACGACAAGCGGGGCGACCAGCGCCGACACCAGCGCCAGAATGATGGCAATTGCCAATCCGAGCAGCGTCGTCTGCACCGCGCCTCCGAGCTTTCCCTTGGTCGGCTGGACAGCCCCTAAATGGGCTTCCGCCTGAGCCTAAAGCAGGCTTCGGCGGTTTGCACACCGGCACGGCGCGGACGCCGCATGCCGCGCCGCAGAATCATATTGGCGGCATTTGCGGGCGATTGTGTGTCGGTTTCCTGGGTTGGCCGCCCCAGTGTCTCGATTTCGAAGCCCGCAAGAACGTGCGGCACATTCTAGTCGCCCGCGTCCTTGATTCTGCGGTGTTTTTCTGAATCTCTGTCGCCGCGATGCAGCGATGGAGGTGGTTCGTGGCGGGGAAAGAGATTGCGGTCAAGAAGTACGTTGTGCGGC
>JBEKNW010000058.1:0-22911 GCA_049522435.1 Xanthobacteraceae bacterium
GCGGGCGTCTCGGTCAGTTCCAGCACGTTTGGACCGGTCGCCGGCGGCTATCTCACCCAGATTTTCGGTTGGCAGTCGATCTTCCTCATAAACGTGCCGCTTGGTCTTGCCGCCGTCCTGCTTGTGTTGCGCCTCGAGACGCGACCGGCCGATCGTCGCCGGACCACGTTCGATGCCCCGGGCTTGGTGCTGTTCACGATGTTCGTGAGCCCGGTCATTCTGGCTCTGGAAGAGGCCCAGCGGATGGACCCGCGCACGCTGCCGATGATTCTCGGCCTGTTGGCGCTCGGGACGGCGTCGCTGATTTTGCTGGTCTGGCAGGAAAAGCACAGCACCGCGCCGCTCATTCCGCCCGCTTTGTTCAGAGAGCCTTCGGTTTGGCGCAGCGACGGCCTGACGGCCTGCCACGGCGCCGCGCTCGTGTCATTGGTCACGTTCCTGCCGATCTATCTGCGCGCGGTCCGCGGCGCCTCGCCGGCCGAGACCGGCCTGCTGCTGCTGCCGATGATGTTCGGCATCGGCGTCGGCTCGTTGGTCACCGGCCAATTGGTGACGCGAACGGGACGCACCGCGGTGTTCCCCACCTACGGGCTGATGGCAGCAACGGTAAGCTTGCTGTGCCTCGCCTTTTGGGTACCGTATCTGAGCCTGTTGCAGCTGGCCTGGGTGCTCGCCGGCACCGCTCTGTTCATGGGTACGGTGATGGGCGTGGTGCAGGTGACCGTGCAGGCCGTGGCCGGTCAGCGGATGCTCGGCACCGGGGCGGCCATGGTGCAGTTTTCCCGCTCCGTCGGCGCCGCCTTCGGCACCGCCGCAGTCGCCGCAATTTTGTTTTCGGTTCTCACAGCGACCGACCGAGAAACGGCGAGCCTGTTCGGGACCATGATCGACCGCGGGCCGGACGCGATTGCGGCGTTGGCGCCGGCGCGCGGCGTTGTGGTCCAAGCCGAGATCGGCAACGCCTTCCGCGCCGCCTTCGTGACGGTTGCGGCGTTCACTGGCCTTGGCGCATGCCTGGCATGGTCGATCCCGCTGCGGCGGGTGTAGCGGATCGAGCGGAGGCCGTCGCATGACCAAAATCCTGCTGATCAGGCACGGACATGTCGAAGGCATCAAGCCGGAACGGTTTCGCGGCCGTGAGCCGCTCGCGCTTACCGAGCAGGGGCGCGCCGAGGCCGCTGCGGTCGCCCGGCGCATCGCCGCCGGCTGGCGGCCGCGCCACCTCTATACAAGCCCGATGGACCGCTGCGTGATGACCGCGGACGCCATCGCCCAGGCTTGCGGCATCGCGGTGCAGACGTGCGAGGATCTCAACGACCTCGACTACGGCGCCTGGCAGTTCAAAACCTTCGCGCACGCCAAGACCGAAAATCCGGCGCTGTTCGCCGCCTGGTTTTCGACACCGCACCTGGTGCGCTTCCCGAATGGCGAAGCGCTGCAGGACGTTGCCGCTCGAACCGCCAATGCCTTGCGGCTTGTCCTCGCCCGCCATCCCGACGACACGGTCGCGCTCGTCGGCCATGACAGCGCCAACCGCACATTGCTGCTGCAATCCCTCGATATGCCTCTGTCATCCTACTGGCGCATCGCGCAGGGCCCCTGCTGCATCAACGAGATCGACATTGCCGACGGAAAAGTGTGCGTCTTGCGCCTCAATGAGACGCACCATCTGGATGAAACGTCGGAGCGAAGCGCCCACTAAGGCTCGGCAGCGATGAAATGCGTGACTTTCGGTTCGCCGGCCATCTGGAATCGGTGCACGGCCTCCTGCATCAGGCGATCGGCATTGGTGACGCGCTCGTGCTGGCGCAGATGCTCCAGCCACGATTCGATGAGGAACGTCTCGACGATGCGTCCCTCTTCGGCAGCATCCTCGAATACGCCCCAGGCATAGGCGCCGTCTCGGCGCCGCTCACGCTCGAGCCTCGCAACGGCTTCGAGAAACGCTTCGCGGTCTTGCGGACGGATGCGGTATTCCACCATCACCAGGACCGGCCCGCGATCGCGGGCGATATCCTGCGCGGTGATCGGCGCCGGCCAATGCATGGATGGCGTAAGATCGATGCCCGCGCCGGTTTGCAGTTTCCAGCGCCACGTCAAAGGTATGGCCGCGATTGCGCCGGCGGCAGCGAGAAAATGCGCGGCCGGCAGCCCGACCAAAGCGGCAACCTCACCCCAGACTACGCTGCCGAGCGTGAGGCAGCCGAAGAACACCGTCGTGTACAATGCAAGCCCGCGCCCGCGCACCCAATCCGGCAGGGCAACCTGCGCGGACACATTGAGCATCGCCAGCGGGGCGATCCATGATGCCCCGGCAATGACGCTTGCCGCGAGCGCCGTCACCGGCTCGCGGGCAATTCCGTAGAGCAACATCGCAAGCGCCTGGCCCATCGCTCCCACCGCCATGAGCCAATCCGGCCCCAGCTTTGGCTTCAGCCATGGCAGAAGAAATGCGCCGCCCACAGCACCGGCGCCGATGACGCCGAGGAGCACGCCATAAAGGCCGGGTCCGCCCGCGATCTGCATCCGGGCGACGAGCGGCAGCAGCGCCCAATAGGCGCTGGCGAACAGGAAAAATCCGGCGGCCCGCATCAGCGTTCCGCGCAGAGCCGGATTATGTCTGGCATAGCGAAGGCCGACCCAGATGGCTTGGCCGAAACGCTCCGCGGGCAACAGCGTGCTTGGTCCTTTCGCTCCGCGCCACCAGAGCAATGCCCCGACGATGCCGAGATTGGAGATGGCGTTGATCCAAAACGGCGCGACAATGCCGAAACTGGAAATCGTCACACCGCCGAGGGCGGGACCGAGCGCGCGAGAAATGTTGATGCCGACGCTGTTGGCGGCAATGCCGGCAGGCAAGTCGTCCTTGGGAACGAGCAGCGGTACCACGGCTTGCCAGGCCGGAACGGTGAATGCTCCGGCGGCGCCGATCAGAAACGTGAACAAAAGCAAATTGCCGGGAGTGGCCAAACCAAGCCCCACCATCGCCGCATAGACTGCGGAGACGGCCGTGGTCAGCGATTCAACCACGATCAGGAATTTGCGTTTGTCGAAAATATCCGCGAGCGCGCCCGCCGGTATCGCGAACAGAAAAATCGGCAAAGTGCTCGCCGCCTGCACCAGCGCGACGATCAAGGGATCGGGGTTGAGGCTGGTCATGAGCCAGCCCGACGCGGCGCTGTACATCCAGCCGCCGACGTTGGAAACGAGGGTCGCCGTCCAGATCACCGCGAACGCCGTGTAGCGGAACGGCGCCGCGAACGACACCGCTTTACTCGAAGTCGCGCCGGCCGCGTTGCTCATTTAAGGCTCCGGCAGTCAGAATATCCGATAGATGGAGTTGGCCACCGTTTTTTTCGCCCTCACTCCGGCGGCCGGTGCGCGAGCCAGCGCCCGGCCTCGGCGGCGGCGAACAGCTCGGCGAGCGCTGAGTTGACCGCGGCCGGCTCCTCGCTGGTGATGGTGTGGCCCGAGCGCGGAATGACGAAGAGTGCCGCGGTCGGCGCCGTGCGCTTGAGAAAGAGACTGCCGTCGAGGCAGCTTTCGTCCTCGTCGCCGACGATGACGAGGAGCGGCACCGAAAAGCGCTTCAAGTCGCCCTCCATGACCCAGAGCGTCGGACGCCTCGCTTGCACCATCGTCATAGTCAGCGCCTGGCCTTGCGCGGAATGCTCGGCAAGCCTGCGGGCGAATTCCGCATAACCGCGCGGGTCCTTGTATTTTTGCGCCTGCCGCGTCGGGCCGTCGGCATAGATCGCAGCGGCTGTGGCAATGCCTTTCTCCGCGAACATTGCGGCCGTTTCCGCCGCGACCTTGCGCATCGCGTCGCGCACGGCCGCATCGGCCACCGAGCCCCAGCCGCAGCCGGCCGCGGTCACCGAGATGCAACGCTGCGGATGTTTGATGCCGACATGCAGTGCGGTATAGGCGCCCATGGAATGGCCGACGACGTGCGCCTTGGCGATGCCGAGCGCATTCATGAGGGCGATGACGTCGGCGCGCGCGATGTCTTGGCCGTAGCGCGCCGGATCGCTTGGCACGTCCGACGGCGGATAACCACGCGCGGAAAAGGTGACGCAGCGATGCGAGCGCGCGAAATAGCGCATCTGCGGTTCCCAGGTGCGGTAGTCGCCGGCGAACTCGTGGACGAACACGATGGGCGTCCCCGTGCCGGCCTCTTCGTAATAGAGCCTGGTGCCGTCCGCGCTCGTGATCGTGGGCATCGTCTACGCCGCCTGGGGCACCAGTTCGAGCTCGCAGACCTGCGTCACCGGCGCCGGCAACGTCGCACCAGTGATGTCGTATCCGCTGGCGCGCAAAATTCCGCAGGCCGGACTCATGGCGACCGCCAGCCGTGTATAGGGGTTGAGAACCGGCTCCCGCAGCCAGTCGAAACTCGGCGCCGACAATGGGCCGCTCCACCCCGCCAGCGCGTCGCGCCGCGCCCGGCTGTAGCCGGCGGCGTCCGCGAATGAGCTCACCAAGAACCGCCGCGTCCCGATGCGCCCCTCCCAGCCCGGCCGGCTCGGCACCCAATCGTTGGCCGCGCAGGTGTCCTCCTCGCGGGTGACGAAATCGGTTTCGGTCCGCTCGATCACGCAGCGTTCGTGCGGCGCGCAGCCGACCAGCGTGTAGATCGCCGGACGCGCGACCGGCGTTCCTTCCAGCATGCGCCGCGCCGCGTCATAGTCTTCGCAGACCTCGAACGCCCGGCGCAAAAGCTGATCCGGCGGCATGCGGTCGGCGCCCGCACATACGTTCACGGCATTTGCAGCGAAGTCGTACGGGCGGAGCCAGCGATGGCGGGTGCGGCGCCACATCGGCGCCTGGTTGAGCGAGGCCGCGAAGCGTCGCGGCGCCATCGCGGTGAGCACGCCCACATAGCCGGGCCAGGTGACGCTGACGAAATCGCCGCGCTCGCCGCGCATGTGCGCCAGCTCGGTGTGGCGTCCGAGACCAATGAAAGGCCAATCCAGCGTGCGGATGAGCCAAGGCACGCCATTGTGTTCGCAGGCACGCGACGTGCAGCCCCATTGATACGCGGCGTTGAGCAACCAAACGCCGGAAAAATCGAGCGCCGCCGCGATCTGCGCGATCTCCGCCATGTAAGGCGAGCGCGAACGCGCCAGCGAGCGGCGCGAAAGCCAATCGAGCGCCGGCACCAGCGGCAGCGCCGCGCGCGGGAAAAAGCGCAAACAGGCGTCGCGCAGCGCGCGCGCTGTCGTCGCGCTTTGCCGCGCATGGCGCGGCGGGCCGCCGTCGCGGATGTCGACGACGGGAACGGCGGGCAGGAGCGCGCTCGGCAAAGAAGCGGCCTCGACCATCGACTCATTTCCAAAATTGCGCCAGCGTCAATGTCCCCGCCGCGCCGCGGCGTCAAGCCGGCACCCACGCCGATAGAGGGGCGAAGCTTGCGCTTGCTGCGTCGCGGACCCAAATACAAATTGAATGTTCTCGGTCATTTCTCGATCGTGAAAGCAGGCAGAATGACAAACGGCAAAAGCATCCCAAAACGTTCACTCGGTTCGTCCGGCGTCGAGGTTTCCGCGATCGGGCTTGGCTGCATGTCGCTCTCCGGTATCTATGGCGCGAGCGGCGACGATGACGGAATAGCCCTTATTCAAGAGGCGCTGGATCAGGGCATTACGCTCCTCGACACTTCCGACATGTACGGCTTCGGCCATAACGAGGAACTCGTCGGCAAGGCCATCAGGGGGCGTCGCTCCGAAGTCGTATTGGCGACGAAATTCGGCAATCTGGGCGGGCGTGGCGGCAAAATCGCCGACGGCCGTCCTGAGTACGTCTTGAGCGCGTGCGCGGCTAGCCTCAAGCGCCTGGGTGTCGAGGTGATCGATCTCTACTATCAGCACCGCATCGATCCGACCGTTCCGGTTGAAGATACGGTGGGCGCCATGGCCCGCCTGGTCGAGCAGGGCAAGGTCCGCGCGCTGGGCTTAAGCGAAGCCCGTCCCGACACCATTCGGCGCGCGCATGCGGTCCACAGCATTGCCGCCGTTCAGAACGAGTTCTCGTTGCTGTACCGGGCCGAGGCGGAGGAGACGCTGCAGACGACGCGGGAGCTTAAAATCGGCTTCGTCGCTTATTCCCCGCTCGGGCGCGGGCTCTTGACCGGCACGGTCGGAGGTCCGGAAAACATGGCGGAGACCGACGCCCGCCGCCGGCACCCGCGATTCGCGGCGGAGAACCTCACCCACAACATGGCATTGGTTCATCGCATCGAAGAGATTTCCCGCCGCAAGCGCTGCACGGTCGGCCAACTCGCGCTCGCCTGGTTGCTAGCGCAGGGTGAAGACATCGTGCCGATCCCTGGCACCAAGCGAAGAGAACGACTTCTGGAAAATATCGGGGCGCTGTCGGTCGAGTTGACCGACGACGATCTCGTGCAGATCGCGGACGCGATACCGGTTGGCGCCGCCGCCGGCTTGCGCTATCCCGAGGCGCAGATGAAGAGCGTCTATCTCTGAGTGCGGTTTTTTTCGCGCGCCACATTTCGAGCGGAAGCGAGATGCAAACAGTCACACTGGGCCGGACCGGGCCGACAGTCGGGGCGTTGGGTCTCGGCTGCATGGGCATGTCGCCGGGAATCTATGGACCAGCGGACGATACCGAGAGCATCGCCACCATCCACGCCGCCATGGCGGCCGGCGTCACGCTGATCGACACCGGCGATTTTTACGGCATGGGTCACAACGAGATGCTGATCCGCCGCGCGCTCGAAGGAACGCCGCGCTCGCGTGTCGTCATCTCGGTGAAATTCGGCGCGCTGCGCGATCCGGCGTGGGGATGGGGCGGCAACGATGGCCGGCCGCAGGCGGTCAAGAATTTTCTCGCTTACACGTTGCGGCGGCTCGGCACCGATTACGTCGATATCTACCGGCCCGCCCGCGTCGATCCGGCGGTGCCGATCGAGGACACCATCGGCGCCATTGCCGACATGGTGCGCGCCGGCTATGTCCGCCACATCGGCCTGTCGGAAGCCGGCGCCGAAAACATCCGCCGCGCGCATGCCGTGCATCCGATCGCCGACCTGCAAATCGAATACTCGTTGATGAGCCGCGGCGTCGAGGCCGCGATCCTGCCCACGACCCGGCAGCTCGGGATCGCCGTGACCGCCTACGGCGTGCTGTCGCGCGGCCTCCTGAGCGGGCGGATACCCGCGCCCGACAGCAAAGGCGACATCCGCACCGTCCGCATGCCGCGTTTCCAAAAGGGCAATCTCGAACGGAATCTGAGCCTGGTCGAGGCGTTGCGGCGGATTGGGAATGAAAAAGGCGCCAGCCCGGCGCAGCTCGCCATTGCCTGGGTGCGCTCGCGCGGGGCGGACATCGTGCCGCTGATCGGCGCAAGGCGCCGCGACCAACTCAAGGAGGCGCTCGGGGCGCTCGAACTTGCCCTCGATGCCGCCGATCTCGCGCGCATCGATGCGGCGGTCTCGCCGAGCCTGACCGCCGGCGCGCGCTACGACGCACCGCAGATGGCGCACCTCGACAGCGAAGCGCATTCTTAAGGACGCGCGCCGGCATAGCGAATAAAGGATTGGCGGCGGTGTCTGGCGTGAGAAGATGACATTGCCGAAATGATGGAACTTTCTTTCGAGCAAGCCTATAATTAATATTGAGATGGGGGCGGAATCGTCGCGACTGCTCCTGAGTCCGCCTTCTTTGCACTTCACGGACCGGTCCCGTCACGACGGCCGTTAGTCGCCTTTCCGGCTGCCGTGCGCGCCGGAACCGAGGGGGCTAAAAAAACCTTTGGAGGATATCATGCAGTTACCTCGGCTCTGTCTCGTGGCAGCCGCCACCGTCGCTTTGGCATCCCCGGCCTTGGCGGCCGATAGCGACACGCTGACCATCGGGTTCACCGTCTCGCAGACCGGCAAACTCAACACCGACTCGATCGCACAGATGCGCGGCTTCGATCTGTGGCGCGATGAGGTCAACGCAAAGGGCGGCATCAAGGTCGGCGACAAGGACTATAAGATCAATTTCGTCAGCTATGACGACGAATCGCAGAATGGGCGCGTGCAGCAGCTCTATACGCGCTTGATCACGCAGGATAAGGCGCAATTCCTGTTCAGCCCGTATTCCTCGGGTCTCACCGCGACGGCGGCCATCATCTCCGAACAATACGGCCAGGTCATGCTGACCAGCGGCGCCGCCGAGGAGAAGACCTACGAACTCGGTAACAAGGACCTGTTCCAGGTCTATTCGCCGGCGGCGCAGTATCTCGCCGCTGCGCTGCACGCGCTCAGGGAGAAAGATCCGAATGCCAAGATCGCCTTCGTGTATGAGGACGATCCCTTCTCCAAGGCGGTTACCCACGCCGTGCGCGACCTCGCCGTGAAGGAACACATAGCGGTCGTGCTGGACGAGGCCTATAGCGGCTCGACCGCGGATTTCGGTCCGATCATCAACAAGATCATCGCGTCGAAGGCCGACGCCCTGCTCGGCGGCGGCCACTACGCCGACGGCTCGACGCTGGCCCGCCAATTGCACGACCAGAAGGCCAATTTGAAATGGGTTACTCTGCTGGTCGCGCCTGACAGTCCGAGTTTTGCCGGGCTCGGCGACGCCGCGACCAACATCTCGGTGCCGTCGCAGTGGGAGCCGCAGGTCAGGTTCACGCCCGACTTCGGGCCCACGGCGCAGGAGTTTAGCAAAGCGTTCAACGCGAAATACGGGGTCGATCCGGGTTATCACGCTGCTGGCGGATATGCCGTGGGGCTGATCTTGCAACACGCGATGGAACAGGCCGGCTCGATCGATCCGGACAAGGTCGCCGCCGCGCTGAACAAGATGGACGTCACGACAATGTTCGGCCGCACCAAATTCGCCACCGATGCGACGGAACACGGGCTCCAGATCGGCCACGACATGGTGCTGGCGCAGTGGCAGATGAAGGACGGCAAGCTGACCAAGGAAGTGATTTGGCCGGCGGCTGGCAAGACCGCCGATATTGTGATGAACTAAAGGGCGTTTCACGGAGCGAACGGACGCGCTCATCCGCATCTGGGTGAGCACGTCCGGCCGTGCCGAAAACCGACATGGCTGAAATCCTCGCTTCCGTCATCGACGGCGTGCTCATAGGCGCGGTTTATGGGCTCGCCGCCATGGGGTTGACGCTGATCTGGGGCGTCATGAACGTCATCAATTTGAGCCATGGCGCGATCATCGTCTTCGGGATGTTCGCGCTCTATTACCTTTCGCCCGTGCTCGGCCTTAATCCCTATGCCGCATTGCCCATCGGCGTCGTGATCGGTTTCGTTGCCGGCGTGCTGCTCTATTGGGTCGCCGTGCATCGGGTCATCGGCCGGCCGCCGCTGATGAGCCTGCTGTCGACCTTCGCGGTCAACATGGTGCTCATCGGCCTCGGCACCGCATTCTGGAGCACGAGCCCCTACAATGTTCCGGTTTGGCTGCCGAGCGTGAGCTGGCAAGGCTATACCTATACCGGCACACATATCATGGCTGCCGTGCTCGCCGCCGTGATCGCCGGGCTGCTTTATCTGCTGCTGTACCGCACGCGCATCGGCAAGGCGATCCGCGCCGTCTCCGCCAACCGCGCCGCCGCCGAGCTTTCGGGAATTCCGACCACGCAAATGCTGGCGCTCAGTTTCGGGCTCGGCGTCACCCTCGCATTCGCGTCGGGGATGCTGATCGCGACATTGTTTCCCTTCACCGTACTGTCGGGCGGGGCCTATCAGCTCAAGAGTTTCGTCGTGACCGTGCTCGGCGGGCTCGGCAATCCCGCCGGTGCGCTGCTCGGCGGCATATTTCTCGGATTGATCGAAGGCGTAGCGACGCCGTTCATGCCGGTGAGCTGGATGCCGATGATCGAGTTCACTCTCTTCGTCATCGTTCTCATCGCGTTCCCGCGCGGCATTTTCTCATATTCAAGAACATGATTCCCGTGCGGCTCAGCTCATTCCGCCCATTTCCGTGGCTGATCCTGATCGCCACCGCGGCGTTCGCGCTGGTGCCGTGGTGGACCGACAATGTCACCTGGCGCGAGAACCTCATCCTCGCCGCGCTCGACATCACGCTCGCCAGCAATCTCAATTTGATGCTTGGCTATGCCGGCTACGTCAATTTCGGCAATATCGTGATGTTCGGCCTCGGCGGTTATATCGGCGTCTATCTGGTGAGCGTATGGCATTGGCCGTTGCTGGGCGCCACGCTGGCCGGCGCGATCGCCGTCAGCATCATCGCTTACCTATTTGGGCTCGGGGTACTGCGGCTGCGCGGCGCCTACTTCGCGCTGGCGACCATCGGCGTGAACGAGGCGGTGAGCGTGTTCGTGACCAATTTCGAGCCTTGGGGCGGCGCCACCGGCCTCTATCTGTCGCTCGGCGCCTACGCCCCGCTCGGCGGCCCCCGCCGCGCCTTGTGGATCGTCTATTTCCTCATGGTCGCGGTCATGGGCCTGTCGCTGGCGCTGAGCTATGCCATCCGGCACTCGAAATTCGGACTGGGCCTAATGGCGATCGGCGAGAACGAGGACGCGGCGGCGACGCTCGGGGTGCCGACCCGCATCTACAAGGCCATGGTGTACAGCGTCTCGGCCTTCCTGCCGGCGATTGCCGGCGGCCTTTATTTCTTCAAGAGCGGCATCATCGAGCCGACCGGCGCCTTCGACCTCACCACCTCGATCGAAGCGATCGTCATGGTGATGCTCGGCGGGCAAGGCACGGTGGCGGGACCTGCCATCGGCGCATTTCTTTACGAGGAATTGCGCGGCTATTTGCTCACCGCGCAGACATTTTCGCATTTCCAGCTGGTTGTCGCCGGGCTGCTCCTGCTGGTGATTGTGTTGTTCGCCCCCGGTGGACTGTTGGGCTTCGTCCACCAGAAACTTCCCTTCACCCGAAGGTGGCTGGAATGACGGCGCTGCTCGAAGTCACGGATTTGGGCAAGCGCTTCGGCGGGGTCGAAGCCGTCGCAGACCTTGATCTCGAGGTCAGCGCTGGAGAGCTTCTCGGCCTGATCGGCCCGAACGGCGCCGGAAAGTCGACCGTCTTCAATCTGATCAACGGGGTCGTCGCCCCCGATTCCGGCCGTATCGTATTCGCAGGCGCCAACATCACCGGCAAGGCGCCTTACATTGTCGCGCGCCACGGTATCGCGCGCGCGCACCAGATCGTGCAGCCGCTGGCCGGATTGAGCGTTCTCGAAAACTGCACCGTGGGGGCCTGCTTCGGCCGCGACAACCTGTCGCTCGCCAGGGCGCGCGAGATCGCCCGCGAGGTGGTGACGACCGTGGGCTTGGCCGAGCGGATGGACACGCTGGCCGGATCGCTGACCACCGCCAGCAAGAAACGCCTGGAGCTCGCCCGCGCCTTGAGCGCTCGGCCACGCCTGCTGCTGCTCGATGAAGTGCTCGCCGGACTCAATCCGACCGAAGTCGAAGAGATGATCGAGATCGTGCAAGACATCCGCAGGGCCGGCATTGCAATCCTGATGATCGAGCATGTGATGCGGGCGATCATGCGGCTCTCCGACCGCATCGTCGTGCTCGATCTCGGGCGCAAGCTCGCCGCAGGCAGACCGGAAGAGGTCGCCAACGATCCGAAGGTCATCGAGGCCTATCTCGGCGACTCCAATTTGCTCGCCACGACGGACGGAGCCGCATGATGGCCGCGCCGCTGCTCAAGGTCGAGAACCTCGAAGCCGGCTACGACGACGTCCAGGTGCTATGGGGCGTGTCGTTGCAGGTGGAGCGGGGTGCCGTCACCACGCTGGTCGGCGCCAACGGCGCCGGCAAAACCACCAGCCTGCGCGCGATCACCGGCGGTATCAGGCCGCGCGCCGGCCGCGTTATGTTCGACGGCGAGGACGTGACCCGGCTTTCGCCGCACGCCAAGGCGGCACGTGGATTGGTGCTGGTGCCGGAAGGGCGACAATTGTTCAACGACATGTCGGTCGAGGAAAATCTGGAAATGGGCGCCTATTCCGACCGCGCGCGGCGCCATTTCGACGAGCAGATCGAGCGTGTGTTCACGCTGTTTCCGCGTCTGCAAGAGCGGCGCCGGCAAAAGGCCGGCACCTTCTCCGGCGGCGAACAGCAGATGCTGGCGATCGCGCGCGGGCTGATGTCGGTGCCGGTGGTGCTGATGATCGACGAACTCTCGCTTGGTCTGGCGCCCGTCGTCGTGCAGCAACTGGTGACCGCGCTCAAGGCGCTCCGGCAAACCGGCGTCACGCTGCTGTTGGTCGAGCAGAATGTGCATCTGGCGCTGGCGATCAGCGACTACGCCTATGTCATCGCCGAAGGGCGTACCTTCACTGAGGGCGCGTCGGAGAAAGTCGCCGCCATGCCGGACGTCCGCGAGGCCTATCTCGGAATAGGCCCGGACGGATCGGGGCTGCAGCCACGCAATGACAAGCCGGCGCGCCCGGCGAACGAATGAGGATTGCAGGTACGCCGGTGCGGGTGCGATTTTGCGCCGTGCACGGCGGGGGAAGCGGGAATGCCGGCGCGGGTCATCGTCCTCATTCGCATCGCCGTGATCGCGGCCGCGTTGGCGGTGTTGCCGGCAGGTCGAGCAAAAGCCGGACCGCCATTTCTTACCGACGACCCCGAGCCGGTTCCTTATCAGCATTTCGAGTTCTACGCATTTTCAACCGGCACGGCCGTGCGCGGCGACACATCGGGCGTGGGTCCGGCCTGGGAATTCAACTACGGCCTGATCCCCAACGGGCAGGTTCACATCATAGCGCCGCTCGCTTTCGACAGCCCCGCCGGCGGTCCGTCGCAATTCGGCTATGGCGACACTGAGCTTGGCTTCAAATATCGCTTCATCGAGGAAGACAAGAACGGTTCGCGTCCGATGGTCGGCCTGTATCCGCTCATCGAACTGCCGACCGGAAACGAGAGCCTCGGCCTCGGCGCCGGCAATCTACGCGCCTACTTTCCGCTGTGGGTGCAAAAGAGCTTCGGCGATTGGACCACCTATGGCGGCGGCGGTTACTGGATCAATCACGGCGACGATACGCCCAATCGCGATTACTGGTATTTCGGCTGGCTGCTGCAACGGCAGGTGACCAAACAATTGGCCATCGGCGGCGAAATATTCCATCAGACCGCGACAGTCGTGTTCGGCGGGATTGACAGCGGCAAGGCCACCACCGGATTCAACATCGGCGCGATCTATGATTTCGACGACCACAACCACCTGCTCGCGTCACTCGGCACAGGGCTGCAGAATGCGTCCGCGACAAATCTGTTCTCCTGGTATGTCGGCTATCAAATTACCGGACCATAAGCCCGCGGTGCACCGCCTGTAACAACAACGGGAAAGCTGCGCTGCCTCGGCGACCGCGGGGCGGCGCTATTTTACCAGCGCATTTTCGTAGGGATAGATGGCCTCGCCGCTCTTGAATTGCGGTGGATAAACGATCACCTCTGTTTTCAGATCGCGGAACTCGTCGATGCTGTTGCTCTTGATGTTCTGGAACTGGGCCGCCAGCGTGCGCTCCTCCGCCCATTCGCCCAGCGGCCCGAATTTCACGTCGCCGACCACGGTCGTGAACGTGGCCTTGTGCAGATACGCGGCAAGCACGTCGTCATCGAGGCTGTTGGTCGCGGCGATTGCATCGCCGAGCACCTGCAGATCGGCATAGGCCCACACCGGCATATAATAGCCGAGCGGGTCGGTGCCGGCGGCCTTGGCGCGCTCCTGATACTTTTTGAGCAGCTCCATCGAGCCGGGGAACTCCATCGACTTGACCGGCAGCCAAGTGTCAAAGTTGACGATACCGTTGAGCAGCGGACCGAGCTGGGTCTTGAACACCGTCGCCTGCAAGCCGACCATGGCGCCGCCCCACATCTTCGGCTTGAAGCCGACCTCGTGCATCGCCTTGACCAGGCCGACGGTGTCGAGCGGGTAAGAGCAGATGACCAGGAGATCCGGCCTGGCGGCTTCGATCGCCCGCACGATCGACGTGAAGTCGGCTGTAGCCGGCGGATAGCTCTTGTCGTAGACGACCCTGAATCCGGACGCCTTCGCGTTTTCGCGCGCGCCTTCGCAAGCGTTCTGTCCGAACTCGGCATCCGCATAGGCCAAGGCGATCGTCTCCGGCTTGGGTTTCTCCACTTCGGCCACCTTGAAAAAGCCGCGCGTGAAGGCCGGCTTCGGGGTGGGTCCGTTGGGAATCATCGAGAAATACTTTGCATATTTGAATGTCTCGTTGACGCCGGTCCCGAACAGGCTGACTAACAGCTTTTTCCTCTCGATTGCGATCGGCATGGCCGCGGCGACCTGGGTCGAGGCATAGCCGCTGACGATCAGATCGACCTTGTCGATATCGAGCAGCTTTGAATAAATGCTGGGAACCTGCGCCGGATTGCTCTGATCGTCGTAGTAGATGAGCTTGACCGGCCGGCCGAGCAGCCCGCCTTTGGCGTTGATGTCGTCTTCCCAAATCTGCATGGCCACCAGCGACATTTTGCCGTTGGCCGCGAGCGGGCCACTGAGCGACATGCCCAAGCCGATCTTGATCGGTTCGGCAGCTTTGGCCGGCGCCGCAGCCATAAGCAGCAACGCCGCAGCCGCAGCCAACCACGCCAAACCGGTTAACCTAAGCAATTGCGATTTCACGGACATTTCGCCCTCCCCTTGAGTTCCAGGCAGCATAAAAACTCCCGGTTGCTCGATTGCGTTGTTCTGGTCACTGGATCATAAGGCACAGTTGCGAAATATCAAATTCCGCCTCCGCACGTCGCCCGCGTCAGCCCACGCCCAAATAGAACCGGCGGACCAATTCGCTATGCCGAAGCGTATGGGCATCATCTGCGGCGAAGGCAATTTGCCCGTGCACCAGCACATACCCGCGATCGGCTATACGGATCGCCTGGCGAAAGTTCTGTTCCGCCATCAGCACGGTAAGTCCAAGTTGCTTCTGCAGCGTCGCGATGGTCTCGATCGTCTTGGCGACCAGAATCGGCGCCAATCCGACGGACGGCTCATCGACCAGCAAGATTTTCGGAAGCGCCATCAAGGCGCGCGCGATCGCCAACATTTGCTGCTCGCCACCGCTCATGCTGCCGGCCAGCTGCCGCCGCCTTTCCTTCAGTCGCGGGAACGTATCGAAGCAGAACGAAAGACTGTCCGCGATGCGCGGGCGCGCGACCTCGCGATACGCACCGAGCAGAAGATTCTCTTCCACCGTAAGCTTGGAAAAAAGCCGCCGGCCTTCAGGGACGAGCGAAATACCCAGCCTGACAATGTCTTCGGTGCTTCGCCCGATCAAATCGAATGTTTCCCCCTCGATGGTCGCCAAGATGCTCCCTGCCGTCGGTCGCACCTGGCCCATGATGCATTTGATCAGCGTGCTCTTGCCGTTGCCATTGGTGCCAAGAAGGACGACGGTCTCCCCGCTTCGCACATTCAGGCCAATTCCGGTGAGCACGCGAACCTCACCGTACCCGGCGTGCAGCCCTTCGATGAAAAGACTATTCGCCAAGGTAAGCCCTCTCGACTTCATCCTGTTGCATGACGTCATCAGGAAGTCCGTCAGCGATCTTGCGCCCGGCAACAACCACAACGATCCGTTGCGAAAACATCATGACGGCGCGCATGATGTGCTCGATCAGAAGGATCGATATCCCCTCGGCATTGAGTCGCGTCAGCAGCGCAAGAATCTCGTCGACTTCGCTGTCGGAAAGGCCGGCCATGACTTCGTCGGCGATGAGGACCTTCGGTTGCGCGGCAAGCGCCCGGCCGAGCTCGAGTTTCCTCAACTCCACTTGGGTCAGCACCTTGGGGCTGCGACCGGCCTTGTCCACAAGTCCAACCTGATGGAGGATAAATTGCGCCGCATCGCTGATCGTGCGCGCCGATGTATGACCGACGGCAAACCGCAGCGGCACTTCGATATTTTCCTGTACACTCATGCCCCGGAACGGCCGCGGAATCTGATAAGTGCGGGCCAGCCCGCGCTTCGCCCTGACCCAGGCCGGAATTGCGGTAATGTCGGCGCCGTCGAAGGTGATCGATCCGTCATCGGGAGTGAGTATTCCGGTCAGACAATTTACCAATGTACTCTTGCCGGATCCGTTCGGGCCGATCAGCCCTACGCGTTCGCCTTTCCGCAGGATAAAGTCGACGTCGGTCAGCGCTGCGAATCCGTCAAACCGCTTTGAAATTCTTTCCGCCGCCAGGATGTTCACGTTCATTTGTGGCCTCGCCTCCAAGCGCGGACGATTCCGACGACACCGCGCGGTGCGGCCGCCACGAACACCACCAGCAACACGCCGACGAGGAAGAGATTTGCCGCCGAGGAAATCGTCACGGTAAGAATCTGCTGAACTGACCCGAGCATAAAAGCTCCGACAACGGGTCCCCACCAGGTGGCGGTCCCGCCGACCAGAGGCATGGCAATGGAGTTCAATGCGATCGCCAGACTGAACGCCGTCGCGGGGTCGATGTAGGTGACGTAATACGGGAACGGAGCGCCGGCCATGCCCATCAAGGCGCCGCTGATTGTCGCGGCAATCAGTTTAAGACGAAGGCTGGGCACACCGCTGGTCTCCGCCGCCGTTTCGTCATCCCTTATCGCCGCGAGCCCAATGCCGATCCATGACTTCTCCACGGCCCACGCCGCGAGCACGGCGCAAGTTGCCAGCCCGACCATGAGCGTTACCAGAAAATGTGCGTACGAATCGAATAGTCCCGTGATTTCCGGCCTGACGACATAAACGCCGCGCGCCCCGCCGACAAAACTCCAATTGATAACGACTGTTTGTAGAACGATGGCCAGCGCCAGGGTGGCGATGGAAAAGAATACGCCGCGCAGCCGCAGCGTCAAATATCCCGTTCCAAATCCCATCAAGCCTGCTATTGCCGCCGCGGCCGACATGTCTATGAGCAACGGTAATTGGAAAAGTTTGTTCAGAACGATCGTGGTGTAACACCCGGCCGCGAAGAAGCCTGCAGTGCCAAAATTGACGTAACCGCCATACCCTCCAAGAATGTTCCAGGCGGTGCTAAGAACGATAAACTGCAGAATCGTGTACGCCGCGAGGTAATAATACTCGCTGACGCGGGATCCCACCAGTATCGTTGCGGCAACAAGTACCGTCCCGGCCAGCACGATTGCGAAACCCGAGCGGAAACGCGCCGGTAGAAGTGTCGACTTCCGCGGTTCATGCGCCGGAGCGGCTTGCGTGCTCATCGTCCAAATATTCCGGCGGGACGAAACGCGAGCGTGACCAGCAACAGCCCGAACGATACGGCCGGCGACCACGACGGCGCGAAGAACGTCGTCGTCAAGGTCTCGGCAACGCCCAGGATCAGCGCCGCCACCAAGGTCCCGGGAATGCTGGCCATTCCCCCGAGGACGCAGATCGCAAAAGTCCGGCCAATATATTCCCGACCGATCGACGGCTCGACCGGCTGAATAATGATGAGGAGAATACCGGCAACGATCGCGCTCGCCGTCGCGATACCAAACGCGATCTCCTTGGCTCGGATCGGATCAGCACCGATAAGGCGCACCGCCTCGACGTCTTGCGCGACGGCCAAAATCGTGCGGCCGGTGAACGTTCGCGAAAGATAAAGCTGAATGCCGCCGAGCATGCCGAGCCCGACCAGGAACGGGATCAGCATGCGCCAGGAAACCGAAATGAGCCCGAGCCCCAATGTCGATCCGGCATAGGGAGCGGGGACGGAACGGTAGTCCACGCCGAACATGAGAACCAGGCCGATCTCGATGATGAAGAGGACGCCGAAAAAGAAGGCCAGCCCCTGCAGCGATTCGTCACCGCGCCGCTCAAAGAAAAAATGGTAGGCCCGATAAAACGCCCTGCCGAAAAATAATCCGAACGGCGCGAACACAACCATGGCGACGAACGGGTCGAATCCGAAGCTATTCCAGCCGAGATACGCCAGGTAGGCACCGACGATCATGAAGGCGGGATGCGCGATGTTGACGATATCGAGCATTCCGAATTCGATGGTTATGCCGATTGCCGTGGCAGCATAGAACCCGCCCAAGACGATGCCGGTGATGAGCGCGTTGACCAGCAGGTCCCAGCTGAAATTCATCGTTGCTCTCCTCAAGGCTTGCGGCCGTCGCCGTACTGATCGTCAGGCTTCAGTTGGAGCGTATGCGAAGGAAATATTTCAAATAGACTGCCCTGCAGTTCGTTGTCGTCATCAAAGCCGCATTTTCTCGCTCCCTGGCGGGCAGATTTATCAGGTTATTCGCGATCCGATGCTTGCCCGGAACCAAGCACGATGCGCAAAACCATCATGACTTCTGGACTGCCCCATTTATCGAAAGCTCGATGCGCATCGCGCGACCTTGACAAATATCAAGGCGAGATCGCAAAAATCGTATTTCTTTCCATCACGATGCGCGGTGCGATGGGCGCGTAGATAGCTTTCGACAAGCGTTTCATGGGCCGTTTCATGGGCGCGGCCGGCGGTATTTTGTGTGGTCCGATGGCGCCCCTCGGGGTTACAATGCGAACCGATCTGCTGAAACACCTGGAGCGGCGGATTCCGCGCTACACCAGCTATCCGACCGCGGCCCAATTTGCCCGCGAAGTCGATGCCCGAACCTACCAGGATTGGCTTGCGGCTTTGCCTGCCGAGGCACCCATCTCGATTTATCTTCACATTCCGTTTTGCGCCGAGCTCTGCTTCTACTGCGGCTGCCATACGACCGTGGCGCGCGGCTACGCCCCGGTTTCGTCCTATGTCGCCCTGCTCGAAAAAGAAATCGCTCTCGTCAGCGCAATTTTGGGCAAGCGTACAGTAACGCAAATTCATTGGGGTGGCGGCACGCCGACCATGGTGGTCCCGCGGGATTTCATGCGGCTAATGGCGGGGTTACGCTCGAGTTTCAGCTTCGCACCGGACGCCGAGCTCGCCATTGAGATCGATCCCCGTACCATGACGCGCGAATACGCGTTGGCTTTGGCGGAGGCCGGAATTACGCGAGCCAGCCTTGGCGTGCAGGATTTCGAGGAACGGGTGCAACGAGCCGTTGGCCGGGTGCAGAGCGTGGCGCAGACCGCCCACGCTGTTGATTGGTTGCGTGAGGCAGGCGTCGCCAACATCAATCTCGATCTGATGTACGGCTTGCCGTACCAAACCATGTCCACAATTGCGGCAACCATGGAGCGCGCGCTTCACTTCAATCCAGATCGTATTGCCTTGTTCGGCTACGCCCATGTCCCCTGGATGAAACGGCATCAACAGCTGCTGCCCGAACAGGAATTGCCGGGCGCGCTCGAGCGGTTGGCGCAGATGAAAGCGGCATCCGATGTGCTGAAGGACGCCCGCTATCAGCCGATTGGGCTCGATCATTTTGCCAAGGTCGACGACCCGTTGGTGCAACGGCAACGCCAGAAGCGACTGCACCGCAATTTCCAGGGCTATACCACCGACGAGACGGCCGCCCTAATTGGCTTCGGCACCTCCGCCATCGGCGCGCTGCCTCAAGGCTACGTTCAGAATGCATCGAGCACGGTCGCCTATCGCGATGCCATTCAGCGCGGCCGCTTGGCGACGGTACGCGGGCGGGCGCTGACCGAGGAGGATCGCCTGCGTCGCGACATCATCGAGCAACTCATGTGCAATCTGGAAGTCGACCTTGCCGGGACGACGGCGGCGCGGAACAGGAGCCTCGACGACTTCGCAACGGAGCTGTCCGAAATCGATGCGCTGGCGGAGCGCGGATTGGTCCATCGCTCCGACGGCACGATCACCGTTCCCGAAGATGCACGGCCGCTGGTGCGGACGATATGCGCCGTCTTCGACGCTTATTTATCGAACCAGGAGACGCGCTACTCGCGCGCCGTGTGAAGGTGAGCCACCGATGCAAGAGGACCTGACCCACGCCCTGAACGAGATCGAGGACCCGGAACTCGGCATCGGCATCGTCGACCTGGGCCTGATTTATCGCGCCGACTGGAACGCAAAGGGCATCGACGTGGAATTCACGACGACCTCGCCTTCGTGTCCCTTCGGTGAAGCGCTGTTGCAGCAGATCAACGACATATTGCGTCATCGCTTCCGCGAGGCCGCATCGATTCGCGTGCGGCTCGTCCTCGATCCGCCCTGGACACTGGAGCGGCTCAGCAACAATGCCCGCAGGATACTCGGTTGGGACCAAACCGCCACCGCATCATCCGCGCATTTCTGCTCGGATTTCGCCCGTGGTCCCTGGAAAAACTAGCTGAATGGCAGGAACTTCAAATCCACCGCGCCAGGCTGCAACCGGCGCTCCAAGACGCGCGCGCCGGCATTGAACCAATTATGGCCGGCTTGTTCTAATGTTGGTTTTTCGGGTGCGCAACGGCGTGCTGCGTTGTCCAATTCTCCTGGTTTTCCCGCTCCCACTGCAAAATACGCTCCCGCAGGGACTGACATCTTTCTTCAATAGCCACGTTGAACATCGTATCCTTCTGTTCGCTCCAAATCGCGTCGATTCCCGCCCAATCATCGGGTTGCAAGGCGCTGACTGCAGCCGGAAACAGAACTCGTTCTTCCATTTCCATGTGTTTGCGCTCCTGCTCGATGAAGTCACGCATAATGTCGCCGAAGGTCTGCCGCAGGACGTCATGATCGGTCAGGATGCTCCTGATCATGTGAGCAACCCGTCGCAGGCGTTGGCCTTCATTTTGATGCTCGGCTTCCAGGTCGCCGACGCTTTTGGCCGCGACAGCGTCACGCGCCTTCAGTTTCTCGAAGATCATGTCCTCTTTCGGATGATGGCAGCAATCGGGATAATCCTGAAAATAACTGAGGACCGCCTGTATAATTTCATAATCGGGCCGCTCATTGCGAGCGAAGACACTTAATTCCTGCTCCAGAACGAGCAGCAGCTCTTCGATGTTTCGATGTTCTTCGCGTAAAGTCTCAATAATTCCTGTCATGGAGAACACCTGCTATGATAAGACCTGCTATGACAACACCTGCTATTTTGGTAACATGAATGATATGCGTCGTTCGGCCGAAATTATTGCGCTAGATCAATGATCAGCATTATTTGGACGTATCCCTGGGGATTGCTTAAGATGACTGCGCTAAGGACGCAGCCGCCGCTCGGCGGCGATTGATCGCGCGCATCCTTGCCTCCGTTGCGTGCAGATTTCGTTGGCCTGGAGGGTCCAGCTGCATTGACAAAAATCAATGCGCTCGGTGCAATGAGTTTAATGAGCCATCCCTATGGAGGGTGCCATGTCACAGCAGAATCCCGAACCGGGAACCTACCCTACCCTCGCAACGATCCTCGATGCGATCGCGAATTGGATCAAAAAATATCGGTACGCTGCCGGCCAACACCAGGAACTGGCAGAATGCGGTGCGGACGAGGTGGCACGCATCGCACACGATCTTGGGGTCGACACCGCTGAATTGTTCAAGCTTGTGGACAACGGACCTGGCGCGGCCGACCTTTTACAAAGAATGTTGCAGGCATTGGGTGCCGACCGCGACAGGCTCGCGCTTTTTGATCCGCTTATCATGCGCGATCTTCAGCGATTGTGCATCAGTTGCAGCCACAAGAAGCGTTGCGAGCATGATCTCGCTGCCGGAACCGCCGCGCAAAATTATCGGGAGTACTGCCCAAACGCCGTGTCGCTTGAGGCGCTGTTCAAACCGAATTGACAGAGACCGGTGTCATTGGAGAGCGATAGAATCCTTCGTGCGGGGCGCCGCCGCTCGGCCTTGGTCGTGTCCTCGACTATCGGGCTAACGGTGTTGATTCTGGCAGTGCTGCCGAGACTAGCCGGATTATGGGGTACTTAGCTCGGTATATTGCGTTTCCCATTGGCATATCCGCCAGTAGTTAGCCACTTCGTGGGCAGGCGACTATTTCGCGTATTTTGGCTTTAAAATGCTCGAATGGCGGCTCGACCCTCTTGAGTTAGATCAATCTTCGGCTTTGCCGCCTCTGATAGTTTCGACCATAATTTACCTTGGGAGGAGAATTACCATGGCACTGAATCATATCGTCGGGGCAGTCAGCATGGGTGTGTCGATCCTGCTAGCTGCTCCCAACCAAGCGTCGGCGCAGATCAAGATCGGCGCGGTGCTTTCGGTCACCGGCCCGGCGTCGTTCCTCGGCGATCCGGAGAAGAAGACGCTGGAAATGTACGTCGAGGCGATCAACGCCAAGGGCGGGGTCAACGGCCAGAAGCTCCAACTCGTCATCTACGACGACGGCGGCGACGCCAACAATGCGCGCACGTTCGCAACTCGCCTGGTCGAGGAAGACAAGATCGTGGCGATGGTCGGGGGCACGTCGACCGGCTCGACACTTGCAATGATACCGGTTTTCGAAGAAGCGCAGATTCCGTTCATCTCGCTCGCCGGCGCCGTCCAGATCATCGAGCCGGTCCGCAAGTGGGTGTTTAAGACGCCGCACACCGACAGGATGGCCTGCGAAAAGATCTTCGCGGACCTCAAGCGTCGCGATCTGATGACGATCGCACTGATCTCGGGCACCGACGCGTTCGGCAAGTCGATGCGCGACCAGTGCGTCGCCGTGGCTCCGAAGTTCGGCGTCAAAATCGCACACGAGGAGAGCTACGGGCCGCGCGACAGCGACATGACCCCGCAGCTCACCAATATCCGCAATCAGGCGGACATAAAGGCGGTGGTCAATACCGGCTTCGGCCAAGGCCCGGCGATCGTGACGCGCAACTATCGCCAGCTCGGCATCGCGCTGCCGCTCTATCAGAGCCATGGGGTTGCTTCAAAGCAGTTCATCGATCTCGCGGGCCCCGCGGCCGAAGGCGTCCGCCTGCCGGCTGCGGCGCTGCTCGTAGCCGAGAAATTGCCTGACAGCGATCCGCAAAAGCCGGTCGTTGTGAACTATTCACGGGAGTACCAGAAACAGACCGGGCAAGCGGTGTCGACCTTCGGCGGGCATGCTTATG
>JBEKNW010000059.1:0-22651 GCA_049522435.1 Xanthobacteraceae bacterium
GCCTCCACGAGCGATGAACCGGTCAACAGCAGAACAAGATACGTCGCCGCGAATGACGCCAACAGGACGCCGGGCAGAATGAAGGGGTGCTTGGAGCGACGCAGCGCCAGATGCAGCGCGATCGCAACGACGAGCCCGGCTGCGAGCTTGGCGGCGACCGCGACGTTGACGAAAGTGCCGATATTTGCGAGCGCCGGCCGTTGATCGGTCACCACTTGCATCGCGCCCGTGATCATCAACCACCCGGTGGCGCCGAGAAAGCCACCGATCACCGGATAGGGCACGAAACGAATGGCGCGTCCCGCATGCGTGAACCCGAATACGCAAAGCAGCAGTCCCGTGAGTGCCGTCGTCAACGACATGGCGATGAGGGTCGGCTCGAGAAGATCGGTGTTGCCATAAGCGACGAGACGCTGGATGAGGGTCGCCACCATGGCCGCCATGACGACGGAGACGGAACTGTCCGGCCCGGCAATTGCGAAAGGAAGCGAGCTGCGCAATGCCACGATTGATCCGCCGACCGCGGCTGACAGGAATGTCACCGCGACGCCGTAGGAGAGGACATGCTCAAGCGGACCGGTGAAAATCAGCGCCGCATAAGACAGACAATAGGCGATCGAAAGGATGCTGCAGATCGTTCCGGCAAATACGTCGGTCAGCGCCGCGCGAAACTTTTGGTTGCTGAACGAGCTGTCCACCCCGACACGGCTGACGGCCATCGTTTGACCTTCCCCCCGAGGCGCCAACGCACCAGCCCCAAGGAGATTTACAACACCATCGCCGATGTGGCTAGAATTCCCGTAGCCCGCACGCTGGCGCGCCGCCGCCGGCCGTGCATGGTTCCGTGTGCAGCGTCACACTGCGATCATACGATAGTTACACGGCAGCGGCCGTCAGCGCAACGCGCGCGTCCGAACGGATGCGCTCCATCATCGAGCGGAAGCCGTTCGAGCGCTGCGGCGTGAGATGCTCGCGTAAACCCATTCTTTGGAACAGCGCCAGCGCATCGATCGCAAGAATGTCTTTCGCGTTCTTGCCTGAAAATATTACGAACAGGATCGCGATCAACCCGCGCACGATGTGAGCATCGCTGTCGCCCGCGAATATGAGCACCGGCCCGCCTGCGCCGTTCGGACGCACGCTGGTATCGAGCCAGACCTGGCTCGCGCATCCCTGCACCTTATTGGCGTTGCTATACGCCGTTTCCGCAAGCGGGCTCAGCTCCCGCCCCAACTCGATCAGATAACGATAGCGATCGTCCCAATCGTCAAGAGTCGAGAAATTGTCGATAATTTCTTCGATGTCAGCCATCGCAGCGGCGGTCCCTCGTCACCCTTTATATAGGGCGTCGAGCCGGCGAGGTCGATGTTCTGCTATCGTCATTCCGGGCTCCTCGCGGAGCCTGTCATCGGGCCGGTCACTTCGGGCCGGACCCGTTGGCTCGGCCCCGGAATGACGGCTATGAGGGGACTAGACTAAGCCGCGTGTTTGCCGTCCTTGCGCGGCGCCGGCCCGCGCCAGGCCGGCGCCAGATCGGTGGGAGTCAAGGTGCTTTGCGAGGTTCGCTCCGGCGAAGATTTCTCCAGCGCTGCTTTGGCACTGCCGGCGCGCCGGGGAGCGCCGCCGGCGAGCGACCCGGTCTCGCGCGGCGCCAGCGCCTCACTCAAGACATCATAAAGCATCTTTGCGCCTGCCTGCGCCTTGTAGCCGATCGCCGTCGCCACCTGCGAGCCGACCGTGCAGGCGTCAGGCTGGCGCGTGCAGAATCCGCGCAAATCTCCGACGGTGGCGGAGGCGGCCGAGATGGCGTCGGAAGCGCCGAGCTCGTTGCTCGACGGGCCTCGTGGCGCGGAGCCACTGGGCAACAGGATCAGCACCACGCCGAGCCAGAACGCCATTCGCAACAGAAAGAACATGAGACCCGCATCCCCCGCGGCCGGTATTGCCGCACGAGCGCTCAACCTAGCAGGCAGCCTTGAAAGTCGCGTTGGCGGTGCCGGAACGTTTTTGCCCATAATCGAGCAGAATACGCCGCAAATTTTCGAGCAAATTGAAAAAATAGAATTTACCTAAAATTTGCACGAACGCGTACGACGCCGGCCTTTTGCGATGTTCTCGCCAGGAGCAAGTGTTTTCCTCCGACGGCTCTTTGCAAATGCCGTAAGCACCGCCGATGCGGTCGCTGTCCCCCGGCAACGGCCCGTTCACCATGATCGGCGATTCCGATGCGTTCGCCCGGGCGCAAAGGGTGCCCGCGACGCCGCTGCGCGGTCCGCGCGCGGCGCCTTAGCGTTCGCTTAAGTGGCGTCTGACACGATCGCGCGACAGAAAAAGGGGAGCGCGTCTGCAAAGTCGGGCGTGCAATCGGGAACGTGGGCCTCTTCGCGCCAGTACGAGATTATATTGAGGCTCTGGTCCACCCGTCGGCGCACCAGGATGCGCTGACCGCGGCGCGGCATCGCGCCTTCATCGCACCACGACTGCTCGGCAGCATCGTCGCCTTGGCGTCGTTTCCTGCCTATCTGATCGTGCGCGGCGCGCCGAGCGCAATCGAGCTGATCGTGTTTGCTTGGCTCGTCGCCCCGATCCTCACCGCCTACTTTCTCTCCCGCACCGGCCGCTATGAGAGCGCCCATGTGCTGTCGTCGCTCGCTTTGACCGGACTGGTGACGGTGGTGGCGGTATCGACCGGCGGTATCGCCTCCTTCGCCGCCATTTGGCTCGTGGTCGTGCCGCTCGAGGCGGCGCTTTCGGCGTCGCGCCGTGTCGTCGCGATCGCTTCGACCTTCGTGCTTGCTGCCGCCGGCCTGTTGGTGCTTGTCGGTGAACTCAACCTGCTGCCGGCGCCCGGCCTGAGCGGGCACGCAGCGCTTGCTGCGCTCGGCATCGTGTCGGCCGCGCTCTACGCGACCGGGCTCGCGCTCGGCGCCGAGGCGCTCGCGCGCACCAGTTTCTGGCTGTTGTACGCCGAAGAAGACCGATACCGGCTGCTGGCGCGCAACATGACCGACGTGATCACACGGTACAGCCGCGACGGCGCCGTGCTGTTCGTGTCGCCGGCCGCCGAATCGTTGTTTGGCTGCCGTATCGTCGACTTGCACGGGCAAGGCTTGTTCGGTCGCGTCCATGTCGCCGACCGCCCCGCTTATCTGACCGTGCTCGGCGATACAGCGGCCTTGGGCGAGAGCCGTTCCGTCGAGTTCCGCGTGCGGCGCGAGAGTTCCGACGCCAATCGCCGTTCCACCGGACAATTCGTCTGGATCGAGATGCGCTGCCGGCCGCTCGAACAGGCAGCAACGGTCGAGGTCGGCGGTCGTGACCGCCACGAAGTCGTTGCCGTGCTGCGCGATGTGACGGAACGCAAGCGGCAGGAGCAGGCGCTTGAGGACGCGCGCGCAGAGGCCGAGCGCGCCAATGCCGCCAAGAGCCGTTTCCTCGCGACCATGAGCCACGAATTGCGTACGCCGCTCAACGCCATTATCGGCTTCTCGGAAATGTTGACGAAAGAGTCGATGCTGATGCTCGATGCCGGGCGCCGCAACGAATATGCCGGCCTCATCAACGATTCCGGGCACCACCTGCTCGCCGTCATCAATGGCATTCTCGATATGTCGAAAATCGAGACCGACAATTTCGCGATCACCCCGGAACCGTTCGCGCCGGCGCAGGTTATCGCCGGTTGCTGCGATCTTCTGGCGTTGCGGGCCCACGAGGCGGGCGTTCAGTTCGAAAAAATGCCGACCGGCGACCTCCCGGAAATGGTCGCCGACAAGCGCGCGCTCAATCAAATCCTCCTCAACCTCCTCTCGAACGCCATCCGCTTCACCGACTGCGGCGGCAAAGTCACGATCGGCGCTCGCGCCGAGGCGGGAAGCATCACCTTCGTGGTCGAGGACAACGGCGTGGGTATTAGCGACGAAGATCTCGCGCGCGTCGGCGAGCCGTACTTTCAGGCGCGCGCCTCCTACGACCGCCGCCACGGCGGCACCGGTCTCGGACTCTCCATCGTCAAGGGCCTGGTGCGGCTGCACGCCGGTGAGATCAGTATCCGCAGCCGGGTCGGCGAGGGCACGCGCGTCAGCGTGCGCCTGCCGCTCGATTGCGAGCGCGCGAGGCCGGCAAAAAAGTATTCCACCCAAGTTCCGGCCGGTGTGACGAGTTATTTGACGGGCCATTTGCCGAATAGCGTGGCGGCTCAGCAGACGAGCCCCGCGAAGGTGCGCGAAGAGGCCGCGTCGCGCATCGACATTCGGGTGAAGAAAAGTGCGTGACCGCCGCAATGACGGTCGCCGCGCAGCGGCGGGCGCGGCGGGCGCGGCCGGCGCCGCCGGCGCCGTCGCAACGATCGGACGGCGAATATGGGCGAAGGCCGCGCATCGCCCTGTCGATTCGCTGGCGATCCTCGGCGCAGGTGCGGCGAGCCTCGTCATCATCGTCAATGCGGTTTTTCTGCAAACGGGTCCGCACCCGGCGCCATTCTTCGCCAATCCGGCGTCGCCGCCGCCGGCGGCCGAAAGTCGTCCCAACATTGTGGGCATGGCAACGCCCAAGCCTGCGGAAGCGGTCCCCGCGCGTTCCCCGGTCGGCCCGCGGACGCCGCAAACCATCTCCGCGCGGCGCAATGATCCGATCGCTGAACTGATCGGGTCGTCATCACGCGTCATGGCGGTGCAGCACGTCCTGTCCGAGTTTGGCTACGGCCAGATCAAGCCTTCCGGCATTGTCGACGAAGCAACGAGTGCGGCGATCGAGAAATTCGAGCGCGAGCACAAACTGCCGGTGACCGGACGGCTCTCCGATCGCCTCCTGAGCGAACTTGCCGCCATGACCGGGCGTCCGCTGGACTAGAAGCGTTTGCGGCTTCGATCACATCGGGTCATATCTCGATCGATCGCAATTGCAATGTGAGCCGCACGATGCGCCTCAAAACCGCGCTGTGGGTCGCCGCCTATCTGCGGCGCTGTCAGGTCGAGGGTATATTCGGCGTCGTGCGCAGGCGCGGGGCGGAGGAGGCCGGCGCCGTATTCGTTCGCATCAACAGGCTCGACGGCACCTCGGACCTGTTCGGCCCGGCCCCGCAAAGCGCCTTCGACGCCGCGCAAGGGGCGGCGCGCGCGTTTACGCCGAGCCTTGCCACACAGTCGGCGCCCGATGCGGCGGTCGAGGCCTATCTCGCGCGGCAGCTGAAATTCGATCCAGATATCTGGATCATCGAGGTCGAGGATCGCGCCGGACGAAATTTCCTCGACGTCGTCGCCGGCTAATCCAGCGTCACTTTGGCGGTCGCTAATGCGCTCGACGGCCGCGTTTCCGCCATCGCTGGTTAAACTGCTCTACGCGCGCCGCTCATGAAGCGCTGCGACGCCCGCTCGTTCCCGGTGCGGCAGGGGTGCGTTGCACCGCCGTCACGGGACGCGCGCGCTGGCGCACCTCGTCGTCCCAAGTGAGCGGCTGATGCTTCGCTCCTGCACGTTCGTTCTGTTGCAGCGCCTGCCAGATTGCGACCATGCCCTCCGCCGCCTGCGACGTCATCTCGTCATAAAGCGCAGCAAGCGCGTGGACGCGCTCAACCGAATGGCCGACGGCGGGATTGACGAACATCAGGATGCGGTGCAGCACCTCGCGCCGCATGCGGAGCGCTTTTCCCGCCACCACGACCGGCTCGCCCAGATCGTCGCGGGCGATGCGCCTTGCCTGCTCGCGCGGAATCTGCAGCGAGCGTGCGAGGTGTTGGGCGAAATCCTCGCGGTTGCGGGCAAGCGCCGCCGCTTCCAGCCGCCGGCCGACGGATGGGTCACGCGAAACGCTGATACGTCCGGCCGCAATGGGGGCGACAACGTTGAGATTAAGCAAAATGAGGCGGCGCTCGTTCGCATCTGCCGCGAAGAACAGCTCGTTAAGTTCGCCGGCGGTGGCCAAATCGATCGCGCGGGGCACGTCGGCGAACCGTTCTCCTTCGTGCGGCGTATCGTCTTCCACACCCGGCATGACGGCGAGATTTGGCGCCGCCTCGCCGACCGCAGCAGACGGTTGCAGAAGCGAATGCGAGCGCAGCTCGGCGGCGACTTCCGGGAGATCGCCGGTCAGCCATTGCAGGACTCTAGGCGGCGGCGAGAGGTAGCCGGCAAGCCGTCTCGCCACGGCGATGCGCGTCGGCACATCAACAGCTTCGAGTAGCCGCAGCGCCAGCTCGGTGTAACGGCGCTCCTCATCGGGCGTGTGGCTCAGTCTGTGCACATAAATGTCGGTGAGGGCTTGCAGCAAGGTCGGACGTATATCGACCCCGCTGGGCAAGCCAAAATCACTGAGACCGTCGAGGCCGAAGGGGTTCTGCGCTTCCATTGCACGTCGCTCGATCGCAACAGCGTACCGGCCCAAATGGGCGCCCCAAATAGACGCCCCAAATGGACCGCCTCATGAGCCTAGATTGTCGCCGTTAGCGGAGCGTTAACCCTGGATGCCGCTTATTCGTAACGAGGCCGATGCGCGCGCATCGGGGCAGGGGGTCCGCTGCCCGGCAGGCAGAGGACAAATGCTGGCCGCCAACATGGGCACAATTGTCAAATTCCCCGACGAGGGGCGCATCGTACGCTTCGGCCGCACGGACATGCCGGACGAGTCCGCGACGGTGATCATTCTCCCGGTCATCCGCGTCGAGCGACACGGCGAGCCGCATGCGGAGGACGCCGAACCTCACACTCATCCGCCGGCGGACAATGGCGGTCGCCGGCGCATGCGGCGCCGCTGAACGCCGCCGCATCGATGTCGCCGCAAACCCGTCGCAGTTGCCAGACAAAGCTGCCTGTGGCCGTCCTTGCTCTCCTGCTGCTTCCCGGCTGCTCCAGCATCGGGGATTTCGATCGGCTGCAGCCGGCTCTGGTCACCGACGACATCCATGCCTGGGTCGGACAGGAGGCCGCGGCGCGCGCTGGCGCGCCGATTTCGCTCGACAATCTGACCGAAGAGGAGCGCACGCTGCGCGACCTTGCCTTTCCGCTGATCGAGCCGCCCTACGACCGCCCGCGCTGGGACAGCGTGCTCTACGAATACGGCGTCAAGCACGAATTCCGGCGCGAATTGTGGGCGGTCGATCTCACTGCCTATTACCGGCATCTGCAAGCGGCCGGCTATCGCTCGACGGCGGGCCGCTACAACAAGTTGATCGACGATATCCGCAATGACGTAGTGCGCATCGCCCCGTTCTTCGACATCGCGCAGCGCGTCGTCGAACTCGATCGGCGGCGCGAGGCGAGCATGCAATACATCGCCGATCTCAGCCCGCCGGATCGGCTCAACGCGCTGGCGCGCGTCGGCGAGAACAGCCTGACCATCGCCTGGGTGCACCATTCGCTGACGCAGCGCTGCGCCGGTTATCGCTTCGCACTCGAGCATCTGGTGGTGGCCGAGCCGGAGAAACTCGCGGCGCAAGCCGACGTGGCGCTCACGCAACTGCAACAGCTCATCGCGGCGAACCAACTGGTCCCGGCGCCGCGCTTTGCCGCGGTGCCGCTCGACGTCGCGGCGCAACAGGCGCCGGTCATTAGATAATTCATCGGGATTTTCTCGTTCGTCATTCCGTTGGCTCGGCTCCGGAATGACGGCTCCAACAAAATCTACTGCGCCGGCTCGATACGGCACTGCGCGCCGGCGAGCGCGCGGCGCGCCTTGGCCATGAATCCTGGCTCCGGCGCCAGTGCCCGTAGCACGATCAGCCCGGTCGCGGTCGGCGACTCGATGATCAATCGGTCGGCGGCGGTCACGTCCTCCTCCTCGGGTATTTGCGCATGCTGCTCCGGCGTCATGAGATCGAGTTCGATCGCGCGCCGGCCGGCGGCGCGATCGTTGATCGCGTAATAGGCGACGCTGTTGCGCGTGTAGAACGTGACCGAGGTATAGGCTTGGCTCACCGGCGCATTGAGCTTGAGCGCCCCGCCGGAAAGATCGTATCGGCACACCGCCACGGCAAAGGCCGGGTCCATGAACGGCATGATCGCGGTCTGCGCGGTCGGCGGGGCGAGCGGCACAGCGGCGTTGACCGGCGCAAGCGGCGCGAGCCGCGAATAGGCGTCCTGCGTCGCCGCCTGCGGCATCGCCAGCACGGTCGAAAGATGCACGATGCCGCCCAGCAGAAGGGCCCCGAGAATCCACAGCGGCAGGCGAATCATGCGCAGCCCTTTCGTACGATTGCCGGCATCGGCCCCTCCTTCGTGGTCAGCGAGGCGACGCCGATCGGTGTATCGTAGAGGCGCCACACCAGGACGAATTGTTCGATCCCGCCGCTCGGCAGCCAATTTCCCGGCCGTGCGCGCGGCCCGACATTGATCGCGAAGCGTCCGTTCGCGTCGCGCACGATTTCCGCGCTGGTGAAGCCGTGCCGGTCGATCGTGTTGGCGACCAGCCGGCCCTCCCGGTCATAGAGCGTCAGCGTCCAATAGCGCGCCGCCGGGGTCATGCCGCTGATCACGAAAGTACAACGCCCGTCGAAAGCGTTTCCCGCATCGTCGGCATGGGCATAGAAGGCGACGCCATCGCCGGTGCCAATCGGCAGCTCGCCGCTGCGGGCAATGCTGGCGCGGGCATAGGGATCGATGTCGACCGATCCGCTCTTCGGCCATGCAGTCCAGGCGCCGATTGTCAGCGAGCCGAAAGCAACCCCACGCGTGAGCGTCAGCCAGGTCGCGCCCAACCCGATGACGGCCGCGAGCATCAATGTGAAACAGGAACCGAAGAACAGGCGCACGTTCGACCCGATCGAATGACGATTATCTCGCGAAGACGGCGTCTAATCGCCGCGGGAAATTCCGGCAGGTTGCTGATCGCTCGCCGCCGTGACGGTGGTTGGGCGACGCTCGCCACCGCCGAGCGCGCCGAGCGTTCCGGCGGGGACGGCCTGGACCGCCATCGCCCGGCTGGCATCGTCGAACAGATGCTCGACGTGGACAAGAGCCTCGGTTGCCTTGCGTGTGAGCAGGATTTGCTGCGGCGCTTGGCCGCCCTCGAGCGTCGCCTCGGCCACGGTCGGAGCATGCTGCGGAGCGGGCAGGCCGGGCAGCGGCCGCAATTCGACGCCCTGGTGCGCATAGGCCATGATGTTGTGCCAGACGAGCGCCGGGATCGTGCCGCCGGTCATGCGTTTGGTCGGCGAATAATCGTCATTGCCCATCCAGACGGCGCCGCAAAAATTTCCCGTGTAGCCGACGAACCAGGCGTCGCGCCAGCCGTTGGTGGTGCCGGTCTTGCCGGCGACTTTGATGCCGTCGAGCTGCGCCCGCCGGCCGGTGCCTTCTTCGACCACCGAGTTCATCATCGCGACCATTTCGAGGGCGACTTGCGGCGAGATGACCTGCTGCGGCCGCTTGCCGTCGCGGTCGAAGCGCCACACCAATTCGCCGTTGCCGGTGCGCACTTCGAGCGCGGCGTGTGGAGTGACCGCCTTGCCGAGATTGGGGAAGGTGGCATAGGCGACGGCGTGTTCGAGCACGTTGACCTCGTCGGCGCCGATCGGCAGCGAAGGCGTGTCCGGCAGCGGCGTCCAAATGCCGAAATTGCGCGCGGTCTGAATGATCTTGGCGCGGCCGAGCTTGGGATTGCCGTCGCCGAGCGCAATCGAAAGCTTGACCGGAATGACGTTGATCGAATGGGTGATGGCCTGCGTCAGCGTTATGGATCCCGAATAGCCGCCGGAATAATTGTGCGGACACCAATTGCCGATGCACACCGGCGAATCGACGACGATCGAGGTTGGCTTGAAACCGTTCGCCAATGCCGTCGCGTAGACGTAGGGCTTGAACGAGGATCCGGGCTGGCGCAGCGCGTCGACCGCGCGGTTGAACTGGCTCGCCCCGTAGTCGCGCCCGCCCACCATCGCGCGCACTGCGCCGTCGAGATCGGCGATGACGGCCGCCGTTTGGCTGGCCCCGTAGTCGTGGCCGTATTGGCGCAACGCCGATTCGACCTCATGCTCGGCATAGTGTTGCAGATTCATGTCGAGCGCGGTGCGCACCACGAAGAAGCTCTCGTTGACCGATTTCGGAAACGTATCGACGAGCTTGCGCATTTCGTCGAACGCCCAGTCGAGGTAATAATTCGGCGCGTCCTCCGCGCGGCGGTCGATGGGCGTGGCGGGATTGCGGCGGGCGCCGTAGACTTGCCCCTCGGTCATGAATCCGGTGTCGACCAGATTGTCGAGCACCACGTTGGCGCGCGCGCGGGCGGAAGGCAGGTTGACGAGCGGCGAAAACCTGCTCGGCGCCTTGAACAAGCCGGCGAGCATCGCCGCCTCCGGCAGGGTCACGTCGCGCACCGACTTGCCGAAATAGTACTGTGCCGCGCCGTCGACGCCGAAAGCGCCGCCGCCGAGATAGGCGCGGTCGAGGTAGAGCTTGAGAATCTCGTTCTTGGAAAGGCGGGTCTCCAGCCAGGTGGCCAGGAACGCCTCATTGATCTTGCGCTCGATGGTGCGCTCGTTGCTCAGGAACAGGTTCTTGGCGAGCTGCTGGGTGATGGTGGAGCCGCCCTGCACCACGCCGCCGGCCCTGGCGTTGGTCATCAGCGCGCGGAAGGTGCCGTAGAAGTCGATGCCGAAATGCTCGTGGAAGCGCCGGTCCTCGGTCGCCAGCACCGCCTTGATCAGGTGGTCGGGCATGTCCTCGAGCGGCACCGAATCGTTGTGCTTGATGCCGCGGTTGCCGACCTCGTTGCCGTAGCGGTCGAGGAAGGTGACCGCGAGCTCGGATTTCTTCAGCCAGTCCTCGTCCGCAGTCTCGCGAAAGGCGGGGATGGCGAGCGCCAGCATGAGCAGGAGCGTGCCGGTGCCCAAAGTTGCCGCCTCCGACAACGGCTCCACGATGAGCCAGCGCCGCCAGCCGGCGATATGGCAATGATCCATGATCGCGGTGAACCGCTCGTACAGCTCACGCGCCCATTTGCCGCTCTGGAACACGGCGGAATCGATGCGCGCGTCGAGGTCGAGCAGCAGCCGCTTGAACTTGAGCTGCCAGTCGTCACCCGGATCGGGGAACAGGTCCGTCACGCTTGCGCACTCCGGGAAGGGGTTCGGCCCCCGTCCTTTTGCTTTTCAGCCAACCAAGATTTACCCGAGCCAGCGCCGCCGGCCAATGACGCAAGCGTGACAGTGTGAATAGAAATTGGGGGCAAATTGGGGGTAAGAGCTTTTGGGCGAGCCGCCGCGCCGAGGAACGCCGGCTTGGAGACGAGATGGCAACCGATCAAGGGCCCGACGAGTTCCCGTTCTGGCGGCATAAATCATTGGAAGACATGACGGATTCGGAATGGGAGAGCCTCTGCGACGGCTGCGGCCGCTGCTGCCTGAACAAGCTCGAAGAGGAGGGGACCGATCGCACCTACTATACCGACGTCGGCTGCCGCTTGCTCGACGGCAAGACTTGCCGCTGTCGCGACTACGCGAACCGGCTGGAAAAGGTCGAGGACTGCGTCCAGCTCACGCCGGAGAGCCTCAAAACCATTACCTGGCTGCCGCCCTCCTGCGCTTATGTGCTGATCGGCCAAGGCAAGGACCTCTACTGGTGGCATCCCCTGGTCTCCGGCGACCCGGACACCGTTCATACCGCGGGCGTTTCGGTGCGCGGCCGTGTCGGGGCGAGCGAGAAGGACGTGTCCGACGACATGCTCGAAGACCACATCGTGAGCTGGCCGCTGAGGCTGCCGAAGGCGGCGCGGCGGAAGGGGTAGTACCGCACCAATTGGATTTTTTACCGCTCGTCCCCGCGAAAGCGTCGCGAAAGCGGGGACCCAACTGGATTCCCGCTTGCGCGGGAATGAGCGGAAGCGGCGCCGCGTCCATTTGCAAATCCGTTCACAGACAGCATTCATCACTCTCGCGACGCGAAATGCCCGAGCTTTGTTTGATTCTTTGCCCCCTCGCCAAAAAACCGAGGGGAGCGGAGCGCCGAAAGGCGCGATTGTCTTGGGGCCGTGCTTGCGAGGCACGGCGCGCCCGCAGGGACCGCACTTGCTCCGCCGTCGGTACGTCACCGGTGACGCCCCTCGAATGAGCAAGATGAGTTTCCGTATCATAAACGGTGACGGATGTCAAGCGCATTGTCGCATCGACGGTGACACGCTTCCAAGTGGCTCGCAATGACGCTCTAGCGGCAGGCAATCGCGCGCACGGCGTCGGCGGCGCCGGTGACGTTGAAGTCAAGCAGAGTGGGCCCGGCAGAGGGAAGCTCGACCTCGACCCGCAGCCGCTTTGCCGCGACGAGGTCGGCGACCGGATCTTGATCGGGGAATTTCGGCAGCACGATCGCGTGTGCGCCGCCTCTGCCGGCGACGCTCAGCTTGTAATCGCGCACAGGTCCTTCATCAAAGCGGTAACGGGTGTGGAAGTTCTTGACGTGCCACATCCCGGTGAAAGACGTGAACAGGATCATGAGTTCCGGTTGCGTCGGTCTGTTCAGAAAGACGGTAGCGCATCTCAGAGTCAAAATGGTCGTGATAGATTTGCCGTGCCGCATCGGATTCGATTTCGGCGTCGTCGCGGCAAAGCGCAACTCTTGCTCGGTCAACTCGTCCTTTTTGATGACGATCTTCCAGTTGGCGACTTCGGAGCGTACCTCGCCAACGGCGAGCGCAGTAGCGGCGTGAAGCGCCACGAGCAACGGCAACATCAGCCGCGACAATCGTTTGCCGCGCAGCATCCTTCTATCCCCCCAATTCGCCACTTTTGCCGCAAGCGTATGACGCCGTGACGCGGATGGAAAGAGCGCGTAGGCGCTGCCCGCAAAGCTTTCTGTTCCCAGATCCGCGCTCATGTCCAACTTGTCGCAGCAGGAACGGCCTTTCGGTTCCGGCGTTTTTCTTATCGGGGTGGCGGCTCTTGCTCCCCCGGACTCTGCCGCACTATTGCCCCCCGGCGGACCCTTCCTCCCGGTCCACCCGGGGGGCTTCATTTCCGCGGCCGGCCATCTTCGCCCATCAGATTATCCGTAATTCCGCCGCGATGTGTGGGCCTGCCCTAAATCGGCCGTTCAGGTCTTGTTCACTGGCAAGCGCCTAGGGAGGCCGCATGGGTACCAACCGAGCGTCCGTTGCCGCGCTGTTCGCTCTTGCCATTGCGCTCGCGCCCGTGCGTGCGCAAGAGGCCGGCCGTCCAACGCACAGCGGTGTCGAGACCCCCCATGCCTGTCTCAATCAGAGGGAGCGCCGCGCCCTGGTCGAGAACGGCACGGTGCTGCGGCTTGCCGCCGCCATTCACGCGGTCAGGAGCCATGTGCCGGGGACCTTGGTGCGGGCACGGCTTTGCCGCCGCCACGACGGGCTTGTCTATTTGCTGACAGTTCTGGCGCACGATGGCAAAGTGGAGCGACTCGTCGTCGACGCCGCCAAAGGCACGCTCGTCGGCGAGCGTTGAGCGGAGCTGTTCTTCGGAGTGTTTCTTGCGCCTTCTTGTTGTCGAGGACGATCCCGATCTCAATCGGCAGCTGGCGACCGCGCTGACCGACGCCGGCTATGTCGTCGACCGCGCCTTCGACGGCGAGGAAGGCCATTACCTCGGCGAGAGCGAGCCCTACGACGCCGTCATCCTCGACATCGGCCTGCCGAAAATGGACGGCATCTCGGTGCTGGAAGCTTGGCGGCGCGCCGGCCGCGCCATGCCCGTGCTCATCCTCACCGCCCGCGACCGCTGGAGCGACAAGGTGCAAGGTTTTGACGCCGGCGCCGACGACTACGTCGCCAAACCCTTCCATCTCGAAGAAGTGCTGGCGCGCGTGCGCGCGCTGCTTCGCCGCTCGGCCGGGCACGCCAAGAGCGAGTTCACCTGCGGGCCGCTCCGCCTCGACACCCGCACGGGCCGCGTCGCCGTCGACGGCAATTCGGTCAAGCTCACCTCGCACGAATACCGGCTCTTGTCCTACCTCATGCACCATACCGGCCGCGTGGTGTCGCGCACCGAACTGGTCGAGCACCTTTACGACCAGGATTTCGACCGCGATTCCAACACCATCGAGGTGTTCGTCGGCCGCATCCGAAAAAAACTCGGGGTCGACGTGATCCAGACGGTGCGCGGTCTCGGTTATCTGCTGACCCCACCCGATGCGCGCTAACTCGCTCGCGTTTCGCCTGTTCCTGTGGGCGACCGGCTGGACGGTGGTCATCCTCATCGTCACCGGCGTCGCTTTGTCCACGCTTTATCGCCACGCCGTGGAGCGTGCTTTCGACCGGCGGCTCGACGTCTACCTGCGCACGCTTGTCGCCGATGTGGCCTCGCCCGACGAAGGCAACGACAAGTTCCCGCAATCGATCGGCGAGCCGCTGTTCGAGCTGCCGTTGTCGGGCTGGTATTGGCAGGTCACGCGGCTCGACACGCCGAAGCCGGAGGTGCATTCCTCGCGCTCGCTGTGGGACTCAAATCTGCCGCGCCTGGCCGATGCCGAAGACGCCTCTTCTGGCGCCAGCGGCTACCAGAAGGGCTACACGCAAGGCCCCGAGGAGGTGCGGCTCCGCCTCGTCGAGCGCAACATCGATCTCGGCGACGACGGCCGTTATCTGATCGCGGTGGCGGGCGATGCGTCCGAGATCGACGACGAGATGTTGAGCTTCGACCGCGTCATCGGTGCGATCTTTGCCGGGCTCGCCGTCGCGCTGCTTTTGACCACTGCGTTGCAGGTTCGCTTCGGCCTCGCCCCACTCAAGCGCATTTCAGACAGCCTTGCCGCGATCCGTTCCGGCCGGGCCGAGCGCTTGGCGGGCGAATTCCCGGTCGAGATCGCCCCGCTCGCGCGCGAGACCAACGCGCTGATCGAGGCCAATCGCGAAATCGTCGAGCGCGCGCGCACCCATGTCGGCAATCTCGCCCATGCGCTGAAAACGCCGCTTTCCGTCCTCGTCAACGAGGCGGCGGCGAGGCCGGACGACCCGCTTGCCCACAAGGTCCTCGAACAGGCCGACATCATGCGCGACCAGGTGGCGCGCCAGCTCAAGCGCGCGCGGCTCGCCGCGCGCTTTACCGGCGTCGGTGCGCTGATCGACGTTCCCCCCATCGTGGCCGCTCTCGCGCGCACGATGGAGAAGCTCCATCGCGAGCGCGACATCGCCATCGCCGTCGACGTGCCGGAGCACGCGCGCTTTCGCGGCGAAGAGCAGGACCTCGAAGAGATGATCGGCAACCTGGTCGACAATGCCTGCAAATGGGCGCAGTCGCGGGTTGCCATCGAGGTGGCGGCCGATCGTCCCGCCAGTGACGGCAAGCCGCGCGTGCGCATCATCGTCGACGACGACGGGCCGGGTCTTTCTCCCGCCGAGCGCGAGCAGGTGGCGTTGCGCGGCCAGCGGCTCGACGAGAGCAAGCCCGGCTCCGGCCTCGGCCTCTCGATCGTGGTCGAGCTCGCCGGCCTCTATGGCGGCGTGCTCACGCTCGGCACCGCGCCGATCGGCGGCTTGCGCGCGGAACTGACGCTGCCGGCGGGATGAAGTCGTTGCCTGGTCAGCGACTTTTGCCTAGCGCCCGGAGTTCGGCGTTGGCGGCCGGCCACTCGAAGAAGCCTTTCGGGCATTGCGCGGTCACGAGCCCGAACAGGCGCGCAGCCTCCTCCTTGGCGCCCTGCTGCAGCGCCAGTTCGCCACTGTAGAAATTAGCCTCGCAGAGCTGACCCTTCTTTGTATCGGCATTGGCGTCGTCAGCAGCCGCCAGCACCGCCGCGGGCGTCAACTGGCGCAGATAGAGGCGGATCACCGGCGCCGGCCAACTGGTCATGTCGATCTGCGTTACCGCTTGCGCGAGCCTGCTCGGCAGACTGCTGCGCTTATTCACGATATCGAGCCAGATCGCTGCATAGGGGTAGTTGGGAGCCAGCGCGTTCGCCTGATCCATGTCGGCGAGCGCCTGGGGAAGCGAGCCGGCATAAAGGTTCGTGAGCCCGCGGTTGAAAAAAGCGTCGGCATATTTTGGCGCAAGCTTGATCGCCTGATCGTAGTCGGCAATAGCGCGGTTGAAGTCGCTCTTGGCGCGGTACGCGTTGCCGCGTTTATTGTGAGCTGAAGCACTCTTCGGATCGAGCCGGATTGCCTCGGTCAAATCGGCGATGGCGCGATCACTATCGCCCTTCCCATTGTATGCCGCTCCGCGATTTTTGAAGACAACGGCGTCTTTGGAATCAAGCCGGATCGCCTCGGTCGAATCGGCGATGGCGCGGTCGTAGTCACGCTTGGCGAGATGGGCAAGACCGCGGGTTTGGAACGCCTTGGCGAACTTCGGATCAAGCCGGATCGCCTCGGTGCAATCGGCAATAGCGCGGTCGTAATCGGCCTTAAGGTAGTATCCCACTGCACGATTGCTGAACGCCCATGCCTGCTGACGGGATTGGATTACGGCCGAGCACGCATTGATGATCAAATCCGCAGACGGTTGATCGGACCCGGTGCACCACGCGATCTGCTGCTTCATGGGCTCGCGCCCTTTCGGCGAAGGCTGAGCTGGCGTCGCCGGGGCGGTTGCGGATTGTTGGCCAGCTTGTTCGCATTCGATGTAGACGGTGAACGGCCGCGCCATTTCGCCAACCTCAGCCGGCGATAGTTGCCGCTCCGAATGCGCCGTTTGGTATGCAATGTCCTTGCTGTCCAAAAATGTTCTTGCGACTTCGGCTTTGAGCGCGAAATTTACATTCTGCGGAATGTCCCCGGTGATGCGGGCGATATGCTCGGCGTTCAGTTTCGCCGTAACAACTCCAACCAGGTGACCGCTGGCATCAAGGAGCGGCCCGCCGCTGTTGCCGGGCTGCACCGGCGCGCTGATCTGCACATAGCGGGAGTCATCGCCAAGCCCCGCGAGCGCGCTCACATTCCCCACGGAAAGGTTGGCGGTTGTCGCCAGAAGTCCTGCGAGGGGATAACCCAATGCCACCACCGCGTCACCGGGACGGATAGGGGCACCTTCGCGGAACATGGCAACAGACGCGGGTCGATTGTTCGTCCCGGTCAGGCGAACGACGGCAAGGTCATTTTTTTCGTCGCGTGCAACCAACTCTGCCACTTCCGAATGTCCCGAAGCGAGTTTTACGGAAATTCTTTGGCAGCCTTCGACAACATGGGCATTGGTGAGAATCTCGCCTTTGGCGCCGATCGCGACACCCGTCCCGCTTACGATACGAGCGCCTTGTCCCGCGGCCACGCCGCTCATGAGCGTAGCCAGCGCGGCCACTGTGGCTGCCCTCACAGCCGTCTGCATGCCGATGGTCCTCGTTGGAAATAGGTTTTAATTCTCTCCAAACACGCATTTAACTTTCGGTCAACATATCCAACGGTGCTGACGCCTAACGCGAGGCGATCACCCCGCCAATGGATTGAGCCATTTCAGTCCCCGGAAACGGGCAAAATCGCCGTCGGTCGAGCACAGCGTCAGGCCGTGCTCGATCGCGAGGGCGGCGAGATGCGCGTCGGGGACGAGATTGCCGTGCACGCCGGGTTCGGCAAGCAATTTGCCGAGCACTTCGGCGTGTCTTTCGGTCGGCAGCGGTATCCATACCGGCTCACATTGCAGCCATTGCGATACCTGCCGCCAAGCGGCGGCCATGGTGAGTGCGCGCGCGACGATCCTCGCGTTGGTGGCCATACGCAGGAATCCGAGCAAGGAAGCCCACGGCAGCCCGACGCGGCTGGTGTTGCTGAGCTGCCGATCCAGCCATTCACGCGCCGCGGCGTATTGGCTGGCGTGAGTGTTGGTGGCGTAGAGGAGCAGGTTGATGTCGATCAGGATCACTTGAAATCTTCGCCTTCGGCATGGGCCAGCGCTTCGGCGACATTATCGATGTTCACGAGAAAGGGTCCCATGTCGTGGGCCGTCGTGCGGAAGGGCTTGCGCCGCTTCGCGCGCGTCCGCATGTCGCGCAGCCCGCGGCGTAGCGCGTCGTTGACGATGTCCTTCAAGCTTTGCTCGCGCTCGCGCCGGAGGCGGTCAAGCTGCACCGCGACGTCGTCGTCAATGGTCAGCGTGGTGCGCATGCATCAAGACATAAATATCTGGATGTCTTGATGTCAAGGGAACGGTGAACAGAGTTTCGCCCCAATCGGCGCTTGTGGTTTAGCCGGCGGGAGCCGGGCGGTGCTGTGCTGTCCGGGCATGCGTTGGGGAGTCATGCCGGCGATCAGGTTCGTTGCAATTGCGTTGGCCGGATTGAGCGTTGCCGCCTGTTCAGCCGATTCCGGGCCGAAGGAGGTCGGCGGCACGGCGGCCGGGGCCGTGGCCGGCGGAGTGATCGGGAATGCGATCGGCGGCAGCGCCGGCAATCGCGCCGCCGGAACGCTGGTCGGCGCGGCGCTCGGCGCCTTCCTCGGCAACCGCATCGGCGCAGCGCTCGACGACGAGGACAAGCGGCGCGCTTATGCGGCGCAGATGCAGGCGCTGGAAACCGGCCCTTCGGGCGCTCCTGTCGCCTGGCGCAATCCGGATTCCGGGCGCTACGGCAATGTCGTGCCCGGTCCCGCTTACCAGGTCGACGGCGCCCCCTGCCGGCAATACACCCACACGGTCTACATCGAGGAAAAGCCGCAGACCGAGCGCGGCACCGCGTGCCGCAATCCCGATGGCACCTGGACGATTGTGAGCTGATCGGCGTGATCTTTCCCGGGCCGGCCGGGACTGCGGTCAGGAGAACGGCGGCGAGCCGCAAAGTCGGCATTATGCCTCTGATGCCCCTGAATTCCTGATATTTTGCGTAACTCCTTCTTAAGCGCCAAGCGATTAGAAACAATCCGGTGCCATCCAGGTGAAGTGGTGTGCCCATGACGAGCGACGGGCAATCCGTCGAACGGCTGCGCGACTATCTGCGGACCCTCAAGCCGGAGGCTCGCGCGATGCTGATCGCTGAGTTCGAGCGCGGCATGCTGCGCGGCGAGGAAGCCGCCGGCAGCGAACTCGTGCTGCAGGAATTGCGGCGCACGATCCGTGCCGCCGGGCAGCGGGTGTCGCGCATCGGCGATGCGGGCCGGCTGTTCTTCGCGCCGCTCGAGCCGTTCCTCATCGACGACGCCGCCGATCACAAGCGCGTCGGGCGCATCGCGCGCGTATCGCTCGAACCGATCTGGGATTGGATCGGTCGCGATCTGATGCCGGCCGAGGCCAAGGCGCTGAGCGAGGACATCAAGCGCGCCTTGCTCGCCGACGATCGGGTCAGGGCCGAGCAATTGACCCGCGCCCTGCATGAGCGGGCGATCCAGCGCATCAGGGAAACCGTAAGCGCGGTAGCCGGCGACGAAAAGGCGCGGCGGCGTCTCGCCGTACAGGTCGGCACGCCGCGCGCGCTCGAAGATCTCGGAACGCTCCTGGGCATCCTCGCGAGCCGTGATGTGCTTGCCGACTTGGCGCGGCGGCTGCCGAACCACATGCGCGCGCTCGAGCGCGAACAGATCGACTCGATCAAAGCGCTCCTCGACGCGGCGACGGCGCAGAAAACGCTCGGGACCGCCGCCGCGAGCAAAGCGGATGTCTTTCTCTATGGTTTCATCCTGGTCATGGGCCGGCTCGCGGCGCCCTGGCAGCTCATCCGCATCGCTACCCGCGCGGCCGAGAGCGACGACACCGTCCGTATCGCCGAAACGCCCTGCGCGGTCGCGGTCACGATCGTGCTCGGCGAGGTCGAGTGCATGGTGAGCAAGCTGCGCGCGGAGCTCAAGGCACACCGTCCGGTCACCTCGCTGCTCAAGGCCATCCACGACGCGGCGCGCGGGTTGCGCACAGAAATCGACCTCTCCGTCGATTCGCCTTGGAGTCGTCGGCTCACAGCCATCCGCACCGAAGTCTCCAACGTGCTGAAAACGGAAATCGAGTCGACACCGGGCCGCGTCCGGCGGCTGTTGCGGCCGCGGCCGGCCAAGGACATCGCGCCCGGCTCGCTGCTCGATTCGATCGACGTGAGCGACGCCGAGATGCTGGTCGAATTCGTCGGCGCCTGCCGTAATTACGCCAACGAACTCGCGGTCAACGAAGTGACCATGCGCAGCTATTCGGAACTGCAATATTACCTCGAGACCGGCACCAAGGTGCTGCTCGATACCTTGCGCCAAGCCGGCGATGCCGACCGGCCGTTCCGGCAGTCGCAGGTCGACGCCGCGATCCGGTTCTGCAGGACCGTGTTCGGAGGGGATTATGCCGGGCTCTTGGCCAAAGCGGCCGAGATCGCGGTGCAGGCCGCCGCGACGGTCGAGCGCAAACCGGTTCGGGCGTGATCTGGCGCGCCGCACCACGTCCGGATGGCAAGGCTGCCGCGTCACAGTGCGCAATTGTCGCGCCGCTTCTCCCATTGCAGCAGTAATGACGCCGTGATTGATGTAGCCGCGTGGCTCGAGGGCGGCCGCCCCTGTCGTCCCGGTTCGGCGGATGGAATGGTGCCATGATCCTGTGGTTCATTTTTGCGTCGATGACGGCTGCGGCGATCGTCGCCGTATTGTGGCCGCTCGGGCGCGACCCACACGCCGCGCGCAGTGGTAGCGACCTCCTCGTCTACAAGGATCAGCTGCAGGAAATCGACAGCGACGGCGCTGCCGGGTTGATTGGCGAGGCGGAGGCGGAGGCCGCCCGGCTTGAAGTGTCACGTCGGCTCCTCGCTGCGGCGGACGCGCAGCCGCAGGCCGCATCCGCGGCGGCCGCGCCGAGGAACCTGCGGCGCCGCCGCGTGGCGGCGATCGCCGCATTGATTATTTTGCCGTTCGGTCCGCCGAGCGTTTATGTCGCGCTCGGCTCGCCGAACGTTCCGGGAGAGCCCGCCTTCGCCCGCGTCAAGACACCGCAGGGCCGCGAATCGATCGTAAACCTCGTCAGCCAGGTCGAGACCCACCTTGCACGCAATCCCAATGATGGCTCCGGCTGGGAGGTGATCGCCCCGGTGTATATGCGGCTCGACCGCTTCGACGATGCGGTCGAGGCCCGGCGCAAATCGCTTGCGCTCAATGGCGACACCGCCGCCCGTGAGTCCGACCTCGGCGAGGCGCTGGCCGCCGCGGCGAACGGTGTGGTGACCGCGGAGGCCAAGGCAGCGTTCGAGCGCGCCATTGCGCGCGATCCGCACGAAACGAAAGCCCGATATTTTTTGGGTCTCGCGGCCGAGCAGGATGGCAAAAGCGATGAGGCTGCCGCCATCTGGCGCTCGCTGCTGGCGGACGCGCCGGCCGGCGCGCCGTGGGTCGAATTCGTGCGCGAGGCACTTGCACGCGCGACCGGCGCGCCGGTCCCCGCAGCTGGGCCGAGCGCCAACGACGTGGCAGCTGCGGCCAGCATGAGCGATGATCAGCACCGCGACATGGTCCGCGGCATGGTCGCGCGTCTCGCCACCCGGCTGCACGATGACGGCGCCGACGTGGAGGGCTGGGTGCGCCTCGTGCGCGCCTATGTCGTGCTCGGCGACCGCGACAAGGCGAAGGGTGCCGCCGCCGATGCGAAGCGCGCGTTTGGCGATCATCCCGATGAGATCAAGCGCATCGACGATCTTGTCAAAGGACTCGGTCTCGAGGGTTGAAAGACGAAATCATGGCGCGGAAAAGATAGCAATGACCCGCAAGCAACGACGTCTTGTTCTGATCGGCGCCGGCCTCGGCGTGCTGGTGATCGCGGTCGCGCTCATGCTCAACGCGCTGCGCGACTCCATAGTGTTCTTCAATTCGCCGAGCGACGTGGCGGAGAAGCATGTCGCGCCCGGCGCGCGCATCCGGCTCGGCGGGTTGGTGAAGACCGGCAGCCTCGTGCGCGACGATAATCTGAGAATCCGCTTCGAGGTCACCGACGGCAACCGCGAGATACCGGTCACGTATCAGGGCTTTCTGCCCGATCTGTTCCGCGAAGGGCAGGGCGTCGTGGCCGAAGGCGCGCTGAACGGCGCCGGTGTCTTCGACGCCGACACGATCCTGGCCAAACACGACGAGACTTACATGCCGAAGGAGGTCGCCGACGCCTTGAAGAAGACGGGACATTGGCAGGACGATTACGCTAAGAAGGCCGCCTTGCCGGTCGGCGCAGGGGCGAAGTGATGCCTCCCCCTTTCAGGGGCAGGTAAGTAAAGGGAAGTGGAGAATCCGATGATTGCCGAACTCGGCCATTACGCGCTGATGCTGGCGCTGGGGCTTGCTCTGATCCAGGGCAGCGTGCCGATCGTCGGCGCGCGCAGCAACGACCCTGTGCTTATGAGCATGGCGGCGCCGGCGGCGCTGGCGCAATTCGCCTTCGTGGCGATCGCGTTCGGCGCCCTCGCTGCCTGCTACGTCACCTCCGACTTCTCGGTGCTCAACGTCTACGAGAATTCGAATTCGGCGATGCCGCTGATGTATCGGCTCACCAGCATCTGGGGGAACCACGAAGGCTCCATGATGCTGTGGGTCTCCATCCTCGCTTTCTTCGGCGCGCTGGTCGCGGCCTTCGGTAGCAATTTGCCGGCGAAGCTCAAGGCCAACGCGCTCGCGGTGCAGGCCTGGATTGCCGCGGCCTTCCATCTTTTCATTCTCACCACGTCGAATCCGTTCCTGCGCATTGCCGACGCGCCGTTCGAGGGTCGCGATCTCAATCCCATCCTGCAGGACCCGGGCCTCGCCTTTCATCCGCCGCTCCTTTATCTCGGCTATGTCGGCTTCTCGATCGCCTTCTCGTTCGCGATTGCGGCCTTGCTGGAAGGCCGCATCGACGCCGCCT
>JBEKNW010000060.1:0-22616 GCA_049522435.1 Xanthobacteraceae bacterium
CGAGAGCCCCCTGGTGAGAGCCGCGGTGGAACGCCGTCAGGCGAGCGCGCTACGATAACGCGCGCGCCGCATCCGCTGATGCGGAACATTGAGACAAATGCGCCTGCCGGCGTTCCGCTTCCTTTATTTCGTAGCCCGGGTTGAACGAAGTGAAACCCGGGAACGGCATCCGAGCCGGACATTCGTTCCCGGATTTCGCTGACGCTCAATCCGGGCTACTTGTTCGCTGAGCATGATCGAGCCGAAGGCCGGTTCCACCGCCGGGTTAGGCGTGACGCGATCCTGCTCCACGGGACGATTTTGCGAATGGCGTTGGCATAACTCGGGCGCGCATGCGTCGCGAGAAGGATTTGCGCTGACCTTTTCCGTTACCCTGAGGTGCGAGCAAAGCGAGCCTCGAAGGGCGACGGCCTCGGCGCCCGGGCCGTATCCTTCGAGGGCCGCTTTGCGGCCACCTCAGGATGACGGTGAAAGGCGCGAACGCGTGGCGAGAAGGATTTCGCTTATCCGCCCCCGCTTCGCGGGGCAGGATGAAGTTGAAGCGCCGCGGCAACGATGTGATCTGTGTTGCCGCATGGGTTTGATGCTAGATTGCCGCTCGGGCCCTGTCCTGCATGCGACGAGCGGCCTGGAAACGGGATCGAACGCCATGGCACTAGATGTGGAGAGCCCGCGGGGGCCGCCCGCGGCCGGCGCCGCCGGCGCCGCCGGCGCGGCGGAGCCGATCTGGTTCGCCTCTTATCCGCCGGAGGTGCCCAGGAGCATCGATCCGGATTCCTATCCGTCGCTTCCGGCCATGCTGCGCGATGCCTGCGCCCGCCACGCCGCGCGTCCAGCCTTCGAATGTCTCAACGTGCGCATGAGCTATGCCGAGTGGGAGCGCGTCAGCCGGGCTTTTGCGGCGTTCCTGATCGAGGAAGCAAAGTGCAAGCCGGGCGACCGCGTCGCCATCATGCTGCCGAACCTGCTCGCCTATCCGGTGGCGTTTTTCGGCGCGCTGCGCGCGGGCCTGATCGTCGTCAACGTCAATCCGCTCTACACGCCGCGCGAACTGAAAGAGCAGCTTGCCGATTCGGGCGCCACACTCATCGTGATCATGGAGAATTTCGCGCACAAGCTCGAACCGGTGCTCGCGGAGACGCAGATCCGGCATGTGGTGGTGGCGCGCCTCGGCGATTTCATGCCCGTGCTCAAGCGCTCGGTCTTCAATTTGGTGAACACCTACGTTCGGCGCGCGGCGCCGCGCTGGCGCTTCGACACCTTCACGATGCTGCAGCACGCCTGCCGCCGCCGCCCGGGCGAACGCTATGCGGACGCGCAGATGCCGGCGACGGCGCCCGCTTTGCTGCAATATACCGGAGGAACGACGGGGCTGCCGAAGGCCGCGATCCTGACCCATCGCAATCTGGTTGCCAACACGCTGCAGTGCCACGCCTGGATCGCGCCGAATATCGAGGAAGAGCACGGGACGGTGCTGACGCCGCTGCCGCTCTATCACATCTTCTCGCTGACGGCGAACCTGTTGGCCTTCGTGTCGATGGGCGGATTGAGCGTGCTGGTTCCCGACCCACGCGATATCAAGGGGCTCATCCGTACCATGCGCAAGGCGCAGGTCACCACCATGACCGGCGTCAACACGCTGTTCAACGCGCTCATCCACGCGCCGGACTTCGCCGGCTTGGATTTCAGCCGGCTTGCCTTCGCCATCGGCGGCGGCGCCGCGGTGCAAAGCGCGGTGGCGGTGCGCTGGCGCGAGATCACCGGCACCAATCTGGTCGAAGGCTATGGTCTCACCGAGGCGTCTCCGGTCGTGTGCATCAATCCGGTTCGCAGCCCGAAGCTCGGCACGGTCGGGCTTCCGGTCTCTTCCACCGAAGTGGCGATCCGCGACGACGCCGGCAACGACCTCGCCGTCGGCGAGGCGGGCGAAGTGTGCGTGCGCGGACCGCAGGTCATGCAGGGCTATTGGCGACGCCCCGACGAGACCAGGCTGGTTCTGACCGAAGGCGGCTGGCTGCGCACCGGCGATATCGGCGCTCTCGACCCGCAGGGATTTTTGAAAATCCTCGACCGCAAGAAGGACATGATCAACGTCTCCGGCTTCAAGGTGTTCCCCAACGAAGTGGAAGACGTGCTGGCGCGGCATCCGGGTGTGCTCGAAGCCGCGGTCATCGGGGTGCCGGACGAACATGCGGGCCAGGCGGTAAAGCTCTTCGTGGTCAAGCGCGATCCGGCGCTCACCACAGAGGAACTCCGCCGTTATGGTCACGAGCAGCTTGCCGGTTACAAACGCCCCAAGGTGATCGAGTTCATCGACAATCTGCCCAAGAGCAACGTCGGCAAGATCATCCGCAAAGATCTGAAGTGAGTTGGGCTCGCATCCTCCCCCGCTGCGCTTTGCTTCGCGGGGGCGGATGATACTCAATGCGCCATCAGCACCGGCAATTCCGCATGGGCGAGGATGTGCCGCGTGGCGCCGCCGAAGATCATCTGGCGCAGACGGCTTTGCGTATAGGCGCCCTTGACGATGAGGTCGCAGTTCAGCTCTTCGGCCTTGGCCAGGATGGCTTCCCCGGCGCTGCGTTTGCCGGCAGTGAGCGTGATAGGTTCGGCGGCGATTCCGTTCATCCTGAGCGACCGCGCCATCTCAACGCCGCTCGGCCCGGCAACCGTGCTGCCCTCTACCGTCAGGATGCTGATGCGCCGGGCGAGCCTTAAGATCGGCATGGCGAACGCCATGGCGCGCGCCTGCTCGGTTGAGCGATTCCAGGCGATCAACACGTTGGTGCCGAGCGAGGGCGGCGATTTGGGCGGCGCGATGAGGACCGGACGTCCGCTTTCGAACAAAGCGGATTCGAGCGTGACCATGGATGGGCTCTGCCATTCCCCTCCCGGCCGCGCCAGCACGATGACGTCGAAGACGCGGCCATAGCTGCCGACGAAGTCGTGGCCGCTCGGCGCGGAGGCAAGCCACGCCCAAGATAAGGAAGCCGATTCCGGCGCCTCGTCGGCGCGCCGCTTCACGCCATGCCGCTCCATGAACGTGCGGAACACCTCCTCGGACTGCCGGACCATGTCCGCGTCGTTCTCCTTGACCGCAATCATGGTCAATCCGGCATCGGGATCCATGGCCACGATGTCGGCGACCGCCGGACGCAGGGGAAAGCCCTCGATGCAACTGCCAAATTTTTGCGCCAGCAGCAGCGCCGCGTCCAACGCCGAAAGCATCGAAGCGTTGTGCTCGGTGGGAACGAGAATGGTTTTCATGTGCGCGCCCAGCGTGGCCGCGGCGGAGCCGCAAAGCGCGAGTCCCTTGCTGCGGGTTCACCCGTGCAATCATACTGCCTGGCGAACCGCTCGCCAAATTGTCGCCGGGACAGGCGCGGAGCCGCGGCCCCAGCTTGACGGCGATACGCGGCCCGGGCAAGCCGCGAAGCGCAGGAGACCTTCATGGCGGTCTATACCGATGTCGCGGCGGAAGACCTCGCGCCCTTTCTTGCCGGCTACGATATCGGCGAGCTCTTGGCCTATAAGGGGATCGCCGAGGGCGTCGAGAACTCGAACTTTTTGGTCCACACCAGCCGCGGCTATTTCATCCTCACGCTTTACGAACGGCGCGTCGCCGAGCGCGACCTGCCGTTCTTCCTGGCGTTGATGGAGCACCTGGCGAGCCGCGGCATCACTTGCCCGCAGCCGGTGAAGAACCGGGCGGGGAAGACGCTGGGCCGGCTCGCCGGGCGGCCGGCGGCGATCGTCACCTTTCTCGACGGCCTGTGGATTCGCCGGCCGAGTGCCGCCCATTGCGCGGCTTTGGGCGAGGCGCTGGCGCGGCTGCATCTCGCCGGCGCCGACTTTGCCATGCGGCGCGACAATGCGCTCTCGGTCGCCGGCTGGCGGCAGCTCTACGCGGCGTGCGGCGGGCGCGCCAACGAGGTGCAGCGCGATCTGACAACCGTCCTCGCGGCCGAGCTCGACCTGCTCGAACGGCAGTGGCCGCGCGGGCTGCCGCAGGGCGTCATCCACGCCGATCTCTTTCCCGACAATGTCTTTTTCCTCGGCGACAAGCTCTCGGGGCTGATCGATTTCTACTTCGCCTGCACCGACACGCTGGTCTACGACGTGGCCATTTGTCTCAACGCCTGGTGTTTTGAGCCGGATCATTCCTACAACGTCACCAAGGGCCGCGCGCTGCTGGCGAGCTATGCGAAAACGCGGCCGCTCTCGGCGCCGGAATGGGACAAGCTGCCGCTACTCGCTCGCGGCGCCGCCTTGCGCTTCCTGCTCACGCGGCTGGTCGATTGGCTCGATGTGCCGCCCGGCGCGCTGGTGCGGCCCAAGGACCCGCTCGAATATCTGCGCAAGCTTCGCTTCCACCAGAAGGTAACGAGCGCGCGCGATTACGGAGTGATGGCGCCGTGACCTCGCCTCTCCCGCACGTCGTCATTCACACCGACGGCGCCTGCTCGGGCAATCCGGGCCCCGGCGGCTGGGGCGCGATCTTGACCTTCGGCGATCACGAGAAGGAACTCAAAGGCGGCGAGGCGAACACCACCAACAACCGCATGGAACTGATGGCCGCGATCGCCGCTTTCGAAGCGCTCAAGCGGCCGTGCCGCGTCGATCTGCACACCGACAGCCAATATTTGCGCAACGGCATCATGTCCTGGATCGGCACCTGGAAGCGCAACGGCTGGCGCACCTCCGACAAGAAACCGGTGAAGAACGTCGATCTGTGGAAGCGCCTCGATGGCGCGCTCGGCTCGCACCAGGTGCGCTGGCACTGGGTGCGCGGCCATGCCGGTCACAGCGTGAACGAGCGCGCGGATGTTCTCGCCCGCGAGGCGATTGCGGAAGTCCGCAATGCGGGGAGGGCGATCAGCTGATGTCGACGTGCATTCGTAAACGCGTTTACGAGTTCACCGTTAATGCCGATGTTGATTTATTTACCATCATGCTTCTGATAGCGAACTGCACCTCAGTCGATATTAGAGGAGCCATCGACATGTTGAACAAGTTTCGGCGTTTCCTGAAAGACGAATCCGGGGCGACGGCGGTCGAATACGCACTGATCACTTCGGGTATCTCCGTGGCCATCATTCCCTCCGTCAGTGGCGTGGGAAACAAGCTGGTCACCATCTTCTCCACAATCCAGACCGCGCTTTAAGTCGGCGGCCATTAACCTAGACCGGCCACGCGCGGTCGTGCAGCAAAACGGGAAGCCGCTCCGAGCTAATCCCGTCGCCGGTTCAGGCTGACCGGCGGCGGTTCTGAAATCATCGCGTGTTGCGTGACACGCCGGTCAATACGGTCACGTTGTGCTGAGGGCGTTGGATGATCGAATCGCTCATGTTGTGCGGTATCGGGCTGTTGGCGGGATGCCTGCTGATGCTGACGTTTATTCCGCTCGTTCACGAGCGTGCGGTACGCATCACCAAGCGGCATATTGTCGAAGCCACCCCGATGGCGATCAACGAGATTCAAGCGGACAAGGATCACCTGCGCGCTCAATTCGCCATGTCGTTACGCCGGCTCGAAGTCAGCATCGAAGAGATGCGGGCAAAGGCCGTGGGCCAGCTGGGCGAAATCAGCAGGCGGAACGTCGAGATCAACCGGCTCCACGTCGAGCTTGACAAAAAAATAGCTTTGATCTTTGCGCTGCGCACGCGCGAGCAGGTGCGCAAGAGCGTCGTCAGAAGGATCGTGAAGTTACTGCTTTACACTTTCGTTCGCTCGGGTCGTCGGCGCCCGCGCGGGCTGTTCGGAGTACAAGGCCCGAGCCTGGTGCACAGTCAGCAGGCGAGCATAGCGGGCAGCCAAACCTGAGCGGACGCACGCAGCCACCCCTCAACCGCGAACGGCGGCGGCCGCTGGCAAGCAGGTCTAAGGGACCTGTCCCGGTCTTCCCGTTCCCCCGCGAGCGCGGGGAATTCATCACATCTGCTTCAACAGATTGTCTGCGCTCGAGGTCTCCGCCTTGCCGGGCACGTCCTCGACGTTGAGCTTTTTCACCACGCCGTCCTCGACCAGCATGGCATAGCGCTTGGAGCGGGTGCCGAGCCCAATGCCCGAGCCGTCCAACGCGAGGTCGAGCGCCTTGGCGAAGTCGCCGTTGCCGTCGGCCAGAAATTCGATCTTGCCGGCCGCGCCGGTCGACTTTTTCCAGGCGTCGAATACGAACACGTCGTTGACGCCGGTGACGGCGATGGTGTCGACGCCCTTGGCCTTGAAGGCGTCGGCGTTCTTGAGGAAGCCGGGCAGGTGGTTGTTGCTGCAAGTCGGCGTGAATGCGCCGGGAACGGCGAACAGCACCACCTTCTTGCCTTTGAACACGTCGTCTGTTGTCTTCACGGCCGGGCCGTCGGGCCCCATGACTCGGAACTTAGCTTCGGGCAGGCGGTCGCCAACTTTGATGGGCATGGTCGTGTCCTCTCGGATCTGGATCGGGGGTTCTTCGTCCGCCATAAATTAGCGTGCCGCGCGAATTAGTCGAGATGGGCTTCGACCTCGATGGCGTCGGCGGGCGAAACCGCGGTGATGGTCAGGGTCGCGCCGTCGGCCTGTGCGCCGGGCGGCAAGCCGTCGAGGTCGAATGTGAATCGCCGCACTCCCGGTGAGCTGCCGGGTGCGGGACTCTCCGGCTCGGGTAGCGGCAATGCCCAGTCGGGCGTCGGACCCTCGACGAAAAGATCGACCGGCGCACCTTGCGGCGCGGCGACCTCGACCGCGACGCGCGCATGCGCGCCGTCTACCTCGCGATGGACCGAGGTAATGGCAAGCCCGGTGCCTGTGCCGAGCGGGATACGCCGCGGAACGCGCGCCTCGGCCGCAACAAGCGCCGGCTCCTCGGCGCCGCCTTTGCCGGACAGTACGAGGCTAAGGTCGGCTTCGGCCGGCACGCAGAGGTTGCCGCAGATGGCGTAGCCGAGTTTTACGCGGAACAACGACGGTTTCGCTGCATCCTTCGGCGTAATTCGCAGCGGCAACACGACATCGCGGAGATAACCGATCGAGTGGCCGCCGGCGCCGTCGGCAAATCGCTCCGGCGCCGGCCACAGCGTGGTCACCGATTTGACGTTCTCGGACCCGGCGAAATCGAGCGTCGGCGGCACACCGGAATCGCCGGGATAGCGCCAATAAGTCTTCCAGCCGGCGTCGAGCCGAATCTCGATGCCGGCCCGCAGCCACCTCGCGTCGGCGGATTTGGGCGCCGCGCCGGCGATCAGCCGCGCGGCAGCATGCAGTTCCCCGTCCCACGCGGAAGCGTCCTGCGCCCGCGCCGTCGGTATGCCGCCGACGCAGACGAGGGCAATGGTCGCAATCGTTACCCGATGGGCCGCCGCATGAGGCATCATCGCCGCTGTGTAGGGCGAAGCGGTCCACACGCGCCACTGACATGATCGTGACTTGGTAGGCACGTAGCATGCATGCACGTCGCATTGACTTGGCGTCGTGCCTTGGCATTTGCCGTCGCATCTTGACGCTGCATCTTGGCGCCATGTGAGCGCGCGCCCGTCGCCATCGGGAAATTGACACAGAACAGCCCCAACGGCGCCATTGCCGTCGCGGCCCGGGGAGCCGAGGGGATATCGTGAACTTTTATCGCCACCGTTCGTTTGCAAAAGCGGATCGATCGGCTAACCTTTTGGCTATGAAATTGCGGCGTGGTACATCCGGAAACAATCGGGCTCGGGGTCGGGGCTATCTGGACGGCCAGATGCTGATCGCCATGCCGGCGATGCTGGATGATCGCTTTGCCCGCTCGCTCATCTATGTCTGCGCGCATTCCGCCGAGGGCGCCATGGGCATCGTCGTCAACCATCCGGCGCCGAACATCAATTTTTCCGACCTCCTGGTAAAACTCGACGTGATTCCCGCGGCCGATGTGATCCAATTGCCGTCTCGCGCCGGGGTGGTGAAGGTCATGCGCGGCGGTCCGGTCGAGACCGAACGCGGTTTCGTGCTGCACTCAGCCGACTTCTTCATCGAGAACTCGACGCTGCCGATCGACGACGGGATTTGTCTCACCGCCACGATCGACATTCTCAAGGCGATCGCGCGCGGCGATGGGCCGGTGAGCGCGATCCTGGCGCTCGGCTATGCCGGCTGGGCCCCCGGCCAGCTCGAAAGCGAGATCCAAGGAAACGGCTGGCTGCACTGCGCCCCCGATTCGGACCTCATCTTCGGCGCCGATATCGGCGGCAAATACGAGAAAGCGCTGAAGAAGATCGGCATCGATCTCGGCATGCTGTCGAGCGAAGCCGGACACGCTTAACTCAGATGACAGATGACAGAGGACAGACTTTCATCTGTCATTTGACCTCCGACATCTGACCTCTGATATCCACCTTGCCATGCGGCTGCAGCAGCTCGCGGGCGCGCTCGGCGCTCATCGGTTCGCCGAACACGAAGCCCTGCGCGTATTCGCAGCCGAGTTGATAAAGCTCGACGGCGTCGGAATCCGTTTCGGCGCCTTCGGCCACGACGTCCATGCCGAGATCGTGCGCGAGCGCGATGATCGAGCGCAGGATCACCGGGCGCGTGCCCTTTGCCGTCGTGCGCACAAAGGACTGGTCGATCTTGATGGTGTCGAAGGGGAATCGCTGCAGATAGGCGAGCGAGGAATAGCCGGTCCCGAAATCGTCGAGCGCGAGGCCCGCGCCGAGCTCGCGAATCCGATGCAGCATCTGCGCGGCGTGTTCCGGATTCTCCATCACCACCGATTCGGTGAGCTCGAGCTTGAGCGACCCGCGCGTGAGCGGCGCGCGCGCCAGCACCGTGCGCAGGTCCTGGATCAGGTCGTGGCGCAGCAATTGGCGCGAGGAGACGTTGACGCTGGCGAACAGCGGATCGCGTGGACGCAGCATGCGCTGCCAGGCGCTGAGCTGCCGCGCGGTGCGCTCAAGGACGAAAAGGCCGAGCTCGACGATGAGCCCGGTCTCCTCCGCGATGGTGATGAATTCATTGGGCGACATCCGTCCCAAGCGCGGATGATCCCAGCGCGCCAGCGCCTCGAAGCCGGCCACGGCGCGGTCCTCGAGCCGCACGATCGGTTGATAAAGGATCGATATCTCCTCGCGTTCGATCGCCCGCCGCAGATCGGATTCGATCGACAGTCGATCGGATTTGCGCGCCCGCATCGATGGCTTGAATACTTCGACGCGATCGCCGCCGTTGCGCTTGGCGTGATACATGGCGAGCTCGGCGTCCTTCAATCTTTCCTCGGCGCCTTGCGGCTCGCTGTCGCCGAGCGTCAATCCGATCGAGCCGGTCAGGAAGATCTCGCGATCGTTGAAGGTGATAGGAGCCCGCAGCGTGCGGCGGATGGTTTCGGCGAGCGCGGTGATGCGCGAGGAGTCGTGCTCGGACAACACGATGAGACCGAACTGATCGCCCGACAGGCGGGCGAGTGTGTCATGCGGCTTGATCAGCCGCCCGAGCCGTCGCGCCAGTGTGAGCAGGATCGAGTCGGCGAGCGCCATGCCGACCGAGTCGTTGACCTGCTTGAAGCGATCGATGTCGATCACCATCACCGTCGGACGGATCGTGCTGTTGGTTTTGGCGAAACCGAGGACCGCTTCGAGGCGATCGAGGAACAGTTCGCGGTTGGGCAGGCCGGTGAGGTTGTCGTGCACGGCGTCGTGCAGGAGGCGTTCCTCGACGGTTTTGAATTCGGTGACGTCGGTGAGCGTGCCGACGAGACGAATGACCTCGCCGTCGGAGCCGACAACGGGCCGCGCCCGCAGCGCGAACCAAAGATAGTGTCCGTCCGAGGTGCGCATGCGGAAATCCTGCGCGACACGCCCGCGGCGCTGCTCGACCACATTGTCGAGCGTGGCGCGGAAGCGGTCGCGGTCGAGCGGATGCAGGACTTCGAGCCAGCTCGCCGCCGCGCCGTCGAGCGATCCGCTCTTGAGCCCGAGCATCGTTTCGGTTTCCGGGCTGGTGAAGACCTTGTCGGAGGACACGTCCCAGTCCCAGATCATTTCGCCGGCGCCGGTCAGCGCCAGCGCGCGGCGCTCGACGTCGGAGACGATGCCCTGGGCCATGCCGCCGGCAAAGGCGTGCTGCATCACCGTAAAGCCGATCAGCATCACGATGAGAACGAGGCCGCCGAGCAGAGCCGGGCCGACGATATCGTTGGTGAGAAAGCCCAACACCGTCAGCGCGGCGCCGAACACCCAGACGACCAGGAGAAGCCAGGTCGGGATCAGCATCACCGCGCGGTCATAGCCGTGGGTCGAGAGATAGACGACGAGGCCGAAGCCGAGCACGGCGATGAAAAACAGCGACATGCGGGCGATGCCGGAGGCGACCGGCGGCGAGACCAGCGCGACCGCCACCAGCGCGCCGAGAAAGGCGAGCCAGCCGACGGTGATATGCGCGTAGCGCACGTGCCAGCGGTTGAGGTTGAGATAAGCGAACAGGAACACCAAGAGCGTCGCGGCGAGGATCGCTTCGCCCGAGGCGCGCCAGATGCGCTCGGCGCCCGACGACATGTCGAATACCTTGCCCCAGAATCCGAAGTCGATGCCGATATAGATCAGGACCGCCCAGCCTAGCGCCGCAGCGGCGGGGAACATCACGCTGCCTTTGACCACGAACAGGATGGTGAGGAACAGCGCCAGCAATCCGGCGATGCCGATGACGATGCCCTGATAGAGCGTGAGCGAGTTGACCTTGTCCTTGAAGGCGTCCGGCTCCCAGAGATAGAGCTGCGGCAGGTTCGCCGCGCGCAACTCGGCGACGAAGGTGATGACCGTGCCGGGGTCGAGGGTGACGCGGAAAACATCGGCGTTGGGATTGCCCAACCGCTCCGGCGGATCCCCGGACGAAGGCGTTATATAGACGATGCGCGAAAGGCCGAGATCGGGCCAGATCAATCCGGAGCCGACCATCCGGTAGTGCGGGGCGACGATCAGGCGATCGATCTGTTCGTCGCCATTGTTGGCGAGCGCGAACACGGCCCAGTTGGTTCCCGCTTCGCGAGCGCGCACTTCGACGCGGCGGATGATGCCGTCGGCGCCGGGCGCGGTCGAGACCTGGACGCGGTCGCCGTCGGTGTGTTGGAACTCGATGGCGTCGGTGAGGTCGATGGCGGCGGCATCAAGGCGGATATTGACGGCCTCGACTGCAGCAGCGGTAGAGACCCCGAGCAGGGCTGCGAACGCACAGGCTGCGAGCGCCGTGGCGGCGCGAAGAAATGCCAAGAAACGACCTCCGAGCTCGGCAGCCGGCGCAGCTCGCGCCCGCAACATAACCTAGCCGGCTTTGCGCCGAATTCGCGGCCCGGTGTCTTGTCGGCGCCGATCCAGCCAAGGCCGCGGCCGATGAGTAGCCGTTGGGCGGCGCGGGCGCAAGGATTTTCCCGTGTCTTTTCAAAGGGTCAGGACAATCTTGCCGATATGCTGACTGCTTTCCATGCGGGCGTGGGCGGCGGCGGCCTCGCGCAGCGGAAAAGTCGAATCAATCACCGGCTTGACCCGCCCGGTCGCGATCAGGGGGAGGACTTTGACCTCCACGGCGCGGGCAATGGCGCCCTTGTCCGCGACCGAGCGCGCGCGCAGCGTCGAGCCGGTATGGATGAGCCGTTTAACCATGAGGCGCCGGAAATCGACATTGGCGCGCGGCGATCCCTGGACGGCGATCTGCAGGATGCGGCCTTCGACCGCCGCCGCTTCATAATTGCGATCGATGTAATCGCCGCCGACGATGTCGAGCACGACGTCGGCGCCGCGGTCGCCGGTCGCCTGTTTGGTCGCGGCGACGAAATCCTCGGTCTTGTAGTTGATGGCGATTTCCGCGCCGAGCTTGCGGCAGGCCGCGCATTTTTCCGGCGTCCCCGCGGTGGTGATAACCCGAGCGCCAAATGCATTGGCGAGCTGAATGGCGGTGGTGCCGATGCCGGAAGAGCCGCCATGGATGAGCACGGTCTCTCCCGCCGCGAGCCGGCCGCGCTCGAAGGTGTTGTACCAGACCGTGAAAAAGGTCTCCGGAATGGCGGCGGCCTCGATCAACGAAAGGCCGGCCGGCACCGGAAGCGCATGACTTTCATACGCGAGACAGAATTCGGCATAGCCGCCGCCGACGACCAGCGCCATGACCTTGTCGGTTTCCTTCCAGCGGGCGACGCCCGGTCCGACGGCGACGATTTCGCCGGCGATTTCAAGTCCGGGAATATCGGTCGCCCCCTGCGGCGGCGGGTAAAGGCCCATCCGCTGCATGACGTCGGGCCGGTTGACGCCGGCGGCGGCGACCTTGACCAAAATCTCGCCGGCGCCTGGCTTGGGCACCAGGCGCGGCTCGGCCGTCAACACGTCCGGTCCGCCGGGGGCGCGGATCGCGATGACGGTCATGCGGGCGGGTAGCGCGGCCATCGGCATGCCTCGATGGAGTGAGCGTGGCAGCCTCTCTTAGAGGCCTGCGTCAGATGTGACAACCATAGCCGCCGTCGATAAAATTTATCCCCGCAGGAGGCCAAAATGCCCGCGATTGACCCGGACGATCTGCCGAAGAAAAAGATCACGCACGAGATGGGGCAGGATTTGTCGCTGCTCTCGGTCGGAGAACTCACCGACCGTATCGGGTTGCTCAAGGACGAGATAGCGCGGTTGGAAGCGGAGATGGCCAGAAAACGCGCTTCACAAACGGCGGCGGGCGCGTTTTTCAAGAAGTAAGGCTTTTGGCATTCCGGGGCGCCGCGAAGCGGCGGGCCTCGCGGAGCCTGTCATTGGGCCGGACCCGTTGGCTCGGCCCCGGAATGACGGATTATAGTTAAACTGCAAAAAGAGTTGGCAACTTTCGGCGATTCGTTAACCTTTCGTTAAGCTTTCTCCTTCATTACGGATATTGTCCATCTTCTGGACATCGAGTGGCTCCTGTCCACTCTGTTTGACGCCTCCCTGTTATCACTTTGAGCCGCCGGCAACGGCGGCTCTTTTTTATGCTTTATCCATGCCGCCTGCAGGTTTGGGCCGGCAACTATGTCGGAGACTTGGTCGCTTCGGCCGCTGGACTCGGAGGCCGCGGCGGGCGATGCTGCCGCCGGTGTGAGGCGTACCCCATGTCCGAGAAGCGTGTGAGCGGAGCCGGCGCGGTGTCTTTCAGCGAGCGGCTTGCGAGTTCCCAGGTTTTCGCGACCCTATTTCGCGACGGAATGGCCCTGGTCGAGGAGACCGCGAGCTATCTCGACGGTTCGGGCCGGCTGGAATCCAAGAAGCTCGAACGCGGCGCCGCTCTGGTCTACGCGACCGAGAGCATGCGGCTGACCACGCGCCTGATGCAACTTGCCTCCTGGCTCTTGCTGCACCGGGCGGTCAAGGAAGGCGAAATGACGCTGGCGCAGGCTAACAAGGAAAAGAGCAAGGTCAGGCTCGCGGCTTGCGATCCCGGCGATGCAAAATCGATCGCGCTGCTGCCGGCCAAGCTTCAGGAGCTCATCGCGCGCTCGACCAAGCTGCAGGCCGAGGTGCGCCGGCTCGACGCGACGATGCACGCTCCGCCGCCGGTCAAAATCGCGGTGGGCAATCCGGTCGAGCGGCAATTGGGACTGTTGAAGGCCGCCTTCGAGCAGGACGGCTGCTGAGGGGCTATTCGAGCGCCGCCGCTTCGAACTTCGCCACCATCCACAGTGCAGTCGCGCGCAGCAGGTCAAACGACCGGAGGCCACAATGCCGGGCAGGGCCGTCATTCAGCGGGAACGTCGCGTATTCGACGATTTCTTCAAGATTGACGAGTTTGTGATCTCACACCAGCAAATCGACGGCACGATGAGCGCCGGCCAAAGGCGCTTGGTGTTCGAAAGAGGAGATTCGGCCGCGGTCCTGCTGCTGAATGTGGACAGCAAATCCGTCGTGCTCGTCGAGCAATTCAAGGTGCCTGCCCTGGTGGGCCGCCGTCGCGATGATCGGTCGACCACGGACGGATGGATCATCGAAACAATTGCGGGAATGCTGGATGCGAATGAAACGCCGGAAGCGGCCGCAATTCGCGAGACCTTCGAGGAGACGGGGTATCAAATTCGACAGCCGCGCTTGATCAGCAGATTCTTCTCCTCGCCCGGAGGCACATCCGAGCGTGTGTTCCTGTATTTTGCCGAGGTGAGCGATGCCGACCGGATCGGCAAGGGCGGCGGCATAGAAGACGAAGAAATCAAGGTCGTGCAGATGCCGATCGACGAGCTGTTCGCTCGGCTTTGCCAAGGCTCAATCGAGGATCCGAAGCTTCTGGTCGCAGCTTATTGGTTGCAGAACCGGCTGAACTTGCACTGGCCAAACGTCGCCGGCTCTACCGACCCGAGACCGTCGCAGCCACGTCCGGCTATTTCTTGAGGAAGCCCGAGAACTTTTTCTGAAAGCGCGACAGCCGGCCGCCGCGGTCGACGAGGTGCTGCTGGCCGCCGGTCCAGGCCGGATGCGACTTCGGGTCGACGTCGAGATGCAGCGTATCGCCGGGCTTGCCCCAGGTCGTGCGGGTGGTGAATTCGGTGCCGTCGGTCATCACCACCTTGATCAGGTGGTAATCGGGGTGGGTGTCGGGTTTCATGGCGTTACCTGAGGCCTTTGCCGCGCCGATTGGGCGCCTGTCTCTGCCGGGAAATTTGGCGGGTCTATAGCGCGGCGGCCGTGGCGAGACAAGCCGATGCTGCGGCAGTCGACGCTGCGATCATGTCGCACGTTGCCAGTTCGGCGCTCCCGGGGCATTGTCCGGGCCGACGCGGCGGCGGGGCGGCGAAAAGGTATTGCGGCGCATGAACTTCGGTGTCGAAAAGGACGCGGCGACGCTGACCGCAACGCCGCCGTCGCTGTCCGCAACGGCGGCGTCGGCGGCCGCGGCCGAGCCAAAAGCTCCGGCGGAGCGCAAGGTCAATTTGCGGCCGCTCGCCTCGCTGATGCCCTATGTCAAACGCTATCGCTGGCGGGCGCTTTTGGCGCTCGGGGCATTGATCCTGGCGGCGTTGACGACGTTGATCGTGCCGATCGCGGTGCGCCGCCTGATCGACTTCGGCTTCACGGCGCGCGGCGTCGCCCTGATCAACAGCTATTTTCTGGTCATGATCGGCGTCGCCGCCATGCTGGCGCTGGCGAGCGCGCTTCGCTACTACCTCGTCACCACGCTCGGCGAGCGCATCGTCGCCGACCTGCGCGGTGACGTATTCGCGCATCTGACATCGCTCTCCAGCGCCTTTTTCGACGAGGCCAGGACCGGCGAGATGATCTCGCGGCTCACCGCCGACACGACGCAGATCAAGGCCGCGGTCGGGTCTTCCGTTTCCGTCGCTTTGCGCAATTTCGTGCTGTTCGTCGGCGCCAGCGTCATGATGGTGGTGACGAGTCCGCGGCTGTCGGCCTTCGTGCTTGCGGCGATTCCGATCATCGTGCTGCCGCTCTACGCCTTCGGCCGCGCCGTGCGCCGCCGCTCGCGGTTTGCGCAGGATACGCTTGCGGATGCGTCGGCCTATGCCGCCGAGCTGATCGGAGCGGTGCGCGTGCTGCAGGCCTTCACCAATGAGCGGCTCGGCATCACGCGCTTTCGCCAGGCGGTCGAGCGTGCCTTCGCGGCGGCGCTCAATTCGATACGCGCGCGCGCCTTCCTCACCGCGATCGCCATCTTCCTCGTCGCCACGAGCGTGGTCGTGGTTCTGTGGGTCGGCGCACAGGACATGCTTGCGGGTACGATCACGCCCGGCCGGCTCGGACAATTCGTCCTCTACGCGGTGTTCGCGGCCGCCGCGCTCGGCTCGCTGTCGGAAATCGGCGGCGAGGTGGCGCAGGTTTCGGGCGCAGCGGAGCGGCTGTTCGAGATTCTCGCAATCAAGCCGGCAATCGTGCGCCCGGCGCACCCGCTGACGCTGCCCTTGCCGCCGCGCGGCGAGGTCGCGTTCGCGGACGTGTATTTCTCCTACCCGACGCGATCCAGCGTGTCGGCGCTCAACGGCGTGTCGTTTCGCGTGCGGCAGGGCGAGAAGGTCGCCATCGTCGGCCCCTCCGGCGCCGGCAAGAGCACGATTTTCCATCTGCTGCTGCGCTTTTACGATCCGAGCGCCGGACGCATCACGTTCGACGGCGTGCGGCTCTCCGATCTCGATCCGGCGGAACTGCGCGCGCACATCGCGCTGGTGCCGCAGGACAGCGTGATGTTCGCCACTTCCGTGCGCGACAATATCCGCTTCGGCCGCCCGGATGCCACTGACGCCGAGGTCATGCGTGCCGCCGAGCACGCCCATGCCGCCGCCTTCATTGCCGCCATGCCGGCGGGAATGGACACCTCGGTCGGCGAGCGCGGCGTCACCCTCTCGGGCGGCCAGCGCCAAAGGATCGCCATCGCCCGCGCCATCCTGCGCGACGCGCCGCTCTTGTTGCTCGACGAAGCGACCTCCTCGCTCGATGCCGAAAGCGAGACGCAGGTCGCCGCGGCGCTCGCCGAATTGATGCAGGAGCGCACCACCATCGTGATCGCGCACCGGCTGGCGACCGTGCTGTCCTGCGAACGCATCCTGGTGATGGAGGAAGGCCGCATCGTCGAGGAAGGCACCCACCAGACGCTCGCCGCCGGCGGCGGCCTCTACGCGCGGCTGGCGAAGCTGCAGTTCGAGACCGGATGAGATTACAATCGTTGAGTGCGAATGCGAGCGATTGACCAAACAGGGGGTGTCAGCAATGTGCGAGCAATGTCGTAAATTTGCCCCGGACCGTCGCAAGTTTCTCTCTCTTTTGACGGCGAGCATCGCCGCAACCACGCTTGGCGCGCGCTATGCCTTTGCGGCAGGCGCTACAACGAGCGTTACAGCCGATGAAGCGCTCGCGAAACTAAAGGCTGGTAATGCGAACTATGTCAGCGCTCCTCAGCTCTGTGCGGTTGAGCTGTCAAAACAGCGCGAACGCGTGGCGAAGGCGCAAACGCCGTGGGCAACGATCATCACGTGCTCCGACAGCCGCGTTCCACCTGAGCTGCTGTTTGGCGGGCTTGGCGTAGGCGAACTCTTTGTCGCCCGTAACGCGGGCAATATGGTCGATACGGCGACAATGGGGACGATTGAATACGGCGCCGAACATCTCGGGATTCCCCTGATCGTTGTTATGGGACATGAAAGATGTGGAGCTGTCGCTGCGGCCTGCGAAGTTGTTGAAAAGCACACGAAGCTTCCGGGCTCTATAGGCCCCATGGTCAATGCGATCGTTCCTGCTGCGAAGGCTGTTCGCGGTAAGCCTGGCGATTTTGTGGACAACACGGTTCGCGAAAGTGCGAAACGAACGGCGATGAAGGTGGCCACCAAAAGCCAAATCGTTTCGCATCTAATCAAAGAAAACAAAGTCAAGGTATTGGCAGCACGCTATGATCTTGATGACGGCCGCGTTGAGTTTCTGAGCTGACAACGGCCTGCGTCCCGCGCGCTGTAACGAGGCTGCGCCAAGACGGCGAACGCCGATTACGGCCGCCAGGGGAATTTAACCTCGCGCGGCCGCCGATGCATGCGGTTGCCCTGGCGCAAACCTGCAGACGCGGTTGCGGCCCGAACGCTTGGCCTCGTAAAGCGCGACGTCGGCTTCTTTCAGCAGCTCGTCAACGCTGGTCGTGTCGGCGCGGCAGGCGCTGGCGCCGATGCTGATCGTGACCGATAGGGCACGCTCTTCGACGACTATCAGGCGATTGGCAACCAACTGCCGGATCCGTTCGGCGGCGCTGACGGCGCTGTCGAGCGTCGCTTCTGGCAATACGAGGGCGAATTCCTCTCCCCCCAAGCGCCCGACGATATCGGAGGTGCGTTTGTGGTTCTGCAGGACTTCGGCGACCGATTTGATGGCTTCATCGCCAACGTCGTGACCGTAGGTGTCGTTGACCGATTTGAACAAATCGATATCGATCATCAGCACAGCGAGCGGCCGGCCGTAGCGCTTGAAGCGAGACCATTCATTCTCGGCGAGCACAAGAAAATGCCGCCGATTGTTCAGGCCGGTCATTCCATCGGCGCAAGCGAGCTGCTCGAGCGCATCGGCCTGACGCGCGAGTTCGCTGACGTTGCCGTAAGTCAAGAGCCGGCCGCCGTTGGGCAGCGCCTTGCATCTGAACTGGAGGACCTCGCCGTTGCGAAGCTCGATGTTGAGCGGACGTTCCTCTCCGGTTCGGATTAGAGCCAATTGCTTGGCGACATAATCGCCCAATCGATCGTGAGACACCGCGTAGGCTTCTATGCCGCGGCCGTGATACATGAGCTTGATGAAGGTCGGCTCGCTCTCGGCCAGTTCATCCGGTACCCGCCAAAAGCGGCGGAAGGCGCGGTTGATGAACCGGACTCGCCGTTCTTGATCGAGCACGACAATACCGTAGTCCAAGTCATCGACGATCGCGCGCAAGGCAGAAAGTTGCGCCGACATATCTGCGGCCTTGACGCCAAGATCTCGGGCGCCTTTAGAAGGTGCGTTCTTTTGCGACCGGTTCGCCGCCGCCTTGTTTGAAAAGAGTGCAAGCGCCTTCATGATCCGAGCAACTTTCTGCGGGGTGATGTGACACCGAAATTATCATGCGACCGGCAGCAAATGATTTCGGTAATCGCCAAATTTCTAAGAGTTCGGTGCCTCCGTAAATATACTGATGTTGCTTGCCCGCTTACGGCCGCCAGCGCATGCGGTGAACGGGCTTGCCGGAAATAGGATTGACGCCGGCGCCGCTGATGACAAATCCGTGCTTGGCATAGAAGCGGATCGCACGCGCGTTATCGATATTGACGTCGAGATCAAGGCCAGTCGGCGAGATGCGTTTGGCGTCATCGACGAGCGCCGCGCCGACGCCTGATCCCCATTGCTCCGGCGCGACCACGATCTGGTCGAGATAGAGCGTGCGCGGATCGACGGACACGAAGCCGATGATCACGCCGCCGTCCTCCGCGATCATGATCTCGGCGTCCGGCACAAGTTCGTCGCGCCAGCGCTCGCGCCACCAGGCGAGCCGCTCGGCAAAATCGAGCTGCGGGTAGGCCGCCTGCCAGGTCCGCAGCCACAACGCGATCGCGGCGTCCTCATCGCGCGCGTCGTAGCGGCGCAGCCGCACGCCTCACCGCTCCGTCAATTTCAGCTCGATGCGGCGGTTGCGGCTGAAGGCTTCCTCGGTGCTGCCGGGATCGATCGGCTGGAACTCGCCGAAGCCGGCGGCAACGAGACGCTGCGGCGAGACGCCCTTGCCGATCAAGTATTGCACGACCGAGATGGCGCGGGCGGCGGACAGCTCCCAGTTCGATTTGAACGGCGAGGTTGCGGAAAGCTGCCTGGTGTCGGTGTGGCCGTCGACGCGCAGCACCCAGTTGATCTCCGACGGAATCTGTTTCTCCAGATCCAGCAATGCGCTCGCCAGCGTGTCGAGTTCGGCGCGGCCTTCCGGCCGCAGCACCGCCGCGCCGCTGTCGAAGAAGACTTCCGATTGGAACACGAAGCGGTCGCCGACGACGCGGATGTCGGGACGATTGCCGAGGATTTCGCGCAGCTTGCCGAAGAAATCCGATCGATAGCGCGACAATTCCTGTACGCGCTGCGCCAGCGCGACGTTCAATCGCTGGCCAAGGTCGGCAATGTGCAGCTGGGCATTCTTCTCCTTCTGCTCGGAGGTGCCGAGCGCCTCCTCGAGCGCGGCGATCTGCCGGCGCAGCGCGCTGATCTGCTGATTGAGATTCTCGATCTGCGCTATGGCGTGCGCCGTCGCCGCCTTCTGCAGGTCGATCTGCGAGTTGAGCTTGGTGACCGCGCCCTGGTCCGGGGCGGCGTTCTGGCCGTCATTGGCTGCCCCGCGCAGCCGTTCACGTTCGCCCTCGGCCGCCGAGAGCGACGCGCGCAACTGGGCGACCTCGTTCTCGAGACTGGCCTTGCCGGTCCGCTCCAGCGATAAGAGGTCGGAGAGGCGCGAAATCTGGGCGTTGAGGCGGGCGAGCGCGGTGTCCTTGCCGGCGACTTCCTGCGACAGAAAGAACTGCGCCACCATGAACACGGTGAGCAAAAAGATGATCGACAGGATCAGCGTCGACAAGGCGTCGACGAAGCCCGGCCAGTAATTCATGCCGCTGTCGCGGCGGCTGCGCGGGAGCGCCATAGCTTGCGTCTATCTCACTTTATCGGCCGACGGATTCGCGCGACAGGATTTCCATGAAGCGGCGAATGTCGCTGTTGAGCTTGGCCTGCGCGTCCGCCCAGTCGCGGATCATCTGCTGTTCGGTGCGCATGTGCTGAACGAGGCCCTGGATCGCTTCGGCGAGATTGGCCATCGCCGCCGTCGTCGCTTTGCTAGATCCGGCCTCGCTGATCGATTGGCGCAGCCGCTCGAGGATGTCCACGACCCCGGCAGGGAGCGCGGCGCCGCCAGTTGTGCCCGCACCGAGGTCCTGCACCGTGGTCGCCAGCCAATCCTCGAAATTGGTATAGAAGCGGTTCTGGGCCTGGCTCGTTTGCAGGTCGAGAAAGCCGAGGACGAGGGAGCCGGCGAGGCCGAACAGCGAGGAGGAGAACGAGATGCCCATGCCGCCGAGCGGCGCCGCCAAGCCTTCCTTGAGCGCGTCGAAGACCGAATCGGCGTCGCCGCCGATTTTGAGGCCGTTGATGATGCCGCCGACCGACCCGACGGTCTCGATGAGGCCCCAGAACGTGCCGAGCAGTCCGAGGAAGACGAGCAGACCGGTCAGATAGCGGGAAATGTCGCGCCCCTCGTCGAGTCGCGATGCCAGCGAGTCGAGAAAAGCGCGCATGATTTGCGCCGAGATGGCGACGCGGCCGACCCGCTCGCCGCCAAGGATGGCGGCCATCGGCGCCAGCAGCTTAGGCTCCCGCGCCAGCGCAAGTCCGGGATCGGCGCGGCGGAAGCTGTTGACCCAGGAGATTTCCGGGAACAGCCGGATCACCTGGTGGAACGACAGGATGATGCCGATGAAGAGGACGCCGACGATCAATCCATTGAGCCAGGGATTGGCCATGAAGGCGTTGAGGATTTGATGCTGGAGCACGAACGCGATCAGCGCGCAAAGGATCAGGAACACCAGCATCCGGATGAGGAAGATGCGGGGCGTAGCTAGCTTGGCTTGATCGAGGTTGCTCGCCATCGGCTTAAGGTCAACGCCGCAGAATCAGCATAATATGGTACCGCGCCGGTGGAAGAAAGATGCATGGCCGAAAGAGCCGGCCGCGTTGCCAACCCGTGAATGGAATTGCTCACCAACGCAGCTGGCGACCTGCTAGCGCGTTTGCGGCAGGTTGATGGCCAAAGCTACGGCGAAGCCTGCGGCGAAGCGCCGTCGGCTCAGGCCGTTTCGGTTTCGGTGGCGTCCTTGCCGGCTTCCTTGCCGGCCTCCTTGAGCAGGCGCAAGAGCTCGCGGTGCATCGTATCGTTGCCGGCGGCGACTTGGCCCTTGGCCAGGACGGCGTCGCCGCCGTCGAGATCGCTGACGAATCCGCCGGCCTCGCGCACCAGCAGCATCCCCGCGGCCAGGTCCCAGGGCGAAAGGTCGCGCTCCCAATAGGCGTCGAAACGGCCGGCGGCGATCCAGGCCAGATCGAGCGTCGCGGCGCCATAGCGGCGCAGTCCGGCGTAGTGTTGCTGTGCGGCGGCGATTTCATTGCGGGCAAGCGCAAGGTCGCCGCGCCCGAAATGCGGCAGACCGCAGGCCACGACCGCCTCGGCCAGTCGCTGCCGGGCCGCGACGCGGATGCGCCGGTCGTTGAGGAAGGCGCCCTTGCCGCGTTCGGCGACGAACAGCTCATCGTTCGCCGGGTTGAAGGTGAGCCCGGCGACAATGGTGCCGTTGCGCTCAAGCGCGATCGAGACGGCGAAGTGTGGGATGCCGTGCAGGAAGTTGGTGGTGCCGTCGAGCGGATCGACGATCCAGCGATGGCTCAAGTCGGCGCCAGGCCGCGCGCCGCCTTCCTCGCCGAGGAAGCCGTAATCCGGCCGCGCCTTGGCCAGCTCCTCGCGCACGATCTCTTCCGCGCGCCGGTCGGCCGCGGTGACGAAATTGCGCGGCCCCTTCAGCGACACCTGCAGGTTTTCGACCTCGCCGAGATCGCGCTTGAGGCTGCGGCCGGCGCGGTACGCGGCCTTGATCATGACGTTGAGCACGGCGGAGTAGGGCATAGGGGCCTGCGGTACGGTGCCAAGAGCGGCCGCGTCAAGCCTTGCGTTTTTCATCCTGCCCCGCGAAGCGGGGAAGGGGGCATAGGCGGCCTTCGGCCGCCGTACGTAAAGAACGCCGACGCATAGCGTCGGCTATGGCGTTAGCGCGGTGGAAGGGGCGACGGCAGAGAGGTTTGCGTCAGCGGCAACATTAGCCTCACTGCTGCGCGCCCCCTCCACCATGCCTCGCATGGTCCCCCTCCCCCGCTCCGTTTCACTTCGCGGGGGCGGACAAGCAAATCCGTTCTCGCGACGCGATCCGCGCCCGAGGCATGCCAACACCACTGCCCTCGGAGCAGGATCGCGTCACGCCTCAGGCGGCGGTGGGACCGGCCTTCGGCTCGATCATGCTCATCAAACAAAAGGGAAGCGGAACGCCGGCAGGCGCTTTAGTCCAAACCTCCGCGCCTTACGGGCGCGGCTCGCGCGAAGCGTCGCGCGCTCGCCTGTCGGCGTTCCACCGCGGCGCTTGCTGC
>JBEKNW010000061.1:0-22519 GCA_049522435.1 Xanthobacteraceae bacterium
CACACTCGGCGGCAGAAGCAGCGTCTGATCGATATTCCAGGGGCGAAAATACTTGCTCATAGTCCAAGATTGAATCAGACTCGCTGAGACTTGACCAGCGACTACTCGGACAGGCTCCTAGAGCATGATCCCGAAAAGTGGAAGCCGGTTTTCGGAAAAGATCATGCTCAAACGAAAAATCTAGCGTTTCCGCTTCCCATCAAGATATCCCGCCGCGCGGAACCAACGGATCGCGTCCGCGAGCGCCTCCCGGTACGGCCGCGGGTGAAAGCCGAGATCGCGTTCGGCCTTGGCCGCGGTGAAAAACATGCGGTGTTTGGCCATGCGGATTCCATCCAAGGTCGTGAACGGCTCCCGTCCGGTAAGCCAGGCTGCCGCCTGCGCAGCGTAGGCAACCGGAACGACGGCGGCGTGGGGAAAGCGCAGGCGTGGTGGACGACGGCCCACCAGACGCGCGATCTCGGCCAGCATATCGGCGAGCAGCACGTTTTCGCCGCCGAGAATGTAACGTTCGCCGATCACGCCGCGTTTCAGCGCCGCGAGATGCCCGTCCGCAACGTCATCGACGTGGACCAGATTGAGACCGGTATCCAGGAATCCGGGCATGCGTCCGCGCGCCGCCTCCACGATGATGCGGCCGGTTGGCGTCGGCCGCACATCGCGGGGCCCGATCGGCGTCGACGGATTGACGATGACCGCGGGAAGCGCATCGCTGGCGACCATCGCCTCGACCAACCGTTCGGCGGCGATCTTGCTGCGCTTGTAGGCGCCAATTCCCTCCTCCGCCGACAATGGAACGGTTTCGTCGGCCGGACTGCCGTCCGCTCGCAGGGCGAGGGTGGCGACACTGCTGGTATAGACCACCCGCTCGACCCCGGCGCTTCTTGCCTCCTGCATCACGATGCGCGTACCATCTACATTCGCGGCAAAAATCTCTCTGGGGTCGCGCGCCCACAGCCGGTAATCGGCAGCGACATGAAAAACGTAGCGGATGCCGGCCATGGCGCGGCGCACGGATTGGGCATCGCGGATGTCACCGCCGGCGAACTCCAGATCGAGCCCAGCGAGATGAAAACGCGGACTGCCGGGCCGGACCAGCGCCCGCACCGATAATCCTCCGAGGAGCAGCTTTCTTGCCACGGCCGACCCGACGAGTCCCGTGGCCCCGGTGATGAGGGCTTGTGCCGTGCTTCCCATGGCTAGTCCGTTTCGCGCGATAGGGAAAACCAAGCACTTTCACGGCCAAAAGACCATGCCAGTCCTCATGCGAATGCCAGGAATCAATTGAGAAAATTCGCATTTGGTAGTTGGCTATGCTAGACTTACCTCGGACTCGGTGATTTGCCGGAAAGAAGCCGAGGACGTCTGCATGGACACGCTGCGGGGGGCGTGATCGAGGCTGGCTACAGACGCGAGGGCAAAGGCTTCTCATGGCATCCCATTTGGATTTCGCGGGGGCAACTTTCGTAGATGGAATGGTGGATAACGCCGACGACACGGGTCAGGTCGCCGATGTCGCAGTCGAAAGCCACCGTCGCATCGTCATCGCATTCGTCGGCTTGGCTTTCGAGGCCCGCATCGCCGCAGGTCCCGGGGTTCTGGTCGTCTGCCGCACCGCCGGAAGCGAGTTGGCCACGGTGGCCGACAGCGCCGTCCGCCAGGGCTACCGTGGCATGATCAGCTTCGGCGTCGCCGGCGGCCTCGCCGCCCACCTGCGCGCCGGAGATTGGGTGGTTGCTTCCGCCATCCGCGAATCGCAGACCGTCCGCGCGACGGACGCAGTGTGGTCGCGCAAGCTCCTCGGCATGATCGCGGGCGCCATCCACGCTCCGATCGTCGGCGTCGATGCGCCGATCGCCGAGCCGGCAAAAAAGCGCGAGCTGCATAGAACGACCGGCGCAGCCGCGGTCGATATGGAATCCCACGTGGTGGCGCGGGTTGCCGCCGCGCATAAACTCGCCTTTGCCGCCGTGCGCGTCGTCGTCGATCCTGCCCACCGCAAGGTTCCTTCCGCCGCTCTCATCGGCATGCGTCCAGATGGCCGTGCCGACGTTTCGGCGGTGTTGCGTGATCTCATGGCGCGACCCTCGCAACTCACCCCGCTCGCGCGCATCGCCGTTGACGCCTTCGCCGCCCGCACCGCAATGATTCGCGTGCGACGCCGGCTCGGCCCGCATTTCGGGCTTCTCGATCGCACCTGATCGGACGGCGCGAGTACCGATCGTCGACCGTCATCCTGAGGCGGCCGCCAACGGGTCCGGCCGGCCCGATGACAGGCTTCGCGGCCCTGCCGCCGGGATCACGCCTGCGAGATGAACTTCGTGTTCAGGTAGGCTTGCAGTCCCTCGATGCCGCCTTCGCTGCCGTAGCCGGATTCCTTGACGCCGCCGAACGGAGTCTCGGGCGTTGAGACGGCGATTGAATTCACCCCGACCATGCCGGACCGCAGCGCGTCGCCGATCAGGTTGGCCGTCTGTGCCGAACCGGTGAAGGCATAGGCGGCGAGCCCAAAGGGCAGTGAGTTGGCGCGTTCCACGACTTCGTCGAAAGTCTTGAACGGGACTACCGGCGCCAGCGGACCGAACGGCTCCTGCGTCATCAGCATGCAATCGTCGGGCAGGTCGGTAATCACCGTCGGTTCGTAGAAGTAGCCCTGATTGCCGCGGCGTTGGCCGCCGGTGACGATCTTGCCGCCGCGGTCCTTGGCATCGTTGACGAACATGTCCATGGCGTCGATGCGCCGTGAATTCGCCAGCGGCCCCATGGTCACGCCCTTTTCGAGGCCGTCGCCGAGCTTAAGCGACTTGGCGTATTCGGTGAAGCGGGCGAGGAAGCGGCTGTAGACCGGCTCCTGCACATAAAACCGCGTCGGCGAGATGCACACCTGGCCGGCGTTGCGGTATTTGAAGGCGGCGATCGTGTCGGCGGATTTCTCCGGATCGGCGTCGGCGAACACCACCACCGGCGAATGGCCGCCGAGCTCCATCGTGGCGCGCTTCATTCCCTTGGCGGCAAGCCCGGCCAAATGCTTGCCGACCGGGATCGAGCCGGTGAACGAGATCTTGCGCACCTCCGCCTTGGCGATGAGGTGCTCGGAGACGTTCGCCGGTACGCCGAAGACGAGGTTGAGCACGCCGGCAGGCAGGCCGGCGTCGGCGAAGCAGCGCACCATCTCGATGCAGGCGCCCGGCGTCTCTTCGGACGCCTTGAGGATGAGAGAACAGCCGGCGGCAAGTGCGCCGCCGATCTTGCGTGCCGGCGTCAGCGTCGGGAAATTCCACGGCGTGAACGCGGCAACGATTCCCACCGGCTCCTGGGTTACGATCTGGCGCACACCCTTGCCGCGGCCCGGCACGACGCGGCCGTAGGCGCGGCGGCCCTCTTCGGCGTACCACTCGATGATGTCGGCGGAGGTGAGCACCTCCGCGCGCGCTTCGGGGTAGGGCTTGCCTTCCTCCTGCACCATGGTTTTGCTGATCGCGTCGTAGCGCTCGCGCATGAGATCGGCGGCCTTGCGCATAACCTTTGCCCGGTCATAGGCCGAGGTCGCGCGCCAGACGGCAAAACCCTTTTTGGCGGCTTCGAGCGCGCGGTCGAGATCGTCCGCGCTCGCATGCGGCAGGCGCGCGAGCGGTTTCTCCGTCGCCGGATTGATCACGTCCTCGCCGGCGCGGCCGTCGCCCTTGAGCCACTGGCCGTCGATAAAGAGTTCGAGATTGGCGTACATGGGAGCCTCTTGGCGTTCTCTGATGCTTTTCGTCTGGACTGCGCGCGGGTCGCTGGCGAAGGAATTAGCAGGTTTTAGGGTTGCATTCATCCCTCCCGGCATTCGGCAGGTCGGAGCCGGAAATAAAAAGCCCCGGCTCGGGGCCGGGGCAGGGATTCACGGAACGTTGCTGTTGGCGGCACGCCGTTCACAATTGCCCGTACTTCTTGAGCACGGCACGGCAAGTGCTGCCGACGCGCCAGCTATGCGCGGCGAGCGTCGCGCCGCAGCGAAGCAGGTTGCTCCATGTCATGCCGCCGGAGCTGTCACAAAGCCTCGCGGCGGCCGGTTTGCATGGCGCGAGTTCGGCGAGATCGACGGCGCCGGCGCTCGTGGTCCAAACGGCGAGAAGGAGACATGCGGCTAGCATCAGTTTCATGCTGGAATCGTCCCTGGTTTTGGCTGAGGGGAAGGGCGCTGCCTAACGTATTGTGACGCAAAAAGCCAGCATTTTGTGCGCCGCACAAAAGCCGCATCGGAGGAGGAAATGGGGCAATTACTACGTTATTGAATATACATGCATAAAGCCGTTAGATCGGCTTAGCTATCTCCACGCATAGCATCCATTCCGGATGCCATTCCCGTGGCCCGGAAGGGTAGCCCCATTCCAGGACGAGATGATTCTCAGTTCCGCCCTCAATAGCGGTTCGCGATCGGCAGCTCCTCGGCTGGGAACAGCGTGATGACGCGACAGCCTTTGTCGGTGACGACCACCTCTTCCTCGATGCGCGCGGCGGAATAGCCGTCCTTGGCCGGGCAATAGGTTTCGAGCGCGAACACCATGCCCTCCTTGATCTCGGTCGGGTGATCGAGCGAGACCACGCGCGAGATGATCGGGCGCTCGTGCAGCGCAAGTCCAAGCCCGTGGCCGAACTGGAGCCCGAAGGCCGCCAGCTCGTCGGGGAAGCCGAATTCGTGCGCCCGCGGCCAGACGCTGCACACTTCGTCCGTCATCACGCCGGGCCGGATCAGGTCGATCGCGCGATCGACCCATTCGCGCGCCTTCTTGTAGGCGTCGTGCTGCACCGGTGTGGCGCGGCCGACATTGAAGGTGCGGTAATAGCAGGTGCGGTAGCCCACGAACGAATGCAGGATATCGAAGAACGCCTGATCGCCGGGCCGCAACATGCGGTCGGTGAAGTTGTGCGGATGCGGGTTGCAGCGCTCGCCGGAGATGGCGTTGACCGCCTCGACGTCGTCGGAGCCGTGGCGGTAGAGGAACTCGTTGACCTTGGCGACGATGTCGTTCTCGCGGATGCCGGGTTTGAGTTCCTCGTTGATCAAGTGGTAGGCGCCGTCGACCATCGCCGCGGCGCGGTTGAGAAGCGCGATCTCGTCGATGTTCTTGACCTCGCGCGCCTCCAGCATCACCTGCTGGCCGTCCTCGACCTTCAATCCCGCCTTCTGCAATTCGAACATCATCGGCGGCTCGATGAGATCGACGCCGACCGGCATGTTGCCGAGACCGGCTTCCCGAATGAACGCGGCGATCTCCTTGGCGTGCCGTTCCATGAGGCCGAAGGCGGGGTTGACGGTGCCGCGCAGGCCGATGAGGCCGGCCTTGCAATTCTCCGGCTTGAGCCAGGGCGCGTAGAGCCTGTGATGCACGGCGGCGGAGCCGAAATCCCAGAGGATCGGGTCGTTGCTGGTCCGCGTGAGCAGCGCCCAGCGGCAGAGCTTGTCGCGCCCCCACTCGCCGATCGTGGTCGAGGTGATGTAGCGGATGTTGTTGACGTCGAAAACGAGCAGCGCGCCGAGCTCGGACTGCTCCAGCGCCGCCTTGATGCGGCCGAGGCGATAGCGGTGCAGCCGCCGGTAATCGACGCGCTCCTCGAAATCGACGCCCATGATGCCGAGCGCCGGCAGGGCACGACCCCAATTATAGCGCGGGTTGATATCCTCGGCGCGGATCGTCATCGGCTCGCGGGTGATGTCGTCCATGGCGTACTCCCTTGGTGTTTATTTGACTGGCGCGTCGCGCGCCTCCGCTGGCGACGATTATAGCGCGTGTCCCGCGTCCTGCGCACGGGGAAATCCCGAAAGAGCACGTCCCCTCACGGCATCGGAATTTCGCCTACGTCCTTCGGCACCTTGTAGCCGCGGCGCAAGGCGGGCCGGTTGGCGATTGTCGTGTACCAGCGCTTCACGTTGGGATACTGGTTGAGATCGACCGTCTGCCATTCGTAGCGCGAGACCCACGGCCAGATGGCGATATCGGCGATCGAATAATCGTCGGCGACGTAGTCGTGCTCGGCGAGCCGGCGGTCGAGCACGCCGTAGAGCCGGTGCGCCTCCTGGAGATAGCGCTCTTCCGCGTAAGGCACCTTGCCCTTGTTGTATTTCACGAAATGATGCACCTGCCCGAACATCGGGCCCGGGCCGCCGATCTGCCACATCAGCCACTCGATGACGCGATAATGCGGCTCGCCCGCCTTCGGCATAAACTGGCCGGTCTTGTCGGCGAGGTAGATGAGGATTGCGCCGGACTCCATCAGGCTCATGCCGTTGTCGCGATCGACGATCGCCGGGATGCGGTTATTCGGGCTGATCTGCAAAAATTCCGGTTTGAACTGCTCGCCCTTGCCGATGTCGACCGGATGCACGGTGTAGGGCAGCTCCATTTCTTCGAGCGCGATGGACGCCTTGCGGCCGTTGGGCGTGGTCCATGTGTAAAGATCGATCACGGTGTCGTTCCTGTGCTGATTGGATAAAAGCGTCGGCTACGATCAGGCGGCGCTCCCCCTTCCCCACAGCCGCGCCGAGGCGATATCGGCGCCCTCGCGGATCGATTTGAGCTTGAGCCACACCACCGGCTCGATGACCCATTCGCGCCGGGTGAAGGTGCCGAAGCCGCAATCGGCCGAGGCGATGATGCGCTCACGATCGCCAACCGCCGCCACGGCTTCCTCGAGCCGCCGCGCCACCACTTCCGGGTGCTCGACGAAGTTGCTGGTGGTCTCGACCGCGCCGGGGATGAGGATCATGTCCTTGGGGAACGGCACGCGCTTGAGCGCCGCATATTCGTGCGCGTGGCGCGGATTGGAAAATTCGATCGACAGCGCGCCGACCTTGGCCTGGTAGAGCGCCGGCAGGATTTTTTCGAGCGCGATGTCGTGGATGTGCGGCCCTTCCCAATTGCCGTAGCAGACGTGCAGCCGCACCCGCTCGCGCGGGATGCCGGCGATCCCTTTGTTGATCATCGCCACATGCAGTTCGCACGCCTTGACGAAGTCCGCGTCCGACCCGTCGCGGTAGAACATGGTGCGGTCCATGGCGAGATCGGGCGCGTCGATCTGCAGGACGAGGCCGGCTCTGTGAATCGCCAGGTACTCGTTGCTCATCTCGCGGGCAAGCGCCGCGAGATAGGCCTCGTTCGAGTCGTAGTAGGCGTTGAGCATGGTCGAGGCGATGATTCCGGGCGAGGGCGCGGTCATGAAAGTCTCGGCGAAGGGAGCGCCTTCGCCGGCGATGCGCTTGAAGCGCGCGATCTCGGCTTCGATCGCCGAAGTGTCGTGATAGTGCAGCTCGCCCTGCGCTTCCGGGGCATTCTGTTGCCGGCTCACGTTCGCGAACCGGTGCGTGAGATATTGCACCAGTTCGGGAAATTCCTCGAACTCGCGCCCGCGCCGGCGCTTGGATTGCCCGCCGAAACCCGACATGCGTTGCAGCACGTAGGTCTGGAAGCCGACGCGCTGCTGCTCGCCGTCGTTGCCGATGTCGATGCCGGCCGCCTTCTGCTCGCCGACCACGTGACGCACCGCCCTCTCCATCTCGGTCTCGAATTGCGCCTGGTCGTAGCTTTCGCCCGCCTCACGCCGTACCAGAAGCTCGCTCAGCGCCTCGTTGCGCGGCAGGCTGCCGACATGGGTGGTGAGGATTCGGTCGCGGCTTGAAATCATGGTGTGGGCTCCGGCGGCAGGCGCCTTTGTCGCGCGCTGTCATAGCGCAATTCCGCCGGCATGACAGGGGCTCATTAGACAGCGCCATTGCGGCCGATTTTTCGCGGCAGCATAATGCGTTGGAGTGGGCAGTAAAAGGGCAAACCGGGGCAACACCCGGCGCGTGCCTGAAGAGGAAACGCCGCGATGAATATCGCTCAGCCGAATCTCGCGCCGCGCGAGTCCGCCGCCGCCATCCCGCGCGACTACAATTTCGCGGCCGACATCCTCAAGCGCAATCTCGACGCCGGCCGCGCCGGCAAGCTCGCCTATATCGATCAGCGCCAAGGCTGGACCTACGGCGATCTCGCCGAGCGCGTCGAGCGCTTCGGCCACGTGCTGCGCTCGCTCGACATCCGCCGCGAGGAGCGCATCCTGCTTTGCCTTCTCGACAGCATCGACTGGCCGACCGCATTCCTCGGTGCGATCAAAGCCGGCGTGGTCCCGGTATCGGTCAACACGCTCTTAACCGAGGACGACTACCGCTTCATGCTCGACGACAGCCGGGCGCGGCTCCTGGTCGTTTCCGAAGAGCTTTACCCGAAATTCGCCAAGCTGATCGGCGCCTGCGGGGATCTCGCGCATGTCGTCGTGTCCGGGGCGACGACATACGGTCACCCGCGCTTTGAGGATTTGCTTGGCGGCGCCAAGACCGACGCCGTGATCGCGCCGACGGTGGGCGACGACATGTGCTTCTGGCTGTACACGTCAGGCTCGACCGGCAAGCCCAAGGGAGCGGTGCATACGCATGCCGCTCTCAAGCTCACCGACGAACTTTATGGCAAGCCGTTTCTCGGCATCGCCGAGAACGACGTGTGCTACTCGGTGGCAAAGCTGTTCTTCGCCTATGGCCTCGGCAATGCGCTCACCTTCCCGATGTCGGCTGGGGCAACGACCGTTTTGCTGCCGCATCGGCCGATGCCGGACCTGGTGGCCGACATTTTGAAAAAGCATCAGGTCACCGTGTTCTATGCCGTGCCGACGTTTTACGCCGGCTTTCTCGCCAGCCCCGACGCCCCGGAGCGCGGCGACACCCGATTGCGGCGCTGCGTTTCGGCCGGCGAAGCGCTCCCGTCCGATGTCGGCCGGCGCTGGACCGAGCGCACCGGCGTCGACATTCTCGACGGCATCGGCTCGACTGAAATGCTGCACATCTACATCTCGAACCGCGCCGGCGAGGTGAAATACGGCACCACCGGCAAGCCGGTGCCCGGCTATGACGTGCGCTTGGTCGATGACGATGGCGGGATCGTCAAAACACCCGGCGAAATGGGCGAGCTGCAGGTGCGCGGGCCGACCAGCGCGATCATGTACTGGAACAATCGCGAGCAGTCGCGCGCGACGTTTCTCGGCGAATGGACGCGCTCGGGCGACAAATATGTCGAGGACGAGGAGGGGTACTACGTCTATTGCGGCCGCCGCGACGACATGCTCAAGGTGGGCGGCATCTATGTCTCGCCGTTCGAGGTCGAGGGCGCGCTGCAGAGCCATCCCGACGTGCTCGAAGCCGCCGTCGTCGGCTGGCCGGACGAGGACACGCTGATCAAGCCGAAGGCCTTTGTGGTGCTGAAATCGCCCGAGAAAGCCGCTGACGAGCTTAAGCGGGCGCTGCAGGACCATTGCCGGCAAAAGCTCGCCGTCTTCAAATATCCGCGCTGGCTCGAATTTCGCCGCGAGCTGCCGAAAACCGCGACCGGGAAAATCCAGCGCTTCAAGCTGCGGGCGGAGGCAGAAGGGCAGTGAGCCTTCGGGCCGCATGCCTTGCGTTTACATTTTTCGGGTATTACTAGGACGCCATTCCGTTGGCGCGCCGCAATAGCTCAGCCGGTAGAGCACATCATTCGTAATGATGGGGTCGGGGGTTCGAATCCCTCTTGCGGCACCATACGTCATTCCGGGGCGCCGCGAAGCGGCAAGCCTGGAATCCATAATCACTGACTGCGCAGAACCGTTCGACGGTGGTTATGGATTCCGGCTCTCGCTGCGCTCGGCCGGAATGACGGCAATTTCATGCTGCCGCCGCGAATGCGATCGGCATGTCGGCGTAAATTTTATACTGCTGCGTTTTCGGCTTGGCTTTGTCTTCCTCGTTGAGATATTCGACCGAGCTTTTCCCCAAAAACGCCCGCGACAGGATCATGACGCGGACAAACCGGGTCGGCCGGTCCGCGGCTTGGGCGAAGACCGGCTCCGGCCCGTTCTCATACCAGGCGCCGCCCGGACCGTACGACGTCGAGCGGCCATGCGCGTCGATGCGGATGCCGCCTTCGACGAGGCAGCGGATGCCGGGTCCCTGATGCCGGTGCAGATAGGCGCAGCCGCCCGGAGGGAAAGCGACGCCATCGCCGCGCAAAAGGAGCGCGCCCTTCGGTAATATGTCGAGGCACGCGGAGAGTTTTTCGCGCGAGACGACGGCGGTGCCAGCAGCGGCGCCGCCCGCATCGCCTGCCGCAAGCTCCCATCGCCAGACGGTCGCGCCGTCACGGCCGGCCGTGAACGTCACCACGCCCTCGCCGCTCCAGGCCTCGTCGTCGCGCAACACGCGGTCGGCAATGGCGATAGAGCCGTGTACGACGAAGACCATGCGCGGCAGCGCCGGCAAGAACATTCTTGCGTCGTTCGACAGCACATCTTCGTAAAGCCGAAGCACGGGGTGCATGCCACTATCTCCTCCTGCGGAATAGTGTCAGCGCGGATCGGCTTTGACGCAACGGGATTTACACCCGCTCTTGGACCTTGCTAGATCGCGCTCGGCCCGCCGCAAGCTTCACGCTCAAGAACAAAAGCACGCCCAACAGGAGGAAACCGATGCAACGAACCAGGCCGCCGTTCCGCGCCGACCATGTCGGCAGCCTGTTGCGGCCGGCCGCGCTGAAAGGGGCGCGCGCCAAGCGCGAGCGCGACGAGATCACGGCCGAGGCGTTGCGCACGGTCGAAGACCGTGAAATCGAAAGGGTGATTAGGAAGCAGGAGGAGATCGGGCTCAAACTCGCCACCGACGGCGAGCTTCGCCGTTCGTGGTACCAGTTCGATTTTCTCAAGGGTTTGGATGGTGTCGAGCTTTACCAGGTTGGCGAAGGCATTGCATTTCACGGCGTCAAGACCAAAGCCGAGAGCGTGCGCGTGATCGGCCGCGTCGGTTTTTCCACGCATCCGCATGTCGACGATTTCCGCTTTCTTAAGGAGCACACCCGGGTCACCCCGAAAATGACCATTCCGGCGCCCGGCGTCTTGCATTTCCGCCAAGGCCGGCGCTCGATCAGCCAAGAGGCCTATCCCGATCTCGAACCTTTTTTCGATGACCTGGCGAACGCCTATCGTAAGGCGCTGCGCGCGTTCTACGACGCGGGCTGCCGCTATCTGCAGCTCGACGACACCACCTGGTCGATGATGTGCGACGAGCACGAGCTGGCGCATTCGCGCGAGCGCGGCGACGAGCCGGAAAAGCTGCCCGCCGCCTACGCGCGCATGATCAACCGCGCGCTCGCCGGCAAGCCCGCGGACCTGGCAGTGACCATGCATTCATGCCGCGGCAATTTCCGCTCGACCTGGATCGCGGAGGGCGGCTACGAGCCGATGGCCGAGCGGCTGTTCAACGAGGTCGACATCGACAGCTATTTCCTCGAATACGACACCGAGCGCGCCGGCGGCTTCGAGCCGCTGCGGTTTTTTCCGAAGGGCAAGAAGCAGCTCGTGCTCGGTCTTGTCACCTCCAAGAGCGGCACGCTGGAGAAGAAAGACGACATCAAGCGGCGGATCGAGGAAGCGACCAAATACGTGGCGCTCGATCAGCTTTGCCTGTCGCCGCAATGCGGCTTCGCCTCGACCGAGGAAGGCAACGTTCTCACCGAGGACGAGCAATGGGCGAAGCTGCGCATGATCGTGGAAATCGCGGCCGAGGTGTGGGGATGAGCATGCAACGAACCAAGCCGCCGTTCCGCGCCGACCATGTCGGCAGCCTGTTGCGGCCGGCCGCGCTGAAGGAAGCGCGCGAGAAACGCGCGCGCCGCGAGATCAGCGCCGATGCGCTCAAGGCGGTCGAGGACCGCGAGATCGAGGGCATCATCAAAAAGCAGGAGGCGGTCGGCCTGCAGTCCATCACCGACGGCGAATTCCGCCGCTCCTGGTGGAATCTCGATTTCCTCTGGGGGCTCGACGGCACCGAGTCCTACACGATGGAGACCGGAACTCCCTTTGCCGGCGTGATGACACGCAATGAAGGCGTGCGCGTTAACGGAAAGCTCGGCTTTTCCAACCATCGGATGCTCGAGCATTTCAAATTCCTCAAGGCGCATACGACGCGCACGCCGAAAATGATGATCCCGGCGCCGTCGGCACTGTATGGCCGCCCGGTTGCTCCGCCCATCGACAAGGCGGTTTATCCGACGCTGGACAAACTCTTCGACGATCTGGGCCAGGCCTACAAAAAGGCCGTGCGCGCCTTCTACGACGCCGGTTGCCGCTACCTGCAATTCGACGAAGTCCCAATCGCCATGCTGTGCGACCAACAATATCGCCAACGGATGAAGGACCGCGGCAACGATCCTGATTACCTTGCCGCGGTTTACGGCGAGCTCATCAACACTGCCATTTCGGACATTCCGCCCGACATGACGTTCACCATGCATCTGTGCCGCGGCAATTTCAGGTCGACCTTCATGGGCACCGGAGGTTATGAGGCCGTGCAGGAAGTCTTGTTCAACAACATCAAAGTGCACGGCTATTTCATGGAATACGACACCGAGCGCGCCGGCGGTTTTGAGCCGCTGCGGGCCTTGCCAAAGGGCGACAAACAAGTGGTGCTCGGTATCGTCACCTCGAAAAGCGGTGTGCTGGAGAAGAAGGACGCCGTCAAGCGCCGGATCGAGGAAGCGACGAAATACGTGGCGCTCGATCAGCTTTGCCTGTCGCCGCAATGCGGCTTCGCCTCGACCGAGGAAGGCAACGTTCTCACCGAGGACGAGCAATGGGCGAAACTGCGCATGATCGTGGAGGTCGCCGCGGAAGTGTGGGGAGAATAGTGTTCATCATTGCGGCTTGCTCATGCGCGCACCTCGAAGGATGCCCGGCCAATCGAAATCGCGTTTACCCGATTTCGAGATATTAAGTGTCCAAGTCGTCAACAGCCGACTTGGATGCCGTCGCCCTTCGAGGCTCACACCTCAGGACAACGGATAACAGAGTGACCAATGACCATCGTCTATGAAAAATTGATGGCGCTCGAAATCCCGCCGGCCGAGCAGGCCTACGAGCCGAAGGACTGCATGCTCTACGCGCTCGGCGTCGGGCTCGGCCATGCCCCGATGAACGAGGACGAGCTGGCCTTCGTCTACGAAAAAAATCTGAAGGTGCTGCCGACCATGGCCACCGTGCTCGGCCACGCCGCCTTCTGGGTGCGCGACCTCGACACCGGCATCGATTGGGTCAGGGTGGTGAACGGCGAGCAGGGTTTCACGCTGCACCGTCCGCTTGCGGGACAAGGTACCGTGATCGGCCGTTCGCGCATCGTCGAGGTGATCGACAAGGGCCCCGGCAAGGGCGCGCTCCTCTTCATCGAGCGCAAGGTGACCGACCAGGCGACCGGCGAATTGATCGCGACCGTCACGCAGACGGTTTTCTGCCGCGGCGATGGCGGCTTCGGCGGCCCGCTGCGCGAGTCGCCGCTGCAACATCCCATCCCGACGCGTGCGCCTGACATTGTTTGCGATCTCGGCACCCGCCCGGAGATGGCGTTGATCTACCGCTTGAGCGGTGACTACAATCCGCTGCACGCCGATCCCGCCGCGGCCAGGGCCGCCGGATTCGAGCGCCCGATCCTGCACGGACTGGGCACGTTCGGCGTTGCCGGCCACGCGGTGCTCAAAACGATGTGCGGTTACGATCCCGCGCGGCTTACTTCGTTTGCCGGCCGCTTTTCCGCTCCCGTCTTTCCCGGCGAGACCATCCGCACCGAGATGTGGCGCGACGGCGCGGTGGTGAGTTTTTGCGCGCGCGTCGTCGAGCGTGACGTGATCGCCATCAACAACGGCCGTGCCGAGGTGAAGTCGTGACGGAAACCATCGACCTCGCACCGATTCGCGAGGCCGTGCGCGCGCTGTGCGCAAATTTCCCCGGCGCGTATTGGCGCCGCCTCGACCGCGAGCGCGCTTATCCGGAAGAATTCGTCGCGGCTTTGACCAAGGCCGGCTTTCTCGCTGCGCTCATCCCGGAGGAGTACGGCGGCAGCGGGTTGACCATGACCGCAGCCGCCGCCATCATGGAGGAAATCCAGGCGTCGGGCTGCAACGGCGCCGCCTGTCACGCGCAGATGTACACGATGGGAACGGTGCTGCGTCACGGCAGCGCCGCGCAGAAAGCGCGCTATCTACCCGCGATCGCTCGCGGCGAGCTGCGGCTACAGGCATTCGGGGTTACCGAGCCGAGCTCCGGCACCGACACGCTGAGTCTTCGCACCAATGCGACGCGCGAGCGCGATCACTACGTCATCAACGGCCAGAAAATCTGGACGTCACGAGCAGAGCACTCGGACCTCATGCTGCTGCTTGCGCGAACCACGCCGCGGGAACAGGCGAAGACGCGCACCGCGGGCCTCTCGGTGTTCCTCGTCGATATGCGCGAGGCGAAGGGCAACGGCCTCACGATCAGGCCCATCCGCACCATGATGAATCACGCCACGACCGAGGTTTTCTTCGAGAACATGCGGGTGCCCGCCGACAATCTCATCGGCGCGGAGGGAGAGGGTTTTCGCTACATCCTTTCCGGCATGAATGCCGAGCGCATTCTCATCGCCGCCGAATGCATCGGCGACGCCAAATGGTTCATTGACAAGGCCGCGTCCTATGCGGGCGAGCGTGTGGTGTTCGGCCGCCCGATCGGGCAGAACCAGGGCGTCCAGTTCCCTATCGCGCGCGCCTATATCGGCATGCGCGCGGCCGAATTGATGGTGCGCGAGGCGGCCGCGCTCTACGAAACCGGCAGGGAGTGTGGCGCCGAAGCGAACATGGCGAAACACCTCGCCGCCGAAGCCTCTTGGGCGGCAGCGGACATGTGTGTGCAGACTCACGGCGGCTTCGGTTTTGCCGAAGAATTCGACATCGAACGAAAATTCCGCGAGACCCGGCTCTACACCGTGGCGCCGATTTCCACCAATCTGATTCTCTCCTACATCGCCGAGCACGTGCTGGGATTGCCAAGGTCGTATTAGAGTTCTCAACGCCGTCATGGCCGGGCTCGTCCCACGGCTGTCCGGCTTCTCCCTTTCCCCCGCGGGGAGAGGGAGTCGCGATGGTCCAATTGGCGCACTTCAAATGGGTGTCGGTCGCGGTCGAATAGCGGCGCGAGCTTGGCGAGCGAGATTCCGTCGGGAAAATCCGCAAGCAGGCGGCGCGAGCGACCTCAATAATTATCGCGGCAAAACGCACTCAGGGAACAATCAGAAGTCGGGCGCATTGGAAGGTGCAGGCGCGCAATGGGCCCTTCGGCTTTGGAGATGGCCATTGGATGCGCCATGGTCCGGACCATCAACCCAGCCGACCTAAAAGGTGAAAGTCCATGACTCTCACGACCACGACGATGCCAAAACCGGCAACTCGCGCCCGCGACACAACAGCAGGCACGACAGCAGGGACGATGAAAGCGCTGGTTTACCTCGGTCCGGGCAAGAAAGCCCTGGAACAGCGTCCAAAGCCGGAAATCACGGCGCCCACGGACGCGATCGTCAAAATAGTAAAGACGACGATTTGCGGGACCGACCTGCACATCCTCAAGGGTGACGTCCCGACTTGCCGGCCCGGCCGCATTCTCGGCCATGAGGGCGTCGGCATCGTCGACCAGGTTGGGCTGGCCGTCACGGTGTTCAAGCCGGGAGATCGTGTTCTTATCTCCTGCGTGAGCGCCTGCGGCAAATGCGCTTATTGCCGCAAACAGATGTACTCGCACTGCACCACCGGCGGCTGGATCCTCGGCAACAGCATCGACGGCGCCCAAGCTGAATTCGTCCGCACTCCCTATGCCGACACAAGCCTCTATCCCATTCCCGACGGGGCGGACGAAGAAGCGCTGGTGATGCTCAGCGACATCCTGCCGACCGGGTTCGAATGCGGCGTGCTCAACGGCAAAGTTCAACCGGGAAGCACCGTGGCGATTGTCGGCGCCGGGCCGGTCGGGCTTGCGGCCTTGCTCACCGCGCAATTCTTCTCACCGGCCGAGATCATCATGATCGATCTCGACGACAATCGCCTGGAAATGGCGAAGCGCTTCGGCGCCACGACAGGCATCAACAGCGCCGATGGCAAGGCCGTGGAGACGGTCATGAAGATGACCGGCATGCGCGGCGTCGACACCGCCATCGAGGCGGTGGGCATTCCGGCCACTTTCGAGATGTGCGAGAAAATTGTCGCGCCTGGCGGCAACATCGCCAATATCGGGGTGCATGGACAGCAAGTTGCGCTCCACCTGGAACGCCTGTGGGACCGCAACATTTCCATCACCACACGGCTGGTCGACACCGCCACCATACCGATGCTGTTCAACACCGTCCGATCTCACAGGATCGACCCCAAGCTCCTGATCAGCCATCGCTTCAAGCTCGACCACATCCTCGATGCCTACGACACCTTCGGCAACGCGGCCAAAACAAAAGCGCTCAAGGTGATCATCGAGGCCTAGGGGCCACCGCGATGAATCATCCGGCATCGTGAACGCGTTGGTCTATAGAGCCCGTTTATGAGTACGCGGCTTAATTCTGCCCTACCGGCCTTCCGCATCCTGATTATATATTTCATGTTTCAGCGCGGTCGGATCATCCGACTCTGGGGAGGAGCACACCGATTTGTCCCACACTCCGATCACCATCCTGACCGGCTTCCTCGGCAGCGGCAAGACGACGCTGCTCAATCGCGCGCTGCGCGATCCGGCGATGGCGAATACGGCGGTGGTGATCAACGAATTCGGCGAAATGAGCCTCGATCATGCGCTGGCGGCTGAGAGCGACGACACCATCATGGTTTTGGAAAACGGCTGCCTGTGCTGCACCGTGTTCGGCGATCTGGTCACCACGTTGAACAACCTCTATCACGCCCGCGAGGCCGGCGAGATTCCACGTTTCGATCACGTTGTGATCGAAACGTCGGGGCTGGCCGATCCGTCGCCGCTGATCCAGGCCTTCCTGTCCGATCCGACGCTGGCCGGGCTCTATCGCATCGGCACCGTGGTCGCGACCGTCGATGCGGTAAACGGCCCGGAAACGCTCGATAACCACGTCGAATCGGTGCGGCAGGTCGCGCTGGCCGAGCATATCCTCATCACCAAGCTCGATCTGATCGACAAGGCGGAAGCAAAGGCGGCCGAAGCGGCGCTGACCCAGCGGCTCCGTCGTCTCAACCCGGCGGCGAAGATTTCGCGCATCGATGATCCGTCATTCAACATCGGCGGGCTGTTACGCGCCGAGGGACTCGACCCGGGTGATACCAAGGCTGACGCGCGCGCGTGGCTTAATGCCGCCGCCTACGAGCAGCATGACGGACATCAACACGATCACGACGGCGATCACGCGCATGATGACGATCACGATCACCACCATCTGCACGACCGCGATATCGCCTCGTTCTGCTTCGTCCGCGAAAATCCGATCCCGCGCGAGGCGCTGCGCCTCCTCCTCGACGCCTTGCAGCAGAATCTCGGACCCAATCTGTTGCGGGTGAAAGGCATCGTCCACGTCGCCGAGGAGCCCGACCGGCCGGCGGTGATCCAGGGCGCGCAGCAACTCCTGCATAATCTGTCGTGGCTCGAGCGCTGGCCGGATGCCGACCGCCGCAGCAAAATCGTATTCATCACCCAAGGGTTCGATCGCGCCGAGGTCGAGGACATGATCGCGGTGCTCGATCGGGTGGCGACGCGCACCGCCGCCGCCCGCGCCCGGGCGCAGAGCGGCCGATGAGCCGCAAATTGACAAAGAAGAGTTTCTTTCGGATCATCATCCTTTACGTGCCTCCGCCGATGTCAACAGCCGGGAAAACCGAAGGAGAAAGCTGATGACGAGAGGATGGCTGTTGCAACGTGCCCGCGCGGCGCGTTCGGTGACGATTGGCGCGGCGCTCGCGCTGTGTGGAGCGACTGTGGCGCTCGCGGCCGATCCGATCAAGATCGGACAAGTGGCGGCTCTGTCGGGCGCCTCCGCGCAGTCCGGCGAGGCGATCACCCGCGGGCTGATGCTGGCAATCGACGAGATCAACGCCAAGGGAGGTCTGCTCGGCGGCCGCATGCTCGAGTTGGTGCAGCGCGACGACGAATCGAGCCCGCCCAAAGGGCTGATCGCCGCGCGCGAACTCATCTCCGAGAATGTAGCGGCGATCTTCGGCGGCATCGACACGCCGGTATCGCTGGCGATGGTGCCGCTCCTCAACAAGGAAAAACGCATCTACATGGGCGTGTGGGCGGCCGGGACCGGGATCACGCGCAACGGCGCCGATCCCAATTATGCCTTCCGTGTCTCGGCGGTCGATGCTCTGGTCGACGTCAAGCTGCTCAAATTTGCCCACCAGAAGTTCGGCTCGAAGAAGGCCGGTCTGATGCTTATCAACAATCCCTGGGGCCAAGGAAACGAAAAGGGACTGACGGCCGCCAGCAAGGCCGACCCGTCGGTCGAGATTGCGGGCGTCGAAAAATTCGAAAACAACGATGTCGACATGGTGCCGCAACTGGCGCGGCTCAAGGATGCCGGCGCCGATACCATCATCCTGGTCGTCAATACGCCGCCCGGCGCGCAAGTGATGAAGTCGCGCGAGCGCATGGGATGGATGGTCCCGGTGGTGTCGCACTGGGGCATTTCCGGCGGCCGCTTTCCGGAGCTAGCCGGACCGACGGCCGGCGATGCGGATTTTATCCAGACCTACAGCTTCTTCGGCAAGCAAGGCCCGGTCGGCCAGCGCGTCCTGGCGGCGCTCGAGAAGAAATATCCGCAGATCAAGGAACCCGAAGACGTGTTTGCTCCGGTTGGCACCGCGGACGCCTACGATGCGATGCATCTGCTTGCGCTGGGCATCGCGCAGGCGGGCTCGACCGATCCGGACGCCGTCCGCACCGCGCTGGAAGACTTGAAAACCCCCTACGAGGGGCTGATCAAGACTTACACGCGGCCGTTCGCGCCCGACAATCATGATGCGCTCGGACCTGACGACTACATCATGGTGCATTACGAGGGCGACAAGATCGTTCCCGTGAATTGAGGGATTGGGGCGGTCGGGACGCCCTGATCCAGAGCCCGACCCGCAAGGGGAGCGGGTACGCAGCGGTTCGCCGCGGCCCGCAGCGACTCTCGATCGTAGTCCATCGCCATTCACCGCCATGCTGATTGCATCCGCGATCATCTCCGGGCTCGGCCTCGGCAGCATGTACGGGCTCCTGGCGCTCGGCTTCCACGTGACGCACGCCGTGTCCAGGACCGTGAATTTTGCCCAGGGCAGCACCATGATGTTGGGCGCGGTGCTGTGCTTCACGTTCTGGGTCACGTTCGGATGTCCGCTGACGCTGGCGGTTCTCCTGGCGCTCGCGGCATGCGCGCTGTGGGGCGTCGTGGTCGAACGCGTTGCGGTGCGTCCGTTCGTGGCCCGCGGCTCAAATTCCTGGCTGATCGCGACCGTCGCGCTCGGCATCGTTCTCGAAAACGTGGTGCTGTTCACGTTCGGAAAGGACCCGCGCGGCATGCCGCCTGGCGTGCTCACGACCGGCACCGTCTCCATCGCCGGCGTTAGGATCCAGTACCTTCAAGCGCTCATTCCAGTGATCGGCCTCGTGGTGGCAGCGGGATTGCAATTGTTGTTTGTAACGTCCAGGCACGGCAAGGCGCTGCTCGCCGTGGTCCAGAACAAGGATGCGGCCCGACTGATGGGCATCCGGGTCGAGCGTGTGGTTGAGATCGCGTTCGCGCTGTCGGGATTGCTCGCCGGCATCGCCGGCATCCTGATCGCGCCTCTGTTCACGATCTCCTCGACCATGGGCACGCTGTTCGGCATCAAAGCCTTCGCCGTAGCGATCCTTGGCGGCATCGAAAGCGCCTGGGGCGTGGTGCTGGCCGGCCTCATCTACGGCATCGCCGAGGCCCTGATCACCGCGCTCTTGGGCTCGACCTACACGCAGATTGTCACCTTTGCGCTCGTCATTCTCGCTCTGGCATTGCGGCCGAACGGCCTGTTCGGCCGCGCCGAGTTGAGGAAAGTATGAGCTGGCGCGCCGCCGCTGCGGCCGCGATCGTGATTGCCGCCGTGTGCTTTCTCATCGCCCGAGGCAACGGCTACCAGGTCTTTATCATCGTCACGGTCGGGCTGACCGCGATCGTCGGCATCGGGCTCAACGTGCTGTTAGGGCTCAACGGTCAGATATCGCTCGGACATGTGGCGTTCTACGCCATCGGCGCCTACGCCGTCGGTATCCTGACGACCGCGTACGAATGGTCGTTCTGGCCGGCACTCGCCGCCAGCGGCGTGATCTCCGGATTGGCCGGGGTTTTGCTGGCGATCCCGGCGCTGCGGGTGCGCGGTCCCTACCTCGCCATGGTGACCATTGCATTCGGCTTCGTTGTCGAGCAGAGCGCGGCAGAGTGGCAGAGCCTGACCGGTGGCTGGAACGGCCTCTCCGGCATTCCCGGTCCGAGCGTGTTCGGCGCCGAGATCGGCGAGAAAGGCATCGCATTCCTGACCGTCGCGCTCACCGTGCTGGCGACCGCAGCTTTCGCGCGGCTCAGCGACAGTGCGTGGGGCAACGCGATGCGAGCGGTGCGGGACTCCGAATCCGCCAGCATTTCGATCGGCCTCGATCCGACGGTCATCCGCACCACCGCCTTCGGCATCTCGGCGGTCGCGGCGGGGATCGCCGGCGGCGTCTACGCGTCGATCAGCAATTTTATCAGTCCGGAATCGTTCCCGTTCTTCCAGTCTATTCTGTTTCTTCTCGTCGTCATGCTCGGCGGCGCCGATCGGGTGCTCGGGCCGCTGATCGGCGCTTGCGTCGTCGTGCTGCTGCCGGAACTGCTCTCGACGCTCGGCCAATACCGGCTGCTGTTCGTCGGCGCGCTGATGTTGGCGGTGCTCCGCCTTGCGCCGGCCGGCCTGGTCGGCGTCGTCGCTCGAATGTTGCCAAAGGCGGGCTGCGAGACGGCGCCCCGTGAGCGACGCGATGTCGTCGGCTTTCTCGCCTCCGGGGCGACCGGCCACGGCATTTCGGTGCGCAATCTGGCGGTGAGTTTCGGCGGCGTACGGGCGGTCAACGATCTCAGCTTCGATGCGCATCCCGCCGCAATCACCAGCATCATCGGACCCAATGGTGCCGGCAAGAGCACTGCGCTCAACGCCATCTGCGGCTTCTACCGGCCCGATGCGGGGACCGTGAAGCTCGGCGAGCGGACCATATCGGAGCTTCGAGCCTATCAAATTCCGCGGGCGGGAATCGCCCGAACCTACCAGACCAGCCAGCTGTTCGCGACCATGTCGGTGCTCGACAACATTCTGATCGCGTTGCGGCGGGGTAGGCTCGGCGTGCGCTCGGTTGTTGCCTCGATGCGCGACGCCGAGACCGGCGAGATGGCCGAGAGCCTGCTCGCCTTCGCCGGTTATAAAGGCGGGATAGACGCGCCTGCGGGCACGCTTTCGCACGTCGATAAACGCTTGGTAGAGATTGCGCGCGCACTCGCCGTTCGCCCCGCCGTGCTGGCGCTTGACGAGCCGGCCGCCGGACTCGACGCCGCGGACAAGGCCGAGATCAGCGAATTGCTGCGCAAGCTCGCCGTCATCGGCATCGCCGTCATCCTGGTAGAGCATGACATGGAATTGGTGATGGGTATTTCGAGCCACGTCGTCGTGCTCGATGCCGGGGCCAAGATCGCCGAAGGGCCGCCGCTTCAAGTCGCGGCCGAGCCCGCCGTGCTTGAGGCCTATCTTGGCGCGGGCAAACAGGCCGAGCGCAGGCGTAAGCGCTCGCTCCCGGCCCGGGAATCGCCGTTGCTGACGGTGCGTGCGCTTTCGGCCGGCTATGGCGCCGCGACCATCGTCCGCGATGCCGCGCTCGAAATCGCAAAGGGCGAGCTCGTCGCCGTACTCGGCGCCAACGGTGCGGGAAAGACGACCTTGATGCGCGCGCTCAGCGGACTGATCAGGCCGGTTGCAGGCGAGGTGCGGTTCCTCGGTGGACGCATCGATCAGCTGGCGGGCGATCGCATCGCCCGCCAGGGTCTGATCCTGGTGCCGGAAGGCCGCCAAGTCTTTCCGGAGCTGAGTGTGATCGACAATCTGCGGCTCGGCGCCTATGCGCGCACATCCGCCGACGAGGCGCAGATGATCGAAGCGCTGCTCCAGCGGTTCGCCGCGCTCAAGGAGCGGCAGCGCCAGCGCGCCGGCCTCCTCTCCGGGGGCGAGCAGCAGATGCTTGCGATCGCCCGCGGCCTGATGGCGCGCCCTGAGGTTCTGATGCTCGACGAGCCCTCGCTCGGGCTGGCCCCAAAACTTCTGAAAACTCTTTATGACTTGCTCGCGGAGCTGCGCGAGGAGGGAACCACCATCCTGCTGGTCGACCAGATGGCCGCGCTCGCGCTATCGGTCGCCGATCGGGCCTATGTGCTGCAATCCGGCACCATCAGGCATTCGGGCACCGCGCACGAGGTCGGCCAGGATCCGGCGCTGGTGCGCGCCTATCTGGGCGATCGCGGGACCGTATTGTGATTGATGGATCGAATACCAAGCGAGGAAACCATGGACCTCATTCTCAGGAACGCGCGCGGAATCGGCACCGAGCACGAGCTGACCGACATCGGCATCGCCGGCGGACG
>JBEKNW010000062.1:0-22407 GCA_049522435.1 Xanthobacteraceae bacterium
CCGCTTGGCAGGACCATCGAAACAAGCATCACGCCAAGGCCGATTGGCAATTCACGACAGATCATGCCCGCGTCAAGCTCAAGAGGCTCTACCCCTCATTTTGAGTGACTCGGGCGACTAGCTGTTTGGCGAACTCTCACCAACGATGCATTCTTCGGCGTCATTGCGGGGCGGCGCGAAGGGCCGAGCCCGGAATCCATAACCACAGTCCGTAAGATGAGCACTGAGTAAAGCTCCTCACGTTTCGTGAATATCGATTCCGGGCTCGCGCCTTCGGCGCGCCCCGGAATGACGCGAGAGTTTTCGGCGGCTTACTCCCCCGCCTCCAACTTGCGCACTGGCGCGGGAATGACGTTCGAACCGGCCGACGCTTGGGCGCCGACTTCGACCTGTTGAATGCGCTCGCCGCGGGTTTCGATCTTTTCGATCGAGATGATCGCTTGCCGGATATCTTCGTTTGACTGATTAAAATGGGTTTGCAGCTTGCGGACGCGATCGCCGAGCAAGCCCACGTCCTTCACCAGGCGCCCGACTTCGTCGCGAATTTGGTCGGCCGCCTCACGCATACGGGCGTCCTTCTGCATTTGCTGCACCAATGCGATCGCCAGCATGAGCAGCGACGGCGAGACGATGACGACCTTGGCGCGGAATGCCTTCTGCACCAGATCGTCGAAACCATCGGAAACTTCGGCGTAGACCGACTCCGACGGCACGAACATCAACGCCAGGTCCTGGGTCTCGCCCGGAATCAGATACTTCTCCGCGATGTCGCCGACATGCTTGCCGACGTCGGCGCGCAGGCGCTGGGCCGCGGCCTTGCGCTCTTCGTCGGACTTGGCGTCGCGATAGGCGGTGACGCCTTCCAGCGGGAACTTGGCGTCAATCACCAGCGGGCGTTTGTCGGGCATGAACACGCAGCAGTCCGGGCGCGTGCGGTTCGACAGCGTGTGTTGGAACGCGTAGGTGCCTTTTGGCAGGCTGTCCTGGACGATCGCCTCCATCCGCCATTGCCCGAACGCGCCGCGCGACTGCTTGTTGCCCAGCACGCCCTGCAGCGAAGTCACCTGCGTGGCGAGCTCGGTGATGTTCTTCTGCGCGCTGTCGATGACCGCGAGCCGCTCGTTGAGTTTTTGCAGATTCTCGGCCGTGTTCTGCTTGGTCTTCTCCAAGGAATCGCCGAGGCGATGGGAGACCGAATCGAGGCGCTCGTTGACCGTGTGCGCAAGCTGCGACTGGCCCTTGGCCAGCAAGCCGATCATGGCTTCGAGCCGCGTCGCCGCGTCGGCGTGCGCCCGCGCCAGCTCGGTCATCACCGTGGCCTGCGGATGGCTGGGGTTGCGGGCGCGCCAGAGCACGATCGCCATCGCGGCGATTGCGGCGCAGGCGATGAGGATGACCAGTATCGCGATGATCGGCGGGCTCGCAGTCATGCGCTGCTTGTACGCGATTCGCCGGGGCAAGCGGGCGGCTCGCATGGAACAAAGAGGGAACATTTATATCGCACTTACGGCCGCCCGGGCAACGGATCGGGCGCATTGACCGCGCTTTATGCACCGCTTACATCGCCGGACATGGCTGTGCGCGAGATCATCAAACTCCCCGACAAGCGGTTGCGGCTCGTTTCCGAGCCGGTCAAGCGCATCGACGCCGGCATCCGCAAGCTGGTCGATGACATGTTCGAGACCATGTATGCCGCGCCCGGTATCGGGCTGGCGGCAATCCAGGTCGGCGTCGCCAAGCGCGTCACGACGTTGGACTTGTCGAAGAAAGAAGAGGCGCAGGAGCCGCGCGTCTTCATCAATCCGGAAATCACCTGGGCGTCGAAAGAGAAAGCGATCCACGAGGAGGGCTGCCTGTCGATCCCGGAATATTACGAGGAGGTCGAGCGGCCGGTGCAGGTCAAGGTCAGATATCTCGACCTCGAGGGCAAGGCGCACGAAATCGAGGTGGATGGCCTGTTCGCGACCTGTCTCCAGCACGAGATCGACCACATCAACGGCGTGCTCTTCATCGACCACATCTCCAAGCTCAAGCGCGACCGCGTCATCAAAAAATTCAGCAAGGCAGCGAAGGCAGCGAAGAAAGTGGAGGCCTGATTGGCGCTCCGCCTCGTCTTTATGGGGACGCCCGATTTCGCCGTACCCACGCTCCTGGAGATTGTCGGTGCCGGGCACGAGGTCGCGGCGGTCTATACGCGCGCACCGCAGCCAGCCGGACGCGGCATGCCGGAACGGCAGAGCCCGATCGCGCGCGAGGCCGAGCGGTTTGGGATTCCCGTCCTCACGCCTAAGACGCTGAGGCCCCCTCCCTACCCTCCCCCGCACGCGGGGGAGGGTAGGGAGGGGGCTGCTGCCATGCGTGCCCATGGCGCCGAAGCTGCGGTCGTCGTCGCCTACGGGCTGATCCTGCCGAAGCCGATCCTGGAGGCGTTTCCGCTCGGCGCTTTCAACCTGCATGCCTCGCTGCTGCCGCGCTGGCGCGGCGCGGCGCCGATCCATCGCGCGATCATGGCCGGCGACGGAGAGACGGGCGTGATGGTGATGCAGATGGAGGAAGGTCTCGACACCGGCCCCATCGCCATGGCGGAACGCGTACCCATCGGCCCGGATGCCACCGCGGGCGAATTGCACGACGAGCTAGCGCGGCTCGGCGCCGACCTGATGCTGCGCGCGCTCGCGGCGTTGGAAAAAGGCGCGCTGCAATTGACGCCGCAAGCCGCCTTGGGCGCGACTTACGCCGCCAAGATCGACAAGAGCGAAACGCACATCGATTGGACGAAGCCATGGAACAAGGTCCATGACCATTGCCGTGGCCTGTCGCCTTTCCCCGGCGCCTGGTTCGAGCTGGCCGGCGCTGGCCGCGTCAAGGTTTTGCGCACCACTAAAGGTGACGGCGAAGGTCGGCCCGGCACTGTGCTCGACGATAAGCTTACAATCGCTTGTGGGGCAGGCGCCGTGCGGATCGTTGAACTGCAACGAGCCGGCGGGAAGGCGATGTCGGCGGAGGAATTCTTGCGCGGGACGCCTGTCGCGCGCGCAAGCGTGCTGAGCTGAACCGAGGCGGTCATGCCCCGCTACAAGCTCACCATCGAATATGACGGCACGCCGTTCGTCGGTTGGCAGGTGCAGGACAACGGCGCCTCGGTGCAGGGCGTCCTCGTCGACGCGATCGCGGGCTTTACCGGCGAGCGCGTCGCGGTCCAGGGCGCCGGGCGCACCGATGCCGGCGTGCATGCGCTCGGCCAAGTCGCCCATGCCGACCTCGCCAAGGATTGGGACATCGACACCGTGCGCGACGCCATCAATTTCCATCTGCGCCCGCATCCCATTGCCGTGCTCGCCGCGGAACGCGTTACCGAAACCTTCGATGCGCGCTTCTCGGCGATCAAGCGCCACTATCTCTACCGCATCGTCAATCGCCGCGCCGACCTCGCGCTCGATCAACACCGCGCCTGGCGCGTCGGCCGTCCGCTCGACGGCGCCGCCATGCACGAAGCCGCGCAAAAACTCGTCGGCCGGCACGACTTCACCACCTTCCGCGCCGCCGAGTGCCAGGCGAAATCGCCGGTGAAGACGCTCGATCGCCTCGATGTCGCGTGTGACGGCGAGGACGTGAGAATTTGCGCCTCGGCGCGCTCGTTCCTGCATCATCAGGTGCGCTCGATGGTCGGCTCGCTCGTTCATGTCGGCGAGGGCAAATGGAGCACCGACGATCTTGCCTCAGCTCTCGCCGCCCGCGACCGCGCCGCCTGCGGCCAGGTGGCGCCGCCGCAAGGGCTTTATCTGGTGCGGGTGGAGTATTGACCCTCCTCGTCATTCCGGGGCGATCCGAAGGGCCGAGCCCGGAATCCATAGCCACGGCGATGCTGAACAAACATCCGAACCGTCATCCTGAGGCGCGAGCGAAGCGAGCCTCGAAGGATGCACGGCCGGGGCCGTCGCCCTTCGAGGGCCGCTCCGCGGCCGCCTCAGGGTGACGGAATAAGGCGCAGGGTAGTTATGAATTCCGGGCTCGCGCTTTCAGCGCGCCCCGAAATGACGGGTCACCCGAAATACCGCTCGATAATCCTCCGATACACCGCCGTCAGCGCGACGAGGTCCGCAACCGGGGTGCATTCGTCGACCTGGTGCATGGTCTGCCCGACCAGGCCGAATTCGAGCACCGGGCAATAATCCTTGATGAAGCGCGCGTCCGAGGTGCCGCCGGTGGTCGAGAGTTTGGGCGTGCGGCCAGTCACCCCGGCGATGGCGGCGGCGGCGAGATCGGTGAAGGGGCTTGGCTTGGTGAAAAAAACGTCGGCATTCGAGGGCTGCCATTCGAATGCATAATCAATGCGTCCGGCCGCGGCGGCGTTCGCGCGGTGCTCGATCAGCGTTTTCAGCGCGGTCTGACTGTGATGGTCGTTGTAACGGATGTTGAAGCGCGCGCGGGCCTCGCCCGGAATGAGATTGACGGTTTCGTTGCCGACATCGACCGAGGTGAATTCGAGGTGCGACGGAGCGAAGTGCTCGCTGCCTTCGTCGAGCGGCGCTTGCAGCGCGGCGATGAGCGTTATGAGCCCGCGGATCGGGTTGTCGGCACGCTCGGGATAGGCAACGTGGCCCTGGCGGCCGCTGACGATGAGCGTGCCGTTGAGCGAGCCGCGCCGGCCGGCCTTGATGGTATCGCCAACGACCTCGACATTGCTCGGCTCGCCGAGGATGCAGTGGTCGAATTTTTCGCCGCGCGCGGCCGCCCATTGCAAGAGCTTCACCGTGCCGTTGACCGCGACGCTCTCCTCGTCGCCGGTGATCAGGAGCGAAATCGAACCTTTTTTTGGCTGGCCGCAATTGGCGGCGAGATGATCGAGCGCGGCTGCGACGAAGCAGGCGATGCCGCCCTTCATGTCGACGGCGCCGCGGCCGTAGAGCATGTTGCCGGCAACCTCCCCGGCGAATGGCGGATGATGCCACGCCGCCTCGTCGCCCGGCGGCACGACATCGGTATGCCCGGCGAACACCAGATTGGGCCGCTCGCTACCGCTCCGCGCGAAAAGGTTCTCGACCGGCGCGGTGCCGGGCTCGTCAAAGATCGCACGATGGACAGAAAATCCCGCCTTCGCCAGCAACTCGTGCAGATAGCCGAGCGCCCCGCCCTCCTTCGGCGTGATCGACCGGCAGCGGACGAGATCGCGGGCGATGGCGACGGGATCGGCAGTCAATGGCGCCTCAACTCTTCGCCAGCGGGTCAGGCCCGTATTGGTTCGGGCCAACCGTACCCCGGCGAAAGCCGAGCTCGACCAGCAAAGCGAGACCAAAGACCGTAAACGGCACCGCGATCAACAGCGACAGCATGCTCGGCTCCTCATTGGTGCCGGCCCATCCCAACACCGTGAGCAGGTCGAGCACCGCGCCGGCGCCGAAGAAAACGCCGAGCAGCCAAACCGGCATGTTGCGGTCATGGCCGCGCTTTAAGGCGACCGCGAATTCCGGATAGGTGAAGGCGAGATCGACGATGGCGCCCAGCCGATCGCCCTCGATCTGATCGGCGACGAGATGGCCGACGATCTCGGCGGCCGCCACCACGCCCATCGCAATCCAGAACGTCCGGCGGCCGATGCGGCCGTGGAAACCGTTGAGAAGATAGAGCCAATCCATCGGCAAGTCTTGGTTCAAATACTTGGCGAATTCAATCCCGCAGCAATTCGTTGATGCTGGTCTTGGCGCGCGTCTTCTCGTCCACACGCTTGACGATCACGGCGCAAGAGAGGTTCGGGCTCGCTTCGCCGTTCCGGCGCTGCTTGCCGGGAATGCTGCCCGGCACCACCACCGAATAGGCCGGCACCTCGCCCTGAAAAATCTCGCCGCTGTCGCGGTCGACGATCTTGGTCGAGGCGCCGATGAAGACGCCCATCGACAGCACCGCACCCGCGCGCACGATCACGCCCTCGGCCACTTCCGAGCGCGCGCCGATGAAGCAATTGTCCTCGACGATCACCGGACCCGCCTGCAACGGCTCGAGCACGCCGCCAATGCCGGCGCCGCCGGAAATATGGCAGTTCTTGCCGATCTGCGCGCAGGACCCGACCGTGGCCCAGGTGTCGATCATGGTGCCCCGATCGACATAGGCCCCGAGATTGACGAAAGACGGCATCAGCACCACACCCGGCGCGATATAGGCGGAGCGCCGCACCACACAGCCCGGCACGGCGCGAAAACCGGCGGCGCGGAAACGCTTGTCGTCCCAACCGTCGAACTTCGAGGGAATCTTATCCCACCATGCGGCGCGGCCGGGCCCGCCAGCGATGATGCCCAGGTCGCTCAGGCGGAACGACAGCAGCACCGCCTTCTTGAGCCATTGGTTGACGCGCCAGGAGCCGTCGGCCGCCTTTTCCGCCACCCGCGCGGCGCCGCGGTCGAGCAGATCGAGCGCGTCCTCGACCGCCTCGCGCACCGCGCCCGCCGTCGCCGGCCCGATCTCCTCGCGCCGCTCGAAGGCCGCGTCGATGGTCTCCGCGAGGGTCTTGTTTCGGGTCCTGGCGAGATCGGCTGCCGACATGAAAGGGATTCCCTGCTGCCGCGGTTTGTCGGAGCGCGCATCAGCGATGTCAAGCATGTAACTTTTCCGCTCATTCCCGCGAAAGCGGGAATCCAGTTGAAGCGCTTGTGCTGAAAACTTCTGGGTCCCCGCTTTCGCGTGGACGAACGGACGAGGCTCTAATCGCCACCGCGTTCGACAGCAACGGCGCGCAAAAAGCCGGCGAGATCGTCGGTGACGTGATCGACGTGGGGTGCGTCGCGGCCGGCGAGTTCCCACTCCTCGCGAAAAACCTCGCGGGTGCCGGCGGGCACCACCAGCACTGTGGTCATGCCGAGCGCGTGCGGCACTTCGAGGTTGCGGGCGAGGTCCTCGAAAATCGCCGCCTTGGTCGGATCGACGCGGTGGCGGGCGAGAAAGCGGTCGTAGACCTGCGGCCGCGGTTTTGGCTCGAGTTCGGCCGCGGCGATATCGAAGACGGCCTCGAAGTGCTGCTCGATTTCGAGCCGGCGCATCACCGCTTCGGCGTGCCGGCGCGTGCCGTTGGTGAGAATGAGCTTGCGGCCGGGGAGCTTGGCGATCGCAGCGCCGAGCGCCGGGTCAGGCGTGAGCGGCGAGTGATCGATCTCGTGCACGACTTCGAGGAATTTGTCGGGGTCGAGGCCGTGCTCCTCCATCAGTCCGCGCAGCGTCGTGCCGTAGCGCCGGTAATAATCCTTCTGCACCCGGAACGCCTCATCGTGCGTGACATGGAGGAAACCGACGATGTAGTCGCGGATGCGCGCGTCGACCTGTTGCCAGAGATTGAGGTGGTGCGGATAGAGCGTGTTGTCGAGATCGAAGACCCAGGTCTCGACCGCATCGAAACCGCGGACGGAGCGCTTAAGTGTCATACACCGCTCATTCCCGCGAAAGCGGGAATCCATTGTCGGGCGCCGCGCAAAAAGCTGGGTCCCCGCTTCCGAGGGGACGAGCGGAATCCGGCTCGACCATCCAAACTCGATTTCATTCCCGGCGACTCGTTGTTGCCACACTTCCCGGCGAGGAGGCTTTCATCCTCGCCGAATCAGTTTTAACAAGTGGCGAGCCGGGAGCAATCGATGCGAAGGGTCTTGCGTCGGTCCATTCCATTCGTGCAGGCGGCGCTCATCGGGACGCTGGCCGCGGCGGCGCTCGCCGGCGTCGCGATGTTTATTTCCCATTCCTGACTGTCGCTTTCCGGCCGGCCAGGCGCGGCCGGCTAGCCGCTCAGCCCGCCTCCCGCCACGACGCCGCCGGAAGCAGTCCCTTGAGCGCGCCGTCGTGCAAGCGCACCGGGTCGCGTTCGCCCTCCATGGCAAGCCGCAGCATCGAGCGCGCGAGCTCGTCCGGCCGCACCGTCCTGTTGCCGACCGCCTTGAGCGTCAGCCACGCCTCATCGAAGGCGCTCTCCAGGATGACGAGCGTCTGCGGATCGAAGGAAGAACTAGGGAACCCGCGCATGGTCCGTCCTCGCCGTGTTTCTACGGACATGGGTCTTACGGATCGGCGAAGCTTCGGCGTCAAGTTGGTCGAGTTTGTGACGCATTGCATCAATTGTGATGACACTGAGTCGCGGCGTGGTTCATGGAATCCTGCGGATCGCATGCAGCCCCGCGGCATCCGCCCGAACGTCACATGATCGTCATCTCCACACCTGAAATGCGGCCAGCGCGGCGAGCATGATGCCGCTGCCCACCGCCTGCAGCGGCGTGATCACCTCGCCGAGGACGAGAGCGCTGAGGACCATCGCCGTCAGCGGCTCGAGATTCATGATCAGCGCGGTGCGAAACGGACCGATGCGGACCGTCGAGACAAACACGAACAGGATGCCGGCCGTCGTCGCCAGGCTCATGGCGATCAAAGCCGCCCAGCCGCCATCGGTCTGCGGCGGTTTCCAGGTCTCACCGGCGAGCGAGACCGCGCCGAACAGCAGGACCTGCGCGACCACCGAGTACCAGGTCGTCAGCCGAGCGTCGGCGCCGACGAGGAAAGCGCGGGTGACGATGAGCACGCCGGTGCGGCAGCATGCCGCGCCGAGCGCGTAAGCGACGCCGGCCAGCGCCAGGCCGGCCGGATGAGCGCCGATCATCATTGCAAGCCCGAAGAACGCCGCCATCGCGCAGGCGACCCCTTGCCATCGCAACGGTTCGAGGCCGGTCGCCGAAGCGGCGAGCCCGGTCAGCAACGGGTAGGCGAAATAGGTCAGCACCGCCGTCGGCACGTCGATCGCTTCGATCGCCTTGAACAGGCAAAAGATGAGCCCTGCGAACAGCACACCGACAGCCAACGAAATCCAGCGCACGCGCGCGTCCACGGGCGGCTTCGGTCCCAGCCGTAACCACATTGTCATGAAGACGAGACCGACCATGCTGCGAAACGACAGCATGGTGAGCACGTCGCAGCCGGCCGCCAGAATGATCTTGGCGAGCACGTCGGATACACCGAGCGCAATCGCCGCGGCGAGCCCGGGCGCAGAGCGAAAGATGATGCGGGAAGCCAAGGGGACAGGGGCTCAAGCGGCTTTCAAACTGTGACACTACCGCAGTGGAGGCGATGGCCGCAACGACGGACGAACAGCCATATTACGCCTGATTCTGATCGAGTGCGGACAACGAGGCCGGTTGCGGCGATCGCTTCTGGAGTCGCTCTTTGAGCAGCAGCGCGGCGCGGCCGAACGGAGCGATCAACTCGCCACTTATCGTGTGCGCGTCCTTACGATCCGGCTCGACGCCGAAATCGAGCCTCTCGCGTTCCGCCGCGGGAACATACAAGGTCCCGAACATCCAGTCCCACAGCGCCAGACAGCTGCCCAGGTTTTTGTTGAAATGAGCGGGATCTCGCGAGTGATGAATCTGATGATGCGCCGGGCTCATGAACAGACGGCCCAGCCATCCGGTGAACGAGATCCACAGCTTGAGATGGACGTAAACGTAGATGAAAAAGACCAAGATGATGTTGGTCTCGGTCAGGCCGTATTGCGAGGCGCCCTGGCCGAGCAGGTAATCGCCAACGCCGTTCGCGAGCCCAATGCAGACGGCCAGGATGTTGAGGAAGATGCACATGTAGACCGGGTGGACACGAAAGTTGGTCAAAGGCGTCAGCACCGTTGCCGAGTGGTGAACTTTGTGGAATTCCCAGAGCAACGGTATCCGGTGGGAAAGGTAGTGATTGAGCCAGTACCCGAGCTCGTAGGCCAGGAACAGCATGACGGTGATGATCGACCTGCAGACGAATCCAGGTAGTGGCGCCGGTTGCATCGGACCGAACATACCGGTCAGCAGGCCGTCTACGCTGCGGCTCAGCGTCTCGTAGGAAAGCAGCGCCCAGCCGAAGACGATTCCGAACACGAACAAATTGAAATAGAAATAGCCGAAGTCCGCCATGCTCGACCGGCTCATGACGATGTGTCTCGGGAACAACGCCCGAATTAACGGCCGCAAGCGAATCCGCCGTCCTTTCCTGTAGCGCCTGACTGCCAGCACAACGAGCGCGATGAACAGCGCGCACAACAGCGAGGCAAGCGAGACATGCGAACCCGGCGACAAGAACGCTTTGCTCAGCTGACCGAAAAAATACGCGATGCCCGGCGAGGGGTCCAAGCGCGCCTCCGCAGCGTCCGAGAAGATGCAACTCTCTTACCCGGCCATTGGTAAAGGTCGCGTTGTCCTTCGCCGATGCAGGCTATTGACGACTCGCAAATCGTTTCCGCGGGGCGACCGGCTAGAACGTGAACTCATAAATTCGTTCTGTTGGGTGGCACAGGCGTCGGCGATCGAGAGCTGCCGCACCGCGGCTCTCGGCGGCCATGCGTGGTGGATTTAATGCGCCCGGACCCCGGTACCATCGGCGCAGTTCGGGATGGGAGCTGAAGGCGACGCCGCCGCGAGCCTTGATCAATGGCGTCAGCCGCCGAAGAAGACCCAGTTCAGCACGGCGAAAAGGGACTGAGCGACGGCAATGATCGAAACCGTAATGCCGGCGGCGACAAATCCGGTCTCGACCGCGTTCGAACTCTTCGCGAAGTTTATGATGAAACTGCTCACGGTTTTGCCTCCCGGCAGCGAAGGATTTTTTCTCCTGTAACCAGCGCAAAGCTGACGGCAAATCGTTTCGAGATGGTGAAATCGCCCGTACGTAAGAACACGAAGTGTTTGCCGGTCAAAGCGGGCGAGAGCAAATCGGCGATTTTCATCGAGGACGATGGCCGGGATCGCGTTTGCCGTTCCTCAGGACGCCGAGCAGTCGCCCAAGCCAGCCTGACTCGCGCGACGAGCGCCTTATCTCGTAAATCGTGACAAGAAGGATCGCCAACGCAAACGGCAATACGAAATAAATCAAGCGATAGGCGATGAGGGAGCCGAGCAAGGCCGCTTTCGACGTACTGACCAGCAAGGTGACGAGCATCGTTTCGAATACCCCCAGTCCTCCTGGCACAAGGCTCAACAGAGAAATCGGCGCCGCAATGACATAAATGCCGAGAAACACGTGGAAGCTGATCCGGATATCCGGCGGAAGCAGCACGTAAACGACGCCAGCTGCGAGCGCCTGATCGAAGGACGCTACGGAAATTTGCATAAGGCCGCAGCCGAGAGAGGGCAGCCGCAGACGATAGCGCCCGAGAGCGATCGGCCCGCGCCGGGCGGCGATGGTGATGAGGTAAGCGACGCCTATCACAAGCATCATAATGCCCGCAGCCCGCAGCAATGATTGTGGCAGGTTCAGGATGGACGATATGCCCGCGGGATCGAACAGAAACATGAGCCCGCCGACGGTCGTGACACCGAGCCCATAGGTGAGGGTGCAGAACGCGACGATTTCCCAGATCTCGACGGCGCCGAGGCCGAATCCCGTATAGATCCAGTAACGCACCGAGCTGCCGGACATGAGAGCGAATCCGAGATTATTGCTGAAGGCGAATGCTATGAAGGAAGCGAACAAAGTCTCCCACAAGCGCAGTTTGTGGCCCACATAGTTCAACGCCAGAAAATCATAGGCGGTCAGCAGCAGGTAGCTCGCCGCTGTGAGCGCCAGTGCAGCGATGACTCGCGTCTTGGGCAACGCTTCGAGGCTGCCGACCACGTCGATGAAGCGTGTATTCTCCAGCTCGCGGTAGAGCACGAAAATCGCCGCGAAAAACATCGCGAGAGCAACCGCAAACGTCAGGCGATTGACGGTATTCTGCGTCATGAGCAGCGATCGGATACGCGTCTAGACAGTCGGTAGAATGCGTATCATGCCTTAAACCCGACTTGCGTGACCTAATTCACGTTCTGAGGATAGCCAAAATCCGGGACAACTTCACTTTCCGCCATGTCCGGTTTATGTCCGGTTAGCGTACAATTGCGGACATGCCGGGTGCGCCGTTGAGTCCACGACCTAGTTATGAATAAGAGTGCCGGCGCCGAGCTCGGTGAACAATTCGAGCAGCACGGCATGCGGCACCTTGCCGTCGAGGATGACCACGCCCTCGACGCCGCGCTCCAACGCATCGATGCAGGTCTCGACTTTGGGAATCATGCCTCCGGAAATGGTGCCATCGGCGATCAGGCGGCGCGCATCATCGGCGGAAAGTTGTTTGATGAGGTTGTTCGACTTGTCGAGCACGCCGGGCACGTTGGTGAGCAGCAAGAGGCGCTTGGCCTTGAGCGCGCCGGCGATGGCGCCGGCGAAGGTGTCGGCATTGACGTTATAGGTGCCGCCGTTCGCCGCAGCGCAGACCGGCGCCAGCACCGGAATGAGTTCGCGGCCGAGAATCTGCGTCAGCACGGTGACGTCGACCTTGTCCGGCTCGCCGACGAATCCGAGATCGACCACCTTTTCGATCTCGGAACCGGGATCGACGACGGTTCGCGTCAGCTTGCGCGCGATCACCATGTTGCCGTCCTTGCCGCACAACCCGATCGCCTTGCCGCCGGCCTCGTTGATGTAGCCGACCATCTGTTTGTTGATGAAGCCGGCGAGCACCATCTCGACGATTTCCAGCGTCTTTTCGTCGGTGATGCGCAGGCCTCCCGCGTATTGCGACTGCACGCCGACTTTTTTCAGCATGGCCTCGATCTGCGGTCCGCCGCCATGCACGACGATCGGATTGATCGCGGTCTGCTCCAGGAGCACGATGTCGCGGGCGAATTCGCGCGCCAGATGCTCGTCGCCCATGGCATGGCCGCCATATTTGATGACGATAGTCTCCTCGTCGTAGCGCTGCATGTACGGCAGCGCCTCGGAGAGAACGCGGGCAATGTCGTGGTTTGAAATGCTCATGAAAGCCGCTCGGCGGAGGATGGAAGACGGTGCCTTTTAGCGGGCTCCGCAACCGGGTGAAAGGCCTGAGGCGCCTGGTTGCAATATTCTCGGGTCTTATTTCCTTTGCTGCATCAGGCCCGTTCGTGGAGCAGCCGCCCGATCGCGGCGCGCAATTGCGCGATGCCGGCGCCGGTGCGCGCCGAGGTCGCGATCAGATCGGGAAAAGCCGCCGGTCTTTTCCGCATCGCCGCCTTCACCGACTCGCTGCGTCCCGCAAGTTCCACCTCGCTGACCTGATCGCATTTCGTGAGCACGATCTCGTGACTGACCGCCGCCCGGCCGAGGGTGTCGACAATCGCCTCGTCGACGGCTTTCAGGCCGTGGCGCGCGTCGATCAGCAGGTAGACGCGGGCGAGAGCGGAGCGTCCGTGCAGATAATCGTGGATGAGCCTCGTCCACGCCGTGACCTTGCTCTTTGCCGCCGCCGCATAGCCGTAGCCCGGCAGATCGACCAGCACCAGCCGGTCCGGGCCGCCGAAAAAGATCAGCTCCTGAGTGCGGCCCGGCGTGTTCGAGGTGCGCGCTAGCGCCCGGCGGCCGGTGAGCGCGTTGATCAGGCTCGATTTGCCGACATTGGAGCGGCCGGCGAACGCGACTTCCAGCCCGCCCGCGCGCGGAAGCGAGGCGATCGAGCTTGCCGCCGAGAGGAAGGTCCAGTCGCCGGCAAACAGCCGCCGGCCGGCCTCGATCTCGGCGTCGGAAAAATCGCCCACAGCGTTCATGGATTGATCAATGTCATGGGCCCGTTGTCGGTTTCCAGAATAGCGACGCGATGACCCTCGGCGTGGTGATCGGCTCCATTGTAGCGGTGTTGGCGGCGTTCGAGGGGTGGCTTTTAAGCATGGCACCAGGCCACGCATCAAAACGAGCCACTGAACCGCCGCGCTGCTACGCACAAATTGAAGAGGGGGACGGCTTGTCCCCCTCTATTAGCCACAGGCGGTGCCGACCGAAAGCAATTCCGATCAGGCTACCGTCGCGTCGTGGTCGTCCGATTTGATCGCAACCGGCGCGTAGGCCGGATTCTTGGCATCCCCTTGGTAGCGTGCGGCAGCCGCGACGGCGGAAATTCCGATTTGCCCGTAGCGGAGGTGAAGCGCGATAGTTTCCTCGGAAGACTTACGCGGCTTGCGCTGATTGCTGGTGTTCTTGGCCGTATTGGCAGTCACGTCTTGCATTATTGAACCCCGTTCCCATTGTCGTGAGCGATGATGCGGTGGTAAGCAGCGAGTGCGGCGGAAATGGGCGACAAATCGTCCGGCGGCGTGACATTTTTCGCGATATCCTCGCCGCCGGCAGCTGACATCAATCGTGGTAAACTCTTGGTTAATGTGGACAAAGCCATACTAATCGGGCCTTCGTGGCACTGACAAAACGAACGTCGATGAGGAGAGTGCGACATTCCTGCAACAGTTGGCGTCGACATCAGTGCCAAGCTATCCGGACCGCTGGCATGATCGAAACGATTTCGGTATGTGGTTTGTGGAGAATCCTGGCTAGATTCGAGGCTGGGACCGCGGAAGAGTAGGCAAGTTATGGCAATGCGTGCACTGGCATTCGTGATTGCCGCCGTCACGCTCGGCGGCTGCATTCAGGATAGTGGGACGCTCGACCCTGTGAGCGAGGTCGGCTGGAAGCCGCGCGACAAGGAACTGATGTCCAATCTGCCGTACAACCAGACTGCGGTTGCCGAAGCCTACCGTCGGCACATTGTCGAGTATCACCGCAAGGAAGCCCCCGGCACCATCCTCATCGATACCGACAACAAGTACCTCTATTACGTGCTGGCGCAAGGCAAAGCCGTTCGCTACGGCATCGCCGTCGGCGAGGAGGCGCAGGCCTGGAGCGGTATCGCCAAGATCGGCCGCATGGAAGAATGGCCGCCGTGGCTTCCCACCCCAGGAGAGCAGACGCGGCTCGGGCCGTTGCCGGCCTATGTCACCGGCGGCCCGCATAATCCGATGGGCGCGCGCGGGATGTACCTTTTTTCCAGCAACAAGGACACGCTGTACCGCATCCATGGCACCAACCAGCCGGAATATATCGGCGCCGCCGTCTCATCCGGTTGCATCCGGATGACCAACGAGGACGCGATCGACCTCTATAATCGCGTCAAGGTCGGCACATTGGTCATCGTGCTGGGGCCGCACCAAGGTGACTCGCCGTTCAGCCCGCACATGGCGCTCGGCCTCGGCTCCAGCACCAACTGACCCGGGCGGTCTAGCGCCGTCATGAGGAGAATCCGGCGGCCCGGATTTTTCACCCGCCGAGCTCGACGCGCACGATTTCGGGCGGCACGCCGAGCCGAGCCGGAATGAAGCTGGTGCCGAGCCCACCGGACACGATCATGTGCCGGCCGTCCTCGACCACGTGGCCGTAGGCGAAGCGCGCGCCGTATTTCGAGGGGACGAAGGCCGGCCAGATCAGTGGCAGCCGGATTTGTCCGCCGTGGGTATGGCCGGCAAGCGTCAGCGCGACACGCGCGGGAATGCGGGGGAAAATGTCCGGCTCGTGCACCAGCAGCAGAACGGGATCGGCTGTTCCGACCTGCGCCAGCGTCCCCGGCAAGTCGTCGACGCCAAGGAATTGGCCGTATCCGAGGCGGTAGGCGATCTGATCGCCAATTCCAGCGAGCCAAAACGGCTGTCCGTCAACGTTTAGCCTCACCGCATTGTTTTCGAGCACGGGAATACGCACGTCGGCGAGCGCGCGGCGTACGCCCGCAATGTCAAACCACCAATCGTGGTTGCCGAGGATTGCCCAGGTTCCGAGCGGAGCGGCGATCCGCGCCAGTTCCGCCGCCCAGACCGGGTCGGGGACGCGCGTGATCGGGAAGCTGTAGTTCGCGGTATAGTCGCCGAGCAGGACGACGAGATCGGATTTCAACCCATTGGCAGTATCGACCATCTGCCGAATGTACGTCAGCGTCATGTCTGGCCCGCCGGCATGGAGGTCGGCGATCACCGTGATGGAGAGCTTGCAGCCCGCGGGCCAGCCCGGCGGATTGAGCGCATAACGCGTAACGACGAGGCTCTGCGGCTCGATGGCGGCGGCGTAGGCGCCGGTCGCGGCTGCGGTGAGGCCGATCAGCCCGGCCGTCCCGGCGAGAAAACGGCGCCGGGTCACGCGCGCTTTCGCGACGGGCGCCCCCTCCCTGCTCTCCCCCGCTTGCGGGGGAGAGCAGGGAGGGGGATCTGCGGTTTCAAGTGTGGCGATGGCATTCATGTTGCGATGGTACTCATGGGGCCTCGTGGCGCGCCGGTGATGAACGGAGCGTTCACTGCAGCGCGAGTGCCATAGCCCATTCGAGGCGAAAGAGTGTTAAGCGGCCTTCACGAGTGCGCGAGGCTGCTCCGCGACTTTCTGACTCAGTAAGATTAGCCGAAGGCGTAACCCGCCACCGCGCGGCAAAATGGCGGATTACGCTGCGCTGATCCGCCCTACGCGCTATCCAACGTCAAACGTTGGGACAGTCGTGGACCTAAGTATTTCCAGCAAGTTGAATGTTTAAGGAATTTTTAATATTAAATTTGATGAGGTTTGAACACGAAGTGCCTCGTTCTGCAGTGTTTTGTTGGAGTGTTAGATGCGCGTTACGGCCTTGATGCTCGTTCTGCTCGCGGTGAGCGCGCCGGCATATGCCCAGACCGCCACGACATCGGGCGCCACGTCCATGGTCAACATCAGCGACCCGCCAAACGTCAACTCGACGACCAGGCTGACTACTCCGCCCACGGTTGTAGCGCCTGGTCTTGCCGCCGCCGGCGTCGAGACGTGTCTCGGTTCCGCGTCCGGCGGTCTGTCGCTGATGGGGACTGGGCTGACGTTCGGTTCGACGCTGCCCGACCCCGGATGCAATCTCCGTCTCACGGCGCGGCAGCTTTATGCCTTCGGTTTTAAGAGCGCGGCGATCGCCCTCATGTGTCAGGACCAACGTGTTGCCGAGGCCATGGCGACCGTCGGCGAGGCATGCCCGTCCGCCCAAATGGCCGCGAATGACAAACCTGAAATTTCGGTTGGTTCCATCGATCGGCCTCATCCGGTTGGCCAACCTCTGCAGCTTGTCCGACCTCGCCCGGTTGTCCGGGCGCGCAAGGTTGCGCACGCCGCCGGGAGAAAACCGAAACCCAAGCCGAGCCTGGCTCCCGTGGCCAACGTCGCCTGGCTGATGGAGTTCTCTCAGGAAGAGGCGCGGTGGTGGCTCGCTTCCACCAAAGACTGACCCGGCCTCAAGCCCCCCGGGACTGAACGGCGGGCTTCGGGACGAGCCATTCCGGCCCGTTGCAGCGGAGATTCGACATGAAAATGATGTGCGGTATAGTGATGGTCGTTGGAATTCTGAGCGCGGCGCCCGCGATGGCCGGCGACTATATCAGCGGGCAAGGCTTCACCAATATTTGGTCGAGCGCTCAAGGCACCTCCAATTCCTACGGAAATGCGATGGCGAATTCGGCGAGCGGCTCTAACTCGTCGGCGATCGGCGGTGGCGGTTACCAAGGTACCCTCAGCACCCTCGGTGGCGTGACCAGCAGCACCAGTTCGTTCGCGAGTACCGCCTCGAACGGCAGCGGTTACGCGCAGGCGCAAACCTCGGGCTATGCCGGCGGCACGGCGACCGCCGCGGCAACCCGAAGCCACTGAGCGGTCTGCGAGAAGGTCTCGCGCAGCGAGCGTAGCCCGGATGGAGCGGCAGCGAAATCCGGGATCGGTGTTCGAGCCGCTCGATCGTTCCCGTATTCCGCGGAGTTTACCATCGGGCGCGCCTTTGGCGCGACCCGGCGGCTCCATACGGGCTACATGCTTCTGCAGCGCAAGTGCCATAGCCCATTCGAGGCGAAAGAGTGTTAAGCGGCCTTCACGAGTGCGCAAGGCGCTCGCATTTCACCCGCCGGCGAACGGTCACCAGCATCAGACATCAAGCTCGCTCTGATGCTCAGTCTTCTCGCGCTTGGCCTTCTTGAACACCGAAGGATCGATCCACGGCAGATGCGGGCGTTTACCGTCGAAAAGGTCCTCGACTGTGAGAATTTGGACCTTCTCGAACTTGCCGTGCAGCGGGCTCTCGTAAAATCCCGCGGCCGAGGCTTCGCGGCGCATGGTCGTGGTCGGGTCGGCCATCATGAGCAGCACGCCGATCTTGGCGCGCTCGCGCTCAACCACTTGGCCGAGCGCGCGCACCCATTGCGGGCTGACGTTCTCGCCGCCTTTCACCTCGACGATCGCCTTCTCGGTCGTCTTGCCGTCGGGCTTGAAATAAAGGAAGCCGTCGATGCCGGAATCCGCGCCCTTCTTGCCGCCCTTGTAGGGCTGCGCCTCGATCATCGATAAGGCCCAAAGCTGGAATTGATGCTTATCCTGCGCAGCCAGTTCGCGCGCGGCGCCAAAATCCTTCGGCACGCCATGAATTTCAAACTGCACCATCGGGAAGGCGTCGATCAGCCGCCGCTTCACGAGACTGATGGCGAGATGCGTGATGTCGATGCCTATCCAGCGCCGATTGAGCTTTTGTGCGGCATGCACAGTGGTGCCGCAGCCGCAGAAGGGATCGAGCACCAGATCGCCTTCATTCGATGAGGCGGAGATGATGCGTTCGAGCAGAGCGAGAGGTTTTTGGGTAGGGTAGCCGAGGCGTTCGTTTCCTGCCGCAATTTCTATGTCGGCCCAAAAATCGCCGACAGGGACGCCTTCTTGTTCGTCAAAGTATCGTTTATAGCGTGGAATGCCTCTACCGCCGCGAGGAACGACGATCCGGCCCTTTCGATCTTCTTCCTCCATTCGCTCTCTTGTCCAACGCCAAACTTTCGTGACGCCTTTGAACTCATATGTTAGGTTCGGCCGGTCTGGGTTGGGATTGAGCAGCGATGTAAGCTGATAGCGCCTGCCATTTTCATCAATTAGGCTATATTGTTGTGCAGCGGCTTCGTCATAAGGCGCATACACCGCATTCCAAATGGAGCGGTTCGAGTCCTTTGCGTAGTAGAAGATGACGTCGTGCGTGGTCGCAAACCGCGTGAAGGCAAGCCCTTTTGGGTGGCTACGCCTCCAAACGATCTCGTTCTTGAAATTTCGAACGCCAAAGATCGCGTCTAAGAGCATTTTGAGGTAATGGCTCGCTGTAGGATCGCAGTGTAGATAGAGCGAACCGGTCGGTTTGAGCACGCGATGCAGCTCAAGTAGACGCACTGCCATCATACAAAGGTACGCCATCATGTCGTTTTCTTTTAGAAAATGGCGCATGGCGCGCAGCATCTCTGCGGCGTCAGTATTACCTGACTTCATCACCTGATCGAACGCGTCTTCTGCATCGCCAGTTTCCCAATGCCAGGTATCATCGAACGCCTCGATTTGCGCTTGGCTCTGTTCGCCAGTCGGTGACTTGAACAAAACGTTGTACGAAGCATTTGAGTTGAATGGCGGATCAAGATAGATCAAATCCACAAACGCGTTCGGAAAATAGTCGCGGTTTCGCAGGACCGCCAAGTTGTCGCCGTAAACCAGTTGGTTGACCGGCTTGGTTTGCTCTAGCATGATATTACTCTCGAAATCTGCTGTAGTGCTGCGCGATTGCTTCAGAACTGGGTCGCGCCGATATCAGTCTCGGTTGGAGTATAGGTCTTTCATGCAGGGCCGCGTAAAAGGACCGCCGGATCAAGCTTGATACCACGATTCTGCGTTTGCTCGGCTCTATCGAAATTAGGCCAAGGTCAAACAGCGTGTGGACATCAGCACGCAAAAGCAACCCGTTTTGCAAAACGTTCGTCTTGCGTCCACGGTACGGCACTATGTGAGCCGCTTCGAGAACCCACAAAGTTCTGGTGCGGGTCATTGCACACCGCCCCGAATAAGCCGAGAGTAAGGCATTTCGAAACGGCCCTTGGCCTTGCCTTCGCGTGATGGCCGCGAATAGCCTCTGTCGAGCGTCCTCAATTGTCCTGGGATCAAATGGTTCAAGAGGCTCGTCGCTTAAATATTCTTCGAATGAACTTAATATCGGGGCTGGGGCAATATCAAAGTGGGAAAGTAATGTATCAGTAACAGGCGCGATTCCTTTTCCAATTGGTCCGGCTGGCAGTTCGGACCGCAAACTGCTCAATTGTCTAAAGTTCGAAAGGCGTGCATAAAAGTTGCTTCCCACGCGGAACACGAGGATGACTGGCGCATTTGACGGATCGTATTTTGTTGGAAATCCAGCGGCGGTCGACCAAGCGGGGTGGCGATGCGTACGTTGGTCAGCAATCATCCACTCTCCATACCTTCGCCTCGGAATACTGACAAACCTCAACTGACCCGGACCAAACCCTGTGGAATCGACTTGAACTGTCACACCGGTTTGCTCGCTAACTTTCAGAAATTGATCTATCGGAAACTGTTCGGTCGCTACCCCAAGGGCGATGTGTCTAGCGCCGCCGCCACTCCCCGAAGGAGACGCAAGGCCATGCATTGAGTTAAAATCTGTTCGGGTAAGTCGCTTCCAAAGTACATAGTCAGCCATCATTGGCCCCATCGATGGGAGCGCATGGCGCGCAGCATTTCGGCGGCGTCGGTGTTGCCGGATTTGATCACCTGGTCGAAGGCGTCCTCGGCGCTCGCGTTCCAGTGCCAGCTGTCCTCGAACGCCTCGATCTGCGCCTGGCTCTGCTCGCCGCCCGGCGCCTTGAACAGCACGTTATACGTGGCGTTCGAGTTGAACGGCGGATCGAGATAGACGAGATCGACCGATTCGTCGGCGACGTACTCGCGCAAAATGTCGAGATTGTCGCCGTAGAACAGCGTGTTGGCGGAAGGCGTTGTGGGCATTCGAATCCTACCCTATCAGCGCGGCTGGCCACTGACCGTTGTGGTGCCGCATTGGGATAATCTCTCCATTTACGGATAGCTGATAGCTACCCTCCGGAAGGTCTTTTGAGACTTGCTCTATCGAATAATTGCGATAGGCAACCGCGGACAAGCCTAGCAAACTAACCCTTGTAGCGGATACTACACATGTCGCTTCGTGCCCTCCAGCCCAGAGAACTCCTGGCAAACGAACGTCGTCTCTCCTAGACGCCATAGCCACCTCCTTTCACGCGGTGTAACTGATTCGCTTTGTGGTAGGACGCCACCCTCGAAGCAAGTGTGATCCTCCTGACGAGTCCAAGTTAAGGAGATTGCCAATGCAGGACGGCACAGAAGAACATGAGTCGCAACTCGACCTCTTATCGGAAATTTCGGACGTCGGGTTGGTTCGCCACCTGCTCGCCGATATGCATGATGACTTGCAAGGAAAAGTTACACGCTTTCGATATCTCTTTGACCTCGGCGTTGATCTAGGTACGTACCGCACAATGCTCTTTGGCGGACACGTAACCTACAAGGCCTGGATCGAAGCCCGCTCGTCGTTCGTTCACGGCAACTACGTTGCAACAGTTCTGCTCTGCCAAAGCCTAGTAGAGAATTTGCTCGCAGCGTTTCTTCATGGAGGTCTATTGGACGAACTGCCATCTCGAATCCAGTTCGATGAGACGCTGCGCCGTTGCCGAGCGATGGAGCTACTGACAGATCAGGAGGTTGACGATCTTAAGACGCTCGTTGCCATCCGAAATCCCCTGACCCATTTTCGACATGTGGATGACGAACACAATCTCGACCGACGATCAATTGCAACAGGCAGGCTTGCTGGAGAGATTTTGAGTAAAGATGCCTGGTTCGCCATCAGCTTGGCCTTTCGAATTTTGGCAAAAGATCAATTTCGGCTTGGCTGATCCGCCATCAGAGTTGGCAGTTTGAGCATCATTCGTGAGAGGCTTAATCGTGGAACTGATCAAGCGGTATTTGGAACCTGGCGCAATGATCAACTGTGTTCAGGTGGGTCATCGTCATACGGCCGTCGAATATACCGTTGCAGGCATCGCAAAGATCCATGACGCCAATCTGGACCTGCTTGGCCGCGACCCGCTAAACATTGAAATGGAAGGGTCCATGCGAGATTGGGTGATCGAGACGCTTTTACAGGGCGCCTATCTTCGCGAATACCACCTTTGGGAAAAGGACTGCAAAGCTTACTTCGCCGCGATGGCCAAGCGGAACGGCGAGGAGATCACGACGAAAACAAAGGGTGGACAACCTTTCGTGGATTTAGTGAAAGACACGCTCGTCACCTTCGCAGTCACAATGCCGGCAAACATTCTCGACACTATCGAGCACATGCGACAACGCGTTAATGCCATGAAGCACGAAGCGGGGCTCGAACTCGATCACTTCATCAGCGACAGCGACTATGCGGAAGGGCTTAAAGCCCTGGAAGGATTTTGGGAATATCTCGCGGGTTGTGAGCGTATCGTCGGTTGAGCAAGCCCGGATGGAGCGGTCGCGACATCCGGATTCGGTGTTTGAACCGTTCAATCGTTCCCGCATTTCGCCGCGCTTAATAAGGGCTACATGCTTCACCCTCCCCTGCAGGGGGAGGGTCGACCGCCGCAGGCGGAGGGGGTGGGGTGCGCGGCGACGCCGCTCGGCCGAGCGCCCTTTGGCGCTGTCACCCCACCCGCCGCGCTTCGCGCGACGACCTCCCCCTCCAGGGGAGGTGGG
>JBEKNW010000063.1:0-21864 GCA_049522435.1 Xanthobacteraceae bacterium
AGCCGCACAACGTACTTCTTGACCGCAATCTCTTTCCCCGCCACGAACCACCTCCATCGCTGCATCGCGGCGACAGAGATTCAGAAAAACACCGCAGAATCAAGGACGCGGGCGACTAGTCAAGAAAACCAAGACCACCGGTGCGCCGGGTAGCGGCCTCAAATACCAAAATGTCCACAATCATCACCAAGAGTCTCCTGTCGGATCCGACGGAGGCTTGCACCGCAATGCCATTGGCGCGCGCGTTGACCCTAACAAGATGCGCCAAGAGCCTCCTGTCGGATCCGACGGAGGCTTGCACCGCAATGCCGTTGGCGCGGTCGTAGACCCTAACAAGACGGACCACGACAAGACCGTCGAACATGACAATGCCACTGGCCCGGTCACCCACAACCTCGATACAAAACCCATCATTGACAATGCCCCGGTCAACAAATTGAGCCCCGGTGCAGCACAGAATAAAGATCATGGTTCCGTCGCAACTGCCCTTACGATCGTCAGAATGAACGGTCAGGGTATCAGTGGAACTGGCTTGAATCGACGGGGAATTGGCACGGCTGCGCTGGGCGGCCCGGCGCGAATAAACATAAACACAGGAGTCCTCAGCGGAAACATGTTCCGCCCCAGGCACCCGTGACCGAATTCATTTTGCAGTCCCTTATCAGAGGGTGATCAGGCCGCCAGCCGCGGCTTTCACCACGGCGTCGGTGGTCGCCGCCCTACGCAAGAATTCAGCCGTAGCTCGCGGAGGAATCGATGACCAACCAAAAAAATGAACCAAACACTGAAAGAAGCAAAATGCGCGCAATGGGGGACATCGCCCACATGCGCGGAAGCATAATATGGTTAGCAGCTGTGCTCATTGTGCTTATTTTTGTTGGATACATAGGCGTGAAGCTCACTCACCACCAAACAACATATTCAGAGCCAGACCTACCGCATACCGCCAGGTGAAAGACAAGGGCGGGGCTGCGCGACTTTTTCTTTCGTGTACCCGCCGGCAATTGCGAACGGTAGCGGCTTGAGTTACCCGTTCGTGTTTTTTGAATGCGGCAGAAGGTTTGGTGCATTGTAACGCAGCGCACCCCTTACCGTGGCGGAATGTTCGAGGGAGTGTGCTTCTGCATTTCCAGGATGTTGATCGTCCTGCCATTGCTCATGATCATGTCGCCGGGCTTCTGGTCCGCGGTGCAGGGGCCGAGCCATTTGGCTTCCGTCGTCATGATCATCTTGCCGCCCGGAATATCCTCGCTTTGCGAGGTCACCGTCATCGTATAGGCGCTGTCAAAGCTGCCGGTAACAACCGCGTGCGCCGTCGCGGGTTTACCGCCGACCGTGCAGGTGGAGTCGATCGTGATCGAATTCGCGGACCTTTGCACGTCGCGCTTGGAGCATGCCGCTGGGTCATAGGGGCCCGCGCTCGACTGCATCATCTGGTCGGTGGTGGCGTCGATGCATTGCCGGATCACCTGGGCCGGAGCGTTGCGGTTCTCGATGCTGGTCTTGACTTCCCACAGGCCGGGCTTGCGCGAGGGCAATTCGGCCGCCGGCGCCGGCGTCGCGCAAATCAGAACCAGAATCGAAGTCGCCCCGATAAGTCGCATGAAATCTCCGGCGTTTGGCAACCTCAGCAGAGCGGTGACCGAATTCATTTTGAAGTCCCTTGTCACGGTTCGATCAGGCCGCTCGCCACAGCTTTGATCGCGGCCTCGGTCCGCGTCGCCGCGCGCAGTTTGATCCGGGCATTGTCCAGGTGAAAGTCAACTGTGCGTTTGGAGAGGCGCAGCTTGCGTGCAATCTCAGTGGACTTCTTGCCACGCGACACCCAGGTCAGAACTTCGATCTCGCGATTGTTCAGCTTCACAATCTTCGGCAACAGCTTGGTGCGTGCGACGCCGGCAATCCGCGCATTAATGATGAAGAACAGCCGGTCGAAATCGATCGGTTTGGTGACAAAGTCGTCGGCACCGAGCCGCCGTCCCTTGAGTTCGGTCTCGCGATCGGCCAGCGCAGTCAGAAAAACGAAGGGTATTCGTCCAAGGCGAGGTGCGATCTCGTTCAGCCGCTCCAGCACCTCAAAGCCGGTCATCGCCGGCATGCTGATATCGCACAAGACCAGGTCTGGCGTGGCCCTCATGATGGCCATCAGGCCCTCTTAACCGCCATAGGCTACGCTGACCTCGAAGCCGCGATCGGCCAGCTCTTCGGCAATCAGGCCAGCGGTCTCGCGATCATCTTCGATGCACAGGATTTTCCTGTGAACATGTGCCATGCGGCCCCACTCCGGAGCGGATGGCATCGCCACGCGACTCAATGAGCCATCATCAAGCTAGAAATAACCAAATGATATATCCGTAATAAACTGTGACGAATCGCAGAACACGTTGTAATTAATCCAGGGTGCTGTGATTAATGACAGTAGACGGCGGAGCCGGGTAATGGCCATTTCGCGGCCATTCCGAAGATTCTGGATGCGATTTATCCATGGTTCCCCGCATAACAAGCAACCACGCGAGAGCGGCGGTCATCGGTGCGCTCATCGCCGTTGCGGCCATCGTTTATTGGGCGTGGCCTTCCAGCAACCGCTCGAAATCGGAAGTCGGTGCAACGCCGAGCGCCAACGCGCCGAGCGCAGCCTCGCACAATCAGGACAGCGTCGATCTGTCGGATTCCCAGCTCGCCTTGGTCAAGGTCGAGCCGGTGGAAGACCACGAGTTTCCGGTCGAAAAGGAGGCCGTCGGCAGCATCGACTTCAATGAGGACATGTCGGTGCAGGTGTTCACGCCCTATCAAGGGCGCATCATTGCCCTCTACGCCGAGATCGGGGACGATGTGAAGAAGGGTCAGACCCTGTTCACCATCGACAGCCCCGACCTGCTGACGGCCGAGTCGACCCTGATCGCCGCGGCGGGCGTGTCGGACCTCACCACCCGCAATCTGGCGCGGCTTCGCGAGCTCTATACGACGCGGGCCGTTTCCCAGCACGATCTGGAACAGGGGGAATCCGACCAGCAGACCGCCGAAGGCAATCTGCGGGCGGCGCGCGACGCGGTACGCATCTTCGGCAAGACCGAAGCCGACATCGATCGCATCGTCGCCGATCGCATGGCCGACCCGACGCTCGTCGGGCCGAGTCCGATCGATGGCCGGGTCACGGCCCGCAACGCGGCGCCGGGGCTGTTCGTGCAGCCGGGCAACCCGCCTCCTCCTTACATTGTGGCCGACATCAATACGATGTGGATGCTGGCCAATGTCGCCGAGAATGACAGCCCGGCGTTCCGCGTCGGACAACAGGTGCAAGTCAAGCTCGGCGCGTTTCCCGGCCGCGTGTTCGACGGCAAGATCACCACCATCGGAGCGAGCGTCGACCCGAACACCCGCCGCGTCCTGGTGCGCTCCGAGATCAAGGATCCGCAGCACGAACTGCGCTCGGGCATGTTCGCGAATTTCGTCATCGGCGTCGGCCCGCCGGTCCGTTCCCCTGCAGTTCCGGCCGACGGCGTGGTGCGGGAAGGCGACGGCACGATGACGGTGTGGGTCACCGCCGACCGCCGCCGGTTCACCAGGCGGACGGTCAAGATCGGCGAGCTGCGCAGCGGCTACCGGCAAATTCTCGAAGGCGTGCAGGTCGGCGAGTTGGTCGCCACCGAAGGCGCGCTATTCCTGAGCAATGCGCTCGCCACGGCGTCGGACTGAGGGCTCCTCGATCGGGCGAATACGCACATGACATCTGAGTGAGAGTGAGACTGTGCTTAAGGGACTTCTCACATTCGGCCTGACTCGTCGCCCGATTGTCTTGTTGGGCTTGCTGGTGTTCGTCGTCGGCGGCCTGTTCGCTTTTTCCAAGCTTAACATCGAGGCCTACCCCAATCCGGCACCGGTGATCCTGGAGATCACGGCACAATCCCCGGGCCAGTCCGCCGAGGAGATGGAGCGCTACTTCACGATCCCGATGGAGGTTGGCCTTGCCGCCACGCCCGGTGTCGACGTCATTCGCTCGACCTCGTTCTACGGTCTCTCCTTCGTGCGCGTCACATTTCAATATGGGGTCGACTATTATTTCGCTCTCACGCAGGCTGCGATCAACCTGCAGCAGAACGTCAGTCTGCCGAATAATGTCACGCCGCAAATCCAGGGGGGCAGCCTGGTGGGCGAAATCTACCGCTATCAGGTGGTCGGGCCGCCGCACTTCGGTTTGACCAATCTCCGCACTATTCAGGATTGGATATTGCAGCGGCGCCTCCTGACCGTTCCCGGGGTCGTGCAGGTGAATACCTGGGGCGGGACGACCAAGGAGTACGAAGTCGAGGTCGATCTGCATAAACTCGACGCCTACAACGTGACGCTGCCGCAAGTAATCGGCGCGGTCGGCAACGCTAACGTCAATGTGGGAGGCCGCACGATCAACGTAGGGCAGCAATCCGTGAATATCCGCGGCGTCGGTCTCATGGACAGCGGCGGTTCCGCGGATTTGACGCAGGGCTACAGGGTTGGGGACATCGAGAACGTCCAGCTTTCTCAGTCGAATGGCGTGCCGGTATTTGTGAAGGACGTTGCCAAGGTCTCCGTCGGCAATGTCCCGCGGCTTGGCAAGGCCGGTCGCGACCATGAGGAGGACGTCGTTGCGGCGATCGTTATCATGAACCGCACGCTGCACACCAATGACGTGGTGGCGCGCGTACGGGCCGAGATCGAGAAGATCAACAGCGACAGGAGCCTGCCCGCCGGCGTGAAACTGGTCCCATTCTATGACCGTACCACGCTCGTCGCCGTTACCACCAGCACGGTCCTGCACAACCTCGTCTTCGGCTGCGTGTTGATTTTCCTCATTCAATGGATCTTCCTTGGTGATTTGCGCAGCGCGATCATCGTCGGCGCCAACATCCCGTTCGCCTTGTTCTTCAGCATCATCATTCTGGTCTTGCGCGGCGAGGACGCAAATTTGCTGTCCGTCGGCGCCGTCGATTTTGGCATCATTGTCGATGCCGCCGTGATTCTGGTTGAGAACGTCTATCGGAACTTCCAGGCAAGGCCGGAAGAAAGACAGGCGCTACTTGGGCAACTGGCAGAGCAAAAGTGGGGTGCTGATCCGACACGCGGGAAGGCTTCGACGGACCCGCGGGCGTGGACCGACCGGCTGCGGCTCATTTTGGCCAGCGGCCTGCAGGTCGACAGGGCGATATTCTTCTCGACAGCGATCATCGTGGCAGCCTTCATCCCGCTGTTCACCATGCAGGGGGTCGAAGGCCAGATTTTCGGGCCGATGGCGCGAACGTACGCCTATGCGTTGGTGGGAGCGCTGATCGCGACATTCACGGTGACGCCGTGCCTCGCGTCCCTGTTGCTCCCGGAGCACGTCAGGGAAGTCGAGACAACCGTCGTGCGGGGATTGCGTTCGATCTATACGCCGGTGCTGCGGTGGTCGCTGTACAACAGGACGATCACCATTGCGATCGGATTGGTCTTCCTCGCGGTCAGCGTCTTCATCGGCTCGCGGCTCGGGAGCGAATTCCTGCCGACGCTCGAGGAAGGCAATCTCTGGATTAGAGCGTCGATGCCGCCGACCATTTCGCTGGAAGCCGGCATGCCGATCGTCAACAAAATGCGGGAAATACTCCTTGGCTATCCCGAAGTCATTACGGTGGTCTCCCAGCACGGTCGTCCCGACAACGGCAGCGATGCGACGGGGTTTTTCAATGCCGAATTTTTTGTGCCGCTGAAGCCGTTCGATGAGTGGCCCTCGGGCATGGACAAGCCGAAGCTGATCGCCGAGCTGCAGGCCGAATTCGCCAAGGAATTCATCGGCATCGATATGAACTTCTCGCAGTATATCCAAGACAATGTCGAGGAAGGGCTATCAGGCGTCAAAGGCGCCAACTCCATCAAGATCGTCGGCCCCGATCTTGCGATTCTGGAAAAGATTGCCAGAGCAGCAATGCATGAAATGGCGCAAGTGCGGGGAATTACCGATCTCGGGGCATTTTGGGTGCTCGGACAGCCCAATTTAAATATCAGCATCGATCGCAAAAAGGCGGCGCGTTATGGCCTGAGCGTCAACGACGTCAATACCGTCGTTCAAGCTGCGTTGGGCGGAACCGTGGCGACCACGCTGCTGGAAGCAGACCGCCAATTCGGCGTCGCGGTGCGGCTCGCGCCCGAATATCGCAACAACATCGACGAAGTGCGCAATCTCAAGGTCGGGGTTCAGACTTCCGCCGGCAATGCGTACATCCCCCTGAGCGCGCTCGCTTCCATCACGCTCGACACCGGCGCCTCCTACATCTTTCGCGAGCGCAACCAGCGCTTCGTGCCGATCAAGTTCAGCGTGCGTGGCCGCGACCTCGCGGGAGCCGTGGTGGAGGCGCAGGAGCGGATCAGCCGCAACGTGAAGCTGCCGACCGGCTATCGTATCGAATGGGCCGGAGAGTTCGAATGGCTGCAACAAGCCAAGAAACGGCTTTTGATTATCCTCCCGATCACTCTCGCCTTCATTTTTGTGCTGCTCTACGGGCTGTTCAATTCGTTCCGCGACGCCCTTATGGCCTTGCTCGGACTTCCTTTTGCGGTGTGCGGTGGCGTTTTGGGGTTGTACGTCTCTGGATTGGATTTCAGCATCTCGGCCGCCATCGGGTTCATTTCACTTTTCGGCGTATCGGTGATGAGCGGCATCCTCATCATCAATAGCTATTATCGCGTCGCGGCTAGCGGCCTGGCGCCAGTCGAAGCGATGTTCCATGCCGTCCAAGAGCAGATGCGGCCGATCCTGATGATGACCCTGTCCGCTTGTATCGGCTTACTTCCGGCCGCGATTTCCACGGGAATCGGCAGTCAGGTGCAGCGGCCGCTCGCCACCGTGATTGTGGGCGGTATGCTGGTCGGGCCGATCATGTTGCTCGTGGTCGTGCCAGCGCTGCAGACGCTATTCCTGGGCCGGCAGGCTGATGCTACGCCTGCGGTCGAGCCCGATGCGGCGCCGGCAAACGAGTGAGCGAGCAATGCCGAAGGAGAGCGGACTGCGAATCCGTTCCTGCTTTCTGGCTGTGTTGCTGCTCGGCGCGAACAGCAATCTTGCCAAGGCCGAAGAGGTTCGCAGTGGAAGAATCGTCCGTCCGAACGTGAGCCCGGTCGTCACTACGCTCAATCGCGCGACAATCAACGGGACCGGCGTGACGCGGCCGGGCGCCGGTCCGTCTCGACTGGGTGGTCCGGCCAAAGCGGTCGCCAGGATCAACGGCACCTCGATCCGGCGCAAGAACTAAGCCGACCAGATTCCCTTCCGATGATGCCACGGAAAATCACATCGAATTTGCGTTTAGCTCTTAGCGCCTCGCAATTTGCTACTATATAAGTTTAGTTTTGGGTGATGGGTTGCTTAGTGGCTTGGCGTGGCGGTCCCGTTGGACGATCCGGTCGTGGAGGCTGGTTGGAGCACGCGAAATGGCGCGGTCGGAGAGTCCCGCTGATGCGAAATCGCCTCCTTCGCAAGCCCCGATTGGTCTGCGGATATGGGCCATTCTCCTGCGGACCGCGTTCATCTGCATCATGTTGCTGGTAGTGCTGCGCGTCAGCTTGCCCCAGAACGAGACCATCTGGACGGCCTACGACACGCCAAACGATCTCGTTCGCATGGCTCTGGGATTTGCCGTTTGCGTCTGGCTGGTGATCCAGCTTTTCCACGGGCCTAAAGATCTCGACGGCTATCGGACTTGGCTCTACCTAGGGCTTGTCGCGGTACCCTTCTCGCTGATCTGCCTCATCGCCGTGTGGTGAGGGCGGCTCGATCAGCGCTCGGTCCGTCGCCAGCCTGCCGGTCGAGCATGCGATCCCGCGTTGCCCAGATCGGTAGGGCCCTGCTGGGCTGGAACGGCATCGATGCGCGGCGTGGCTAATGCCCGACGACCGCGGACCGAAACAAATAAATGACCGAGTCAAAATTCAAGCGGCAGCGGCCGCCGGCGCGATGGTTGGCACAAAAAAGGCGGCCCCGCCGATGGGTGGGGCCGCCAAGGGTCCGCGCGACATGAGTGGAGCGCGGACCCCGACTTGCGAGCGGCCATCTTGCCCGCAAGCACAGCCAAGTGAAGCGACCGGCGCGGGGCCGACCTTAGTCGCCCTCCGCGCCAATCGCGTAAGCGGTCTCGCCGTGAACCGCGTCGTCTCCCACCTTCAGAGTTGCCTCATCCATACGCAGCGGCACGATGAACGAGATGACCTTGAGGATGATGAAGGTCGCTATCACGTTGTAGACGACAATGAACGCCGCTCCCTCCACCTGGAGCAGGAGCTGAGGGGCGTTGCCATAGAGCCAGCCCGTCACGTTGACGCCGGGCGCCTCCTTGTCGGTGCCGATGTATTGAAGCATCGCCGGGTTGGCGAGGATGCCCACAAGCAGCCCGCCCGTGAGGCCGGCCACACCATGGGTGGAGAACACGCTCAGCGTATCGTCCACCTTCATCATGAAGCTGGTCTTTTGCAGCTTGTTCATGGCGAGCCATGGAATGATGCCGGCGACAATGCCGATGACGATCGCGCCCACGCCATCCACGTAACCGGCGCCGGGAGTGATGGCGACGAGACCCGCGATCATGCCGTTGACCGCGCCGAGCACCGACGGCTTGCCATAGGCTATCTTGTCCAACAGCGTCCAGACCAGAAGGGCCACTGCGGTGGCAGTGTTGGTGTTGAGCACCGCCGCGCCCGCATCGGCGTTGGCAAAATAGGGATCGCCGCCGTTGAAGCCGTTCCAACCCAGCCACAGGATTCCGGCACCGACCAGCGTCATCAACAAGCTATTAGGCGGGAAATGGTCGCGATCGGCCTGCAGCCGCGGGCCGATCATCCAGGCAGCGACGAAGCCAGAGGTTCCGGCGGCAAGATGGATGACATAGCCGCCCGAGAAGTCTGCCACGCCCATTTGGGCGAGCCAGCCGCCGCCCCACAGGCTGAACGCCCCCACCGTATAGACGAGCGTCATCCACACCGGGCAGAAGATCATCCACGCCGTGAAGTTCATGCGACCAAGCACAGAACCGGCGAGGATGATGACGGTGATGGCAGCGAACACGAACTGGAAGAAAATCAGCGTCGCCATTGGAAAGGCGAGGGGCGGCATGCCCGCTGCTGCAGCCGGAATTGTTGCTTGGCCGGTGGTAAAGATGGCCGACGTTGCCAAGCCCGGCGTGCCGAGGAACGGGAACCATTGCGGCCCGAACGCCATGTTGTAGTCGAAAAGAACCCAGACGACGAGGACCGAAGCGAAAGCGTAGATCGACATGAAGGCGGAGTTGATCGCCCATTTCTTCTTGACGATGCCGCCATAAAGAACTGTCAGTCCGGGAATGCTTTGCAGGCCGACGAATGTTGCCGCCGCCAACTGCCAGGCGTTATCTCCAGTATCTAGCCATTGCGGTGATGGTACGAGTGCCATTTGTTTCCCCCAAAAATGCCCCTGCGCGACATAGGCGAGCGCTCGAATGATTTCGCAAAATCTATGCCAAATTAATCGAATATTGACTGAACATGTTTTCCCATGAAGATGATGGCTGAGCTTAGATGAAGTGATTAGAGAATCTGCATTTGATTATAAAATGGGCAGAAAATGGTGCGGGCGATTCTGACTCGGTCACTAATCGGTTTCGCGGCGTTGGCGGTCGGTCTTGCCGTTCCCGCCACGAGCGGTGAAGCGCAGCGCGGCGAGACCGCGATCACCTGCACCAATCCGGTCAGCGGTGCGAGCTGGCAGATCAGGATCGACTACGATCGGAGCACCGTGGATTTAAATCCGGCTCGTATCAGCGACACCGAGATTTCGTGGCGCGACGCGACCAATGGTTGGAACTACAGGCTTGATCGCAAATCCGGAAATCTTACGGTTATCCTCGCGTCAGCCACCGGCGGCAATTTTCTCTATGATCGTTGCAAGCTGGAGAATTGAACCCGCTCCCCTACCCATCCCTCCCCCGCAAGCGGGGGAGGATTCTTTGATTTTTCCTCCCCCGCGAGCTGGGGAGGGTTCTTTGATTTTTCCTCCCCCGCAAGCGGGGGAGGGAAGGGAGGGGGCTGCGCCATCACCGCGTCACGATCCGCACTGCCCGCCGTCCCGCGGAAATCGGAGCAGTGGTGATGGGTGAGCGCCTTTCCGGCGTTAAGGCAAGCGTGGGCTTCGCCTCGGAGACTGGACCGCGCAAACGCAACGAGGATTTCGCCGGCGCCGTTTTCGGCTTGGAGCTGCCAGAACCGCGCCGGGACATTGTGGCGGCGATCGCCGATGGAATTGGAGGCGCAAAGGGCGGTCGCGTGGCGTCCGAGACCGCAGTGCGTGGTTTTCTCGATGGATTTTGCGATCTGCCCGAGACCATGGAAGTGCGACGTGCGGCGGCCAGGGTCTTAAATGCACTCAATGGCTGGATCTATTCCCAAGGTCAGCGCGACGCCAAGCTGGCGGGGATGGGATGCACCTTCACGGCGCTGGTGCTACGCGGACGCGTCGCGCACGTGCTGCATGTCGGCGACACGCGCGCCTATCGGCTCGGCGGTGACCGCCTCACCTGCCTGACCATCGACCATGTGCGGCAGGGTGGCAGCGGCCGGTCGAGCATCCTTAACCGCGCGCTGGGCGTCGAGACGGAGGTGCGGCTGGATTATGCCACCCAGCCGGTGGCGCGGCACGACCGCTTCCTGCTGTGCAGCGACGGCGTGCACGCTTTCCTGACGGCCGAGGCCATCGCTGACATCCTGCGCGCGCGCTCTGCTTCCGAGGATGCCGCCCGCGCGCTGGTTGCGGCCGCGCTCCAATCGGGGAGCACCGACAATTGCACGGCTTTGGTGGTCGACGTTGTCGATCTGCCGACGGCGGAATCGGCCGATATCGGCGCCGCCATCATGCAACTGCCGCTGATCCCGGTGCCGATCGACGGCGAGACGGTCGATGGCTTCGTGCTCAAAGTGCTGCTGTCCGACGGCCGATACACCCGCTTGTTCGCTGCGGTTGACGAGATCGAGGGTGGCGAGGTGGTGTTGAAGTTTCCCAAGCCCCAGGTCGCGGCGGTGGCCACCTACCACGCGGCGTTCGTCCGCGAGGCGTGGGTGGGCGCGCGCGTACACAGCCCCTGGGTCGGCCGCACCATCGAGCTGCCGCCGGGGCGGCAGACCTGCCTGTACACCGTCATGCCGCTTTATCCAGGTGAGCTTCTGGAGACGCGGCTCACACGTCGCCCGTTGCTGGGACTGGAGGAAGGACGGAATATCGCGATCAAATTGGCCCGAGCCGCGGCGGCGCTGCATCGTGCAGACATCATCCATCGCGACATCAAGCCGGATAACGTGATTCTCGAAGGCGACGGATCGCTCAAACTGATCGATCTCGGGGTGGTGCGCGTGCCCGGACTGGAGGATTTTCCGCCCGAGGACATTCCGGGTACCCCTGGCTATATGGCGCCCGAAATGTTTGCCGGCGAACCCGGCAACGAGGCCACCGACATTTACGCCCTGGGCGTCACCATGTTCCGCGCCTTCACCGGCGAGTTTCCTTACGGCAATCCCGATGCCACCAGCCCGCCGCGCCGAAACCGGCCGGCGGCGCTCTCCGCCCTGCGCCCGGATCTGCCTGCCTGGCTCCAGGCTGCACTCGGGCGAGCCATCGCCATCGATCCCAGCGAACGTTTTCGCGACATGATCGAATTTGCCGTGGAGATGGAGACGGGACCGGCGCGCGCCCCGCTCGCGGTCCGCAGGCCGCGGACGCTCTATGAACGCGCCCCACTCCTATTCTGGCAGGGCGTGGCCGCGCTCCTCGCGCTCGCGCTCCTTCTGTCGCTGCTACTGCGGCATTAAGCATGGAATCCATACCGCAGACTCGTTTTGCCCCTGAGATTGGCAGGTGTATCTCGTCTGCAACACTTTCCAATAATTTATTAACTAATTGCCCTAGGCGCACAAAAAGTCAGCATTTGCTGTAGTTTTGATCTTGGCTGAACGAAGATTTGCGCTGAAAAATTCAAGATATCAGCCGCGCTTCCGCGCTGGAGAATTGGCTCTGTACCCGGTCTCTGACGAAGTCGTCGTTCCGCGTACGGGCAGGGGATAGGGGCAGATTATGAAAAGATTTGCTTTTTCGGTCGTGGTCGCCGCCAGCCTAGCTTCCTCTTCCGCCATCGCCGCCGATATGGCGGTCAAGGCGCCGGCGGCGCCGCCGCCGCCGCCCTCGCCTTGGGATATCGCCATCACCGGCGCTTTGATGTCGGACTACAATTTCCGCGGCATCACCCAGTCGAACCATCAGCCGTCGGGTCAGGTCGGGTTCGAACCGCGCTACAATTTCAGCAAGGACTGGCAGGGCTATATCGGCGTCTCCGGCGAGAGCATCGACTTCCCCAATCGCGCCGCCTCCGAGATCGATTTCTACGGCGGCATTCGCCCGACCATCGGCATAGTCGCGCTCGATTTCGGTATTTGGTACTACTATTACCCGGATGGCCAATGTTTCAACACCGCGGCACTTTGCACCAGCCTCGGCGGTGCCTCAGCCACGGCGGCCGCTTTGCCGAACGGCAACACGGTCAAAGAAAACGTGAGCTTCTATGAAGGCTACGGCAAGGCCACCGTCACGGTGAACGACAATTTCGCCTTCGGTGGCCAAATCTGGGGCTCGCCGTCGGTACTCAATTCCGGCGCGTCCGGTATTTATTATACCGGCAACGTCACGCTCACCGCTCCGACGACGTGGTTTCCGAACGGCATCGGCGCTTATGCGTCCGCCGACGTCGGCTGGTGGCAGCTCGGAACATCTGACGCCTTCTACGCGGTCCCGGCCTTTCCCACTGGCGTTCCTTACACGAGCTATTTGAACTGGGACGCCGGCCTCGGCTTTACTTGGAAGGTGTTCACGCTTGATCTGCGCTACTACGATACCAATTTGACCAAGGCTCAGTGTAACGTCTTCACCAGCGACCAAGGGGCAAGTTTCGCGGCGGGCAACGTGACCGCGCAAAACCCCGGCGGCCTCGGCTCCAATTGGTGCGGTGCGGCGTTCATAGCTAAGCTTTCGATCGCCACCACGATCAACGCGATCAAATAGATCGAGCGAACTCGCCAACAGTTTCGGCCGGTGGCGGCAACGCCGCCGGCCGATTTCTGTTAGCGCCAGTGAAGACGCTCTCGCCGCCATCTCGTGAGCGTGCCACTACGGCTCGATCAGGCGCCCGGTTGTGGCTTTGATGACGGCCTCGGTGCGGGTCGCGGCGCCGAGCTTGCCGCGCGCGTTGTCAATGTGGAAATCGATCGTCCGCTTGGTCAAGCCGATGATTTGCGCGATCTCGACCGAGGTCTTGCCGCGCGCCACCCAGGTCAAGACCTCCACCTCGCGATCGTTGAGCTCAGCAAGCTTCGGCCATAACCCGGTGCGCGCGATGCCGGCCAACCGCGCCGTGATGATGGTCGCCAGCACATCGAAATCGATCGGCTTGGTCACGTAGTCGTCCGCCCCCAATTGCCGGCCCTTCAGCTCGTTGTCCCGATCGGTCAACGCGGTGAGAAAGACGAAGGGCATTTTCGCGAACCGCGGCGCCAGCGCGATCAGGCGTTCCAATAGCTCGAACCCCGACATCATGGGCATGCTGATATCCGACAGCACCAGGTCAGGCATGGTCTTGAGGATGGCGGCCAGCCCCTCGCGGCCATCATGCGCGAGGCTGACCGCGTAGCCGCGATCGACCAGCTCCTCGGCGATCAGCGCCGCGGTTTCGCGGTCGTCCTCGATGCAAAGGATCTTCTTTTGGACTTCAGGCATGTGGAGCATGTATATATCGTAAGAATATATTGATAAAAGAGGCCGTTGTTGCGATCTCCGGACTTTCACTCACCGATGGTTGGCCCCCATGCGGCAGCCGCATTCGATCCGGTTTCACCTCACCGCGGTGTTCCTGGTGTTCTTTTTGCTGGTCGCCGTCCTCGGCTTGTTCAGCATCTGGCGCCTGAGCAATTTCAACCGGCTATCCGCCGACGTTGCCGAGCTGTGGCTGCCCAATACCCGTGTGCTCGGCGACCTCAACAATTTCACGTCCGATTTCCGCGCCATCGAGGGCAGCAATCTGTTGTCGTCGGATCCCTCCGAGATCGCCGCGACTGAAAGGCAGATGGCGGAGCTCGACCGGTCCATTGCCGAGGCCGAGCGCGGTTTCGAGCGAATTCGCCACGATGCGGCCGAGGACGGTCTGTACAGCCGATTCAAGGAGCACTGGAACGATTATCGGAAAATCGTCAACCAGATCCTGGTGTTGTCGCGCACCAACCGCAAGACCGAGGCGCTGGCAATCTATGCGAGCACCTCGCGCGCCGCCTACGACGCGGCGAGCGATACGCTCGGCCAACTCACCGACCAGGCGGTCGCCAACGCTCAGGTCGCGAGCGATCGTCTCGGTGTCGCCTATCGGCAGGCTTTCTGGCTCATCCTCCTCGGCATGGTGATCGCCGGCGTGATGGTCGTCGCCGCCCTTGTCCATATCAGCCGCTCCATTTCGGCCCCGCTCCTGCATCTCGCGGACCGCATGCGCCGGCTCGCCGCCAACAACACCGACATAGACATCCCCGAAACCGAAAGGCGGGACGAGATCGGCGAGATGGCGCAGGCCACCGTCGTCTTTCGCAACAATGCGATCGAGCTGATGCGCAGCCAGCGTATGCTCGCCCGCCAGGCGGCGATGCTCGAGGAGCAATTGGCGCAGGAACAACGCCTCGCCTTGGCGCAGCGCAATTTCGTGTCCATGGTCTCGCATGAGTTCCGTACGCCCTTGACCATCATCGACGGTCACGCCCGCCGCATGATCAAGATGAAAAGTTCGGTGATGCCGGCCGAAATCGACGAGCGCGCGGGAAAAATTCGCGCTGCGGTGCTGCGGCTGACCCACTTGATCGACAATCTGCTCAACTCCGGGCGCCTGATCGACGGCGGCGCCGAGCTTTATTTCCATCCGGCGGAGATGGATTTGCTGGCGTTGCTGCGGGAGGTCTGCCAGTTGCACCGGGAGATGGTACCGGGCGCGCAGATTACCGAGCGGTTCGCGGACATGCCGATGCCGATGGTCGGCGATGCCAAGCTGCTGTTTCAGGTTTTCAGCAATCTTTTGTCCAATGCCGTCAAGTATTCGCCGGGTGGCGGCACGATCGAGATGGACGCCGAGATCGTTGCGGACGAGGCCGTCGTCGCCATCGCCGACCGCGGCATCGGCATTCCCGCCGGCGACCTCGAGCGGCTGTTCGAGCGCTATCACCGCGGCGGCAATGTCTCGGGTATAGTGGGAACCGGTGTCGGTCTCTATCTGGTCAAGATGGCGGTCGATCTGCATGGCGGCGGCGTCGAGGTGAAGAGCAAGGAGGGTGACGGCGCGCGCTTTATCATACGCCTGCCGATCAAGCGCGCGTCGTCGATGAAGGAGTGGCCGCCGTTTGCGGTCGAGCCGGCGGCGCCGGCGGCACCGGCGGACGTGCCGTCGATCGCCGATCCGTCGAGCGGCTCGCGGACATCCTGGTCGAGTGCGGGCGAAAGAAACGCGCGATGATTCCTCTTTCGAGCGCATTCTGTTATGGTTTGCCCTGGTCTCCCGCCTTTTCGGTTGATTGCCGATGAAAACTTTTGCGCTCGCTCTCCTGACTTGCGTTGCGTGGGTCTCGGTCTGTCCCGCAGAGCAAACGATTGGTTCGCCTGCGGGCGCGCCGGTCATTCAAGTGGATTGGCAGGACCCGTCGTCGCTGCCACGACGGTTCCGCAACCATTGCGCCTACGATAGCTTCAGCGGCCGCCTTTACTGCGCCGACCATTGCGGCTTGGGCTACCAGTTCTATTACTGCTCGCGCGAATCCTTCGGCTGTTGCCGCATCGAGTTCGGCTATTGCGGCTGGGACGGATTGCTGCGCTGCCGCCCGTGAGGCGTCGCCGTCGGGTCAGCGCTGATGGCATAGTAACCCGGCCGTTGAACCGGTCCTGCAGAATTGCCGAAAATAGCGTTACTCGATGCTAACGAATATCCACTAGGTAATTTCACGGCATTTTTAGACATTGAATTTATGAGCTGTGTGCAAGCTGCGCTCGGAACACGCGGCTGACGGATTTAGCGCCGCGGGAAGCTCAATGAGCAAGATCATTCGCCCCCTTCGCAACGCGCTCGGCCGCTTGCGGCGGTTCGGTCGTCATCAGGGCGGCTCGGTGGCCAGCTTTACGGCGCTGGCGGCCATCCCGCTCATCTTCTCCGTCGGCGCCGGGGTCGATTACAGCGCGGCGAACACGGCGAAGGCCAAACTCGACGCGGTCGCCGATACCGCCGCGCTCGCCGCCGTGGATCACCAGGCCATATCGGGGACCGCGGCGGCGGCCCAGACCACGGCGCAGAACGTCTTCAACGCCGAAGCGGCCAATCTCACCAACGTGACGGTCAACAACGTGACCGTCACGGTGACGGACAGCGCCACCGGCCGTACCGCCGTCGTCGGCTATTCGGCGACTAAGACCAATACCTTCATGGGCGTCGTGGGCATCCCAACCACGACGATAAGCGGGCAGTCGACGGCGGCAGCCGGCCTGTCGACGAATATCAACTTCTATTTGCTGCTCGACAACTCGCCGTCCATGAACATCGCGGCGACGACGGCCGGCATCAATACGATGGTCGCTAACACGTCGGCCCAGGGGGGCTGTGCGTTCGCCTGTCATGAATCCAATCCGTCCGCGGATAACCTGGGAAATAAAGGCGGCGTCGACAACTACACGCTTGCGCAACAATTGGGTGTGGTGACGCGGATGCAGAATTTGGCGACCGCGACCCAGTCGCTGATGAGCACGTCGTTGGCGATGGAGCAGCCGAACAACGCACAGTATGACATGGCGATTTACACGTTCAACGCTTCGGGCCTCAATACGATCCAGCTGCTGACGTCGAATCTCACGAACGCGCAGACGGCAGCGGCCAATATCAACGTGCTGGAGGTCTACGACAACAACTGGCTCACGAAAACGAACAACAATAACGACACCGATACCAACTTCGAAACCGCCATGTCGCAAATCAACAGCATCATGCCCGCCCCGGGGACGGGCACCCCGAGCAGCACGCCGCGCGAGGTGCTGTTCATCGTCTCCGACGGCGTCGATGACGAAGTCTCGAGCACATGCTCGCAAACGTTGACCGGCACCCGCTGCCAGCAACCGTTCAACACCACGTCGTGCACGACGGTGAAGAATCGCGGCATTCTCATTGCCGTCCTGTACACCGTCTACCTGCCGCTCCCGACCAACTCCTGGTACAACAACTGGATCGCGCCCTTTCAAAGCCAGATCAGCCCCAACATGGAAAGCTGCGCGTCGCCGGGGCTGTTTTTCTCGGTGACCACCGACGGAGATATCACTGCGGCAATGCAGTCGATGTTCCAGCAGGCGATTGCGACTGCGCGACTGACGAAATGACCGGAACAAATCGGCGGTCGTCCCGGTCGGCGCGAGTCTGTGTGCGCCTCGTCAAGTGACTGCCGCCGGAAGCGGGCGAAACCGCCCGTCCTGCCGCTAAATCCCCAGCCAAATCGCGACTCGTCGTTGCGGCCATGACCTCGGCGTCGCTATCAGGACGGCCGAGCCGGTTGAGCGTGAGATTTTCATCGACTTCGGAAAGAAGTTCGGGTTTCTAGCGGCTTGATCCGCTCATTCCCGCGCCAGCGGGAATCCAGACGAGGATTGCGTCGTTACTGTAAAATCTGCCGGTCTCCGCTTTCCGCCTTCGCGCTCTGCGCTTCGGCGGACTTGAACGGCGCCGTAGCTCCAACCGAGCGTAGGCGGGTCGCGGGGACGAGCGGATAGCAGTAACGGGGTTCGATCGGCTAAGCCGATAATTCCTGACGGGTTCGCTCGCTCGGCGTGTTGGAGGAAACCATTGATGGACGAGAGCGTACGCTTCGCCGCCGGGTTGCCGGTTCCGAGCGATTGTCCGCCGGTCGCCTATGACCGCGCGCCGACCTACCAGCAGATGGTCAGCGAGAAGGATGTCGCAGTGCCGATGCGCGACGGCGTCAACCTGGCGGTCGACATCTACCGGCCCGATTCCGGCGAACGGTTTCCGGCACTGCTGGCGTTCGCGATCTACAACAAGGACCTGCAAGGACCCGACGTGGCGAAAACCTTGCCGCCGCAGCCGGGCTGGTCGTCGCTCTGGACCGGTCCGCTGGAGGCCGGGGACACCAAATTTCTCACCTCCCGCGGCTACGTCCACGTCATCGGCTCGCCGCGCGGCGTCGGTAAATCCGACGATGGCGGCAGCCGGCAATGGGACAGCTACGACCTCATCGAATGGATCGCGCGCCAGCCCTGGTGCGACGGCAATGTCGGCATGGTCGGTATTTCCGGGTTCGGCGCCGAGCAGCTTTATGTCGCGCGCCAGAACCCGCCGCATCTCAAGGCGATCTTCCCATTCGATCCGCGCGGCGCCTACGGCACGCTGGGCAGTTTCCGCGAAGAATATCCCGGTGCCGTGCTGCATCTCTTCCGCTATCTGGTCATGCACTTCTCCGCCATTCATCAGACCAAGGGAAAACCCGGCGCGCTGCCGCCGGAGAAGGAGACGCTCTGGCGCGAGGCGATGAGCAATCCCGACTACCGGATGTACCCGCACATTTTTAACGTGGTGGCGCAAAAGGGTCAGCATATGCCGCCCATTTTCGAATTGCTGATCGATCCCCACGACAAGGAAGAGGTCGTCCGCGGCGCCGAGCAGTCTTTCGAGCGCATCAAGATCCCGACCTATACCGGATCGGGCTGGTACGGTTACACCTACAAGACCCACCTCAACGGCGCGCAGAGCTACTTCGAAAACATCCGGGCGCCGAAGAAGCTCATCTTCCTCGGCCCCGCCCACCTCGAACGGCCGTTCCACACCATGCACAGCGAAATCCTGCGCTGGTACGACCATTGGCTCAAAGATATCGACACCGGGATCATGAACGAGCCGCCGGTGCGCTATTGGCTGATGGGCGCCAACGAGTGGCGCAGCGGCAGCGACTGGCCGTTGCCGGAAACGCAGTGGACCAGATTCTATCTCAATAGCTGGGAGCGGCTGCAGGCGATGCCGTTCACGCCGTCGAGCGCCGAGGACGAGCTGCCGCCCGACGCCTTCGTGCAGATGCCGCCGACGCAAACCAACAAGGTGGCGAAGCTGCGCTACCTGACCGATCCGCTTCCGCAGGATCTCCTGGTTGTCGGTCCGGCGGCGCTCAATCTGTTTGCCGAGATCGATCGGGACGATACCAATTGGTTCATCGCGCTCAAGGATGTCGGGCCCGACGTCTCGGTGCGCACGGTCCGCGAGGGCGAACGCGAGCTGCCGGAAAATCTGCCGGAGCGCGAGCTGACCCGGGGCTGGCTCAAGGCCTCGCACCGCGCGCTCGATCCGGCGCGATCGAAACCTTGGCGGCCATGGCACCCGTTGACCAGGAAGGCGCAGATAAAGGTCGTTCCCGGAGAGGTCACCGAATACAACATCGAGATCCTGGCGACGGCTAATCTGTTCCGGCGCGGTCACCGCATCTGCCTCGAGATCGCCAGCGCCGACATGCCGACCGGCGTCGCCGGTGCGACCAACGCCGAATACGTCGCCAATCACATCTGCAGCAGCAAGACGACGATGCACAAGCTCTACCACGACGGGCGGCGGCCCTCGCATCTCCTGCTGCCCGTGATCCCGCAATGACTAATCGTGCAAATGCGAGCGAAGTCGTTAAACGACGGCTGACCATCGCCGGCCAAAATCAGCGTGCCGTCGCGACTCGTTAGCAGGCCATTCGCCGGCGCGTGATGAGATGCCGCAAACCAACTCGGCGTTTGTCATGCGTTCCGTCGTTGTTTTCGCCGCCCTGGCGCTCACGGCCAGCGTCATCGTCCCGCGCCACGCCTCGCACATGAGCGCAGCGCCGGCATCCGCCGCGCTGGCGGCGCGCCCGGTGGCGCCGGCGGCGCCGGTCGCGGCCGCGGCGGCGAATTCGCGGTCGATTATCGTGCCGCGCGACGCGCGCGGGCACTTCCAGGTTGATGGCCGCATCGACGGCCGTCAGCTCAGCTTCATGATCGACACCGGTGCGTCGGTGATCGCGCTCACCGCGAGCGACGCGGCCCGGCTCGGCATTCATCCGGCGCAGCGCGAGTTCGTCGCCGAGGTCAAGACCGCGAACGGCACCGTGCGCGCGGCGCCGACCCGGCTCGACATGGTCGAGGTCGGCGACGTGGTCGTCCGCGACGTCGCCGCCATGGTGCTGCCGGGCGAGGCGCTGAGCGATAATCTGCTCGGCCTGTCGTTCCTGTCGCGGCTGCGGCGTTTCGAATACAGCGACGGCAAGCTCGTGCTCGAGCAATAATCCCATCGCCGCGCGCGGATTTGCTCGATCCGCTGTTAACTATATGAGCTGGCGGCTCTGCTTTTCGGGCAACGGAAAATCAATGCCTTTCATCTATTGGTAATGAGTGCGGAACCAGGGATTTCGCTCCGCTGACAGAGCTTATGCGAAACAATGGGATAATTGCACAACGCTCGCGCCGGCTGGAGAATGCGGACACGCTCAGTATGATTGGAAAGCTGGCAAAATATTTTCGGCGCCGCGGGGGAGATATTTCTCGCTTCGGTAACGCCCGGCAGGGTGCGACAGCGGTCGAATTCGCCTTGATCGCGCCGGCCTTTTTAGCAACCCTGATTGCCGTACTGGAAACCTGTCTTTTCCTGTTCGCGCAGATGGCTTTGCAAAATGCGGCAATGGAAGTCGGCCGCCAGTTCATGACCGGTCAGGCGCAGAATGCCGGCTGGACGACGAGTACGATCCAAAGCAACGTCTGTGCTTTGCCGAATTTCCCGTCGGTGCTGTTCACTTGCAGCAAAATAGGCGTCATCGTGCAAACCTACGCGTCCTTTGCCGCCGCCAATACGTCCGCGCCGACTCTGACTTTCAACGCGCAAGGGCAGGTCACCAATACCTGGGCATACGATCCCGGTACTCAGAACGACATCATGGTTGTGCAGCTTGTTTATCCATGGTCGGTCGTTGGCGGCCTGCTGGGATTTACGCTCTCAAACCTGCCGATCGGCGCCGCCGAGCTGATGGGGGTCACGTCGTTTCGGGTGGAGCCCTATTAAAGATGTTGCGTGGGTCAGCGAGCATTTGCCGGCGGTTCGTCGGGTCGACGCGCGGCGTCGCCGCGATCGAATTCGCCATGATCATGCCGGTTCTTCTGCTGCTGTTTCTTGGTACCTTCGATGCCGGAAATGCGATCGCCGTGTACATGAAGGTGCGGGCGGCGACTTACACCCTGGCCGCAATTACCAATACATATGGATCTAAGAGCGCCGACGCGATCAGTACCACCAACATGACCGCCATAGCCGGCGCTACCAGCGCGGTTCTGGCGCCGTACTCAAATACGCCGACGGTCGTTGTTATTTCGCAAATAAAGGCGACGTCCGCGACTGCTGCGGTGGTAAGCTGGAGCTACGCGGTCAACGGTACAGCGCTTACGCCAGGAGCTACTTTCACGAGCCTGCCAACCGGCTTTGCCAGCAATTCCTGCGGTGGCACGTATCCATGCTATGTGATCTTTGCTAAGGTTTCTTACATATTTACGCCGGCCTTCGGGGCTTTTCTTACCGGACCGATCACCCTTTCCGATAGCCTTTATGTCACGCCGCGCAGCAGCGTTTGCATTGTTTACAACAGCGTGCCCAGCGCCTGCTAGTCGCCCGAGTCACTCAAAATGAGGGGTAGAGCCTCTTGAGCTTGACGCGGGCATGATCTGTCGTGAATTGCCAATCGGCCTTGGCGTGATGCTTGTTTCGATGGTCCTGCCAAGCG
>JBEKNW010000064.1:0-21780 GCA_049522435.1 Xanthobacteraceae bacterium
CCGGGGGGCGAAAGACTCCGCGCCGCTAAACGGGCGTTACCCGCGCCCGCCTGTCCCAGTCCAGGGAAAGCACCTCCCGGACCGGTCGTAGTGCCGGTCAGCATGATGCCCGAAGCTGCCCGAGAGCGGACTGTATCCTTCCGCGCGCGGGCACCGCACTCGCTCCGCGTTCGGGAGTACCCTCGGCCGAAGGCGTCCCTCGATGAGCGAGATTCGTGTCGTGTAACGGATCGAGGGACGAATGTCAAGGATTATCCCCATATCGGAGACAATCCAAAAGGCCTAGTGGACGGAGGCAATCACCTTGAATCGCGGCTCGATTGAGACTATCCGTAGTCTCATTTGAGAGGGACTGAAAATGGCAGCGCAATTAAAAGAGATGGCAGCTTTACTTGGCGTAAAGCCGGGGCGCGCCAAGGAAATAACAAAACTTGATTTGGCAGAAGCAGTGAAGCGCGGCTTGTCAATAGCCGCGGTTGATCGGGTGGTTCATTTTATATCACCGCATGACGTGTCTTTGAGAAACCGCATTGTGCCGAAGGCAACGCTCGCGCGTCGGAAGGCTGGAGCTGAGCGAAGGCTCAGCCCCCAAGAAAGCGATCGCGTGGCTCGCATGGCATCGCTTTGGACTTTAACATTCGACGTTTGGCGATCCGTTGAAGCTGCTCAGCGTTTCCTAAGAGAGCCGCATCCGCTATTAAGAGGAAAGATTCCTTATGAGGTAGCGGTTGAAACCGAGATTGGGGCTCGGACGGTAGAAGAAATATTGGGTAGACTGAAGTACGGCTCGGCTCCTTGAGCTAGAACGTGGCCTCGCAAATTCTTGACAGAGTTCTTACCTGCTATCGCATCGGCGACCCCAATGGTGAGTTTCCGATATATGACGCCCGCGGCTCAGCTCTTTATCCTGGTCGTTGGAACACCGCAGACACTCCTGTTATATACACGGCAGAGCATTACTCAACAGCAATGCTGGAAAAGCTCATCGGGGGCAGCGGTCGTATTCCACCAAATCAGCATTATATCGAGATAACGATTCCCCCGGGTATTGCGTATGAGGTTGTCACCAAGGATCATTTATCCGGCTGGGACACGCCTGACTCTTCGGTTTCGCGGACGTTCGGCGCAAGTTGGGTCCGCGAGGGTCGCTCAGCTATCCTGCTTGTGCCCAGTTATGTGGCTCGACTGGACCGGAACGTTGTTATCAATCCAATGCATGACGACGCGAAGAAAATAGCGACTTCGTTAGCCGAGCCCGTTTGGTGGGACGACCGTCTTTATGAGAAATAGCAGTTAGCCCGGATTGCGCGGCAGCGAAATCCGGGATCGGCCGCGAGGTTTGCCCCCGATTTCGTTTCACTCAATCCGGGCTACGCTCGCTGCGATAAGACAGATCAGAGCGAATACGAAATAATCATGGCGAACGGCCCAAACCCAATGCGGCGCGCTTCGCCGCTTGATGCGCGTCGCGCTATCGCTTCGGTTGGTCGTCCTCCGGTCTCTTGTGGTTCGGGACGCGAATGCGAGGGTTATCGAGGAGGTGTAGAGCCTCAGTCCAAGCATCTTTACTCGACGAATCGCGGTCCCGAGCCACGCGTAGAATTTTGCGCAACGCCTCCTGAAATTCTCGCTTACGCTGCTCCGGTGTTTCGCCAACTGGGATAGCTTCTGATTGTGATGCACGCGCTTCAGCTTCGTTGATCTTATGATCGATGTTGATTCTGAAGCCTTCGGTCCCCGGCGTTTCCCTACCCAAGTCCGTGCAAAGATTGTCGATCAATTCGTGCCAGCGATCCGGCAGCTTTGAAAACGTAGACTTCGAAGACTGATCGTCGACTGAAAATCGGCAGCCGTGGTCTTGGGCGAATTTGGTGGCTGCGGTTCGCGTCCTTTCGTCAATCACACCCGCCGCTTCACCGGGCGGGAACAGCATCCCGAGCGTTGCTTCGTCTATTTCGGTGCTATCGCCGGGAATTAGGTCGTCGAGCACTTGTCCCATCATTTCCCGATCCATGATCGCTCTCCTCGATACGAACGCGTCATTCACTCTTTGCGCAGCAGCCCCGGCAGCTTGGCGAAGTTGACGGCCATCCGACGGGCCTCGTCGCGGGTCAGCCGGTTGACCTGATCTATCTCGACCCACCGTTCAACTCGAACGCCTCCTACAACGTGCTTTTCAAGGCGCCTTGGCTGACCTTCGAATTGAAGAAGATTTTCTTTTTCTTGATTTAGATCAAGGCGACTCGCGTCGGAAAGAGCCTGCCATATTCCGTCCTCTTCGCGCTACGTCGAAACGAAATGCGGGAGGTTATCATGTTGACAATGCGATCCAATTATCATTCCGTCTTCGGAATGAACTGCGCTCAGTGCGGCGATCTACTGATTGCCCCTGAAAGGTCGGAATACGCGGACGAGCATCACGTCCTCCATTCTTGGTCCTGCACAAACTGCGGCTATCAGTTCCAAACCACGGCATTGTCGCCTGTCGCCGAGTCTATAAATGATGCTGCGACGATAGAAGCGTTCTTTCCGTCGCTGTTGGTCGGGTAGTTCAAGGGGAGCAGCGCAACGCCACTCCCCTATGCTTGTCGGACCACCTTTTTGCGCTTTGGCGCGGGCGCCTGTTTGCTTGCCTTCGCAAGCTGCTGATCGAGTTCGCCGCCATGCGCCGCGCCTCGTCGCGGGTCAGCCGGTTGGTCGCCGAGCGGCGCTGCGGCTCATCGTCGAAATAGAAATAGCCGAGCGCCTGACCGAAGCCAGCACTACGGACTTCGCGGAGTCTGTCATCGGGCCGGCCACTTCGGGCCGGGCCCGTTGGCTCGTACCGACGAACTTGCGTCAATCCAAGCGCGTCACCACGGCCAGCCGCTTGATCTGATGACTCAAGTAGGCCTGCAGGAAGGCGTTGTAGTCCCTGAAAGACACACAGCCGTTCGAATCGCCATTGGGGCCGAGCATGTAGGTGTGGGCGAGGAGACCGGTTCGGCCAAAGGCCTTGCCGTCATCGACGGGGATCAGCCGCAGCGCCTGCACCCCGTGGAAAAGGCTTTCCCGCGGTTCAAGATCATAGACGGTGGGAGGGGTGGCGCCGCGCATTCTTTCGTCGGCGTGGCGCGGATCGTCGAGCCGGCTGCCATAACCCGAATGCGCCTCCAGCTTGGTTCCGTCCGGCATGTAGACCGTATGGGCGGAGATGTCATAGACGGCGGTCCAACGATCGTAGCGGCCCGGTGTGATGCTTTGCTCGCCCAAACCGCCGTCATCGGGAGCGGCGTAGGCCAGCGTCAGCGGGGCAGGCTTGCCGAAAAGCTTCTCGAAAATCGTCGGCTTATCGGCGGGCGTGTTTGAGCCGGCCCGGCTCATATGTGGGGCCTCACGGAGAGACGCGGTGCGGGTCGGCGGCAATCGAAGCTGCTGCGCCGGCGCGGCTCCGCTCTGCACGACTTGATCGCCGCTCGAGGGCGTGGAGGAGGCACCTTGCGTTTTCTGGATGGTCGATTGGCCCGCGGCCGGTTCTGCCGGCCCGGCGTCCGCTTGAAGAGTTGCGCTGTTGGCAAACGATCCGGGTGGTGCACCCAAATAACGAGAATCGAACAGGGCACCATAGCCGTTCAAAGCCTTCGACAGCTTGGCGTAGCCGGCCGAAACAGCCGCCCGCCTCGCCTCGGCGCTCCAAGCCGTCGCTGGCTTCGGCTCCGCTTCTACGACTTGGTCGGCCCCGGTCCCGGCCAAATTGTTCCAAAGAGTGAAGGCGCAGGCGAATGCGACGCACACCAGAGCGGCGCCGCCGAATGCCCTTTGCCGGCGCGCATTGCCCGATAAACGCCCATGATCGTATCCTTCGAAGAAACTATCACGCCACTCGGTACTGAACGTCATTCCCCTCGAACCCAGATGAAGACGGCTTGTCCGCGAAAGCGTCCAACGGCCGCGCACCGGCACATCGAAGCGGACAAGCGCGTCAGTGCGCCCCCGGTCGGCGAAAGATCGCGCGAAGCGTCCCGCAGACCTGCGCCATCATTAAGGCGGCATTTTCGTTAATGCCGATTGAACAACGCCGTTATCCTGAGGCGCGAGCCAACGGCTTCGGCCCGATGGTAAACTCCACGAGCAAGTAGCCCGGATAGAGGTGCGCCAGGAAGCTGGCGCGATCAGCTGGTGCAAGTCCAGCCCAGGTAAGGCGTAGCGAGCCGCCTGGAAGCGAGTGTTGCGCGAGCCGACGGCGACGCCGGCCGCGAAGCGTACACAGCCGTTGCGTGGGGTGTGTATTGAGCCACGAAATGGGCTTATCGCAGGAGCGGAGGCTGTCTCAATGGTCGAACGCAACATGAGCAAGGCCGTTATGCAAGGCCTTGTCGTCCTGCCGGGGTCGGAGACCACATCACGCGCAAAAGGATCGCGTCGGAACCTGGGAGATCTCGCGTCTGACCGTGGCCTGATACGGCGGCGGCCCGCATCGGGAAGGCGAGGAGCCGTCGCCGATGATGTACGGACACGAGAAGTCGGACGAGGCCATAGTAGCTGTGAAGCTGGCGAACGAGGCAGGGTGACCTGCTGCGGAGCCGGCGGAGCCAAGGGCCGAGGCCAAGGGGAATGTGGGCCAGCAAAGCACGCGTCGGACTCAGCCGCCGAGTAAGTGTGTCAAAGGCGCTGGCGCGCATACGGCATCTTGCCGTTGATACCCGAGGTGGGAGCCGTATGCGGGAAAGCCGCACGTACGGTTCTGTGCGGGGGGGCGCTCAGCAATGAGCGTCCCTACCGCGACCGCCAGCGAAATCCGGGATCAACGGTGAGGCTTACCCCGGATTTCGTTTCACTCAATCCGGGCTACACTCGCTGCCGCTCCGGCTCGATGTGTTCAGAAAGCGACAAACATGAAAATCGGCGGATCGACGGCGCTGGTGACGGGCGCCAATCGCGGCCTGGGCCGCGCCCTGGTGCAGGCTTTGCGCGCGGCGGGCTGCGGCAAAATCTACGCCGCGGCGCGCGCGATCGCGAGCATTCCGCCTGACGCCGCCGTCGAGCCGGTGCAGCTTGACATCACCAACGGCGAACAGGTCGCGTCCGCCGCGGCGCACTGCAACGACGTCGACATCCTGATCAACAACGCCGGCGTTGCGAAATTCGTCCCGCTCATCGGCGCCCCGACGATGGACGACGCGCGGCTGGAGATGCAGACCAATTATTTCGGCACGCTCGCCATGTGCCGCGCCTTCGCTCCGGTGCTGCAAAGAAACGGCGGTGGCGTCCTGGTCAATGTCCTTTCCGTCGTGAGCTTCTTCAATGCGCCCATGCAGGGCTCCTATTGCGCGTCCAAGGCCGCCGAATGGTCGCTGACCAAGGCGGTGCGTTTCGAGCTGCGCGGGCAGGGCACGCTGGTGATAGGCGTCTATGCCGGATACATCGACACCGACATGGCGACGCACGTCACGGGGCCGAAGTCGAGCGCCGCCGACGTCGCCGGCCGCGTGCTCGAAGGCATCGAGAGCGGCGCGGAGGAAATCCTCACCGACGACCGCGCCCGAAGCATTTACGCCGAGCTGCGCAAGGACGACCGCCCGTTCGATGCGAATATGCAAAAACTCTGGGACAGCCGGCGGTGATCAAAAGGCGTTCGCGCCGTTTTTTCGGCTAGTCGGCGTCAGCCTTCGCGCGCTGGCACGCCTCCCACAGGCGCGCGGCGGTAGCGGGCATGTCGAGATGCGCCGCGGCGCCGCCGGGAATGGCGTCGGCGACGGCGTTCATCACCGCGGCGATGGCGGCGGTGGTGCCGGCTTCGCCGACGCCCTTGACGCCGAGCGGATTGGTGGTCGCCGGCACGCAGAGGAGTTCGTCGCGGATCGGCGGCATGTCGGCGGCGCGCGGCATGGCGTAGTCCTGAAACGAGCCGGTGACGAGCTGGCCGCTGCCTTCGTCGTAGATCGCCTGTTCCATCAGCGCCTGGCCGAGCCCTTGCGCCAGCGCGCCATGCAGTTGGCCTTCGACGATCATGCCGTCGAGCACGTTGCCGCAATCGTCGACCGCCGAGTAGCCGACGATGTCCATGTTGCCGGTGTCGGGATCGATCTCGACCTCGGCGATATGGACGCCATTGGGGAAGGTCAGCGGCGTTTCCGTCGTCGCCTTGGTATCGAGGTCTTCCTCGATCAGGCCGCGCTTTTTCAGCTCGGCGGCGCGGGCGGCAAGCTCGAATAGCGCGATGCGGCGGTCGGTTCCGACCACGCCGAAGCGGCCGGCGTCATAGGCGATGTCGGCTTCCGCGGCTTCGAGCAGCATCGCCGCGATGCGCTTGCCCTTTTCCACAATGAGGCCGACGCATTTGACGATTGCGGCGCCCGCGGTCATCGCCGAGCGTGAGCCGACCGAGGCAAAGCCGGCGATGTCCAGCGCCGAATCGCCGTGCTTGTGGGTGACTTTCTCGCGCGCAATGCCCAAGCGGTCGGCGACGAGACGAGGGAAGACCGAGGCGTGCCCCTGGCCGGTCGACTGCACGTTGAGATTGACCGTCAGCGTTCCGTCGCCCGGGAAGGTGAGCAGCGCCCCTTCGACCGGAGAGACGCCGGCATGCTCCAGCATGCAGGAAATTCCGATGCCGCGATATTTGCCGCGCGCCTTCGCTGCGCGCCGGCGTGTTTTGAAGCCCGCGTAATCGGCAAGCGCCAGCGCCCGGTCGAGTACGGGCGTAAAATCGCCGCTGTCATAGGTGGTGCCGACTGCGGTCTGGTACGGCATGGCGGCGGCGGGAATGAGATTGCGCCGCCGCAGCTTCGCCGGATCGATCCCGGTCACGCGCGCGGCTTCCTCGATGACGCGCTCGAGCACGTAGTTGGCCTCCGGCCGCCCGGCGCCGCGATAGGGCCCGGTCGGCAGCGTATTGGTGAACACGCAGCGCGTGCTCATGTCGATGTGCCTGATGTCGTACATGCCGGGCAGGCACCGGGTAAAATTCCAGGTCGGAAGACTGGCCCCGACCATGCCGACATAGGCGCCGAGATTGGCGGTGTTGCGGATGCGCAGCGCCAGGAAGCGGCCGTTGTCGTCGAGCGCGAGTTCCGCTTCGGCGTAAATGTCGCGAGCCTGATGGTCGCTGAGGAACGCCTCGGAGCGGCCCGACATCCAATGAATCGGGCGCCTTAGTTTCTTGGCGCCGACCAAGAGCGCGACATATTCCGGATCGGGGCCGGATTTCAGGCCGAAAGCGCCGCCGACGTCGTCGGTCAGCACCCGCAGGCGCTCTTTCGGCACTTTCATGATGGCGGCCAAGTTGTCGCGTAATGTGCCGGTGCCCTGCGAGCAGACCCGCAGCGTGTAGAAGTCGGCGGCCGCATCGCAGCTCGCCGTCGCGCCGCGCGGCTCCATCGAGGCGACCACCATCCGCTGGTTCATCACCGCGATCCGCGCCACGAATTTCGCGGCGGCGAAGATCGCATCGACCTGGCGGACATTGGCCTCGGGATCGGCAGCCGGCCCCGGCCAGTCGACCGCGAGATTGCCCGGCGCCTCGGGCCAGAGCTGCGGCGCGCCGGGAGAGAGCGCCGCGCGCGCGTCGATCACCGGCGTGAGCGCGTCGTATTCGACGGTGACGAGATCGGCGGCATCCTGCGCCGCGGCGGCGCTCTCGGCGACCACCATCGCGACCGACTCGCCGACATGTGTGACCCGCTCGGCGGCGAGCGCCGGCCGGTGCGGCACGACCAGCGCCTTGCCGCCGCGCCCAGCCAGTGGCGGATGGCGGCCGATGCTGCCGACCCCCTCCATATCCTTGGCGGTCACTACGCCGACGACCCCGCGCGCGCGCTGCGCGGCCGTAACGTCCATGCTCACGATGCGGGCAAAAGCATGTGGCGAACGCACGAAATAGGCATAGATCTGGTTTGGCAACGGGACATCGGCGGCGTAGCGTCCGTTACCGCGGACCAGAGCCTCGTCTTCCACGCGCGGCGCGCCTGTGGCGCGCTGTTGCGTTTTTGCATCCATGCTCTGTTCCGGAATCGCTATTGGGGTTTGGGCGCGCCCTTTATAACCGAATCCGCCGACCACTGAAGGCACCTCCTCGCCGGTATTTTGCTGCCGATGCTCCGCCCCGGTTCGCTCGCGCTCACCACGCTCCTGGCCATGCTGACCGGGCTCGGCCCGCTGTCGATGGACATGTATCTGCCGTCGCTGCCCGACATCGCCCGCGTCTTGCAAGCGCCGACGGCGCGCGTGCAATTGACGATTTCGAGCTATCTGATCGGCTTTGCCGTCGGGCAAGTGATCTACGGGCCGTTGTCGGATCGCTACGGCCGCCGCCCCGTGCTGCTCGGGGCCCTGATCCTCTATGCCACGGCCACGCTCGTGTGCGCCGCGACGCAATCGATCGACACGCTGATTGCGGCGCGTTTCGTGCAGGCGATCGGCGGATCGGGCTCGATCGTGCTCGCGCGCGCCATGGTGCGCGACCTCTATTCCGGCGTGCGGGCGGGGCGCGAACTGTCGCTGATGGGATCGATCATGGGCTTCGCTCCCATCATGGCGCCGATGATCGGCGGCATTCTGCAGACCGCTTTCGGCTGGCGCGCGAGCTTCATCCTGCTCGGCGGCATTGCCGTGATCGCCATCGCCGTCGTCGGCCGCTTGCTGCCGGAGACGCTGCACCGGCGCGCAAGCGAGCCGATCTCGCTGTCCTCGCTGTCGCGAAACTACGGCGCGGTGCTGCGGCACCGCGGCTTTCTCGCCTATCTCGGGATCATCACCGTAACCTATGCCGGGCTGTTTGCCTGGGTGGCGGGCGGCTCCGTGGTCCTGCAAGGGGTCTACGGTCTTTCGGCTTTCGCTTTCGGCTTCACCTTCGCGATCGGCGCGGCAGGATACGTGGTGGGGACGATGATCGCGGCGCGGCGCGTGCTCCGGCTCGGCCTCGACCGCACGATAGGTCTCGGCGTCGTGTTGGTCGCCGGCGGCGGCTTGGCCGTGGCCGCGGTCGTCGCCGCCGGCATCCCGAATGCCGTCTGGCTCGTGGCGGCGATGGCGCTTTACCTCGCCGGCCTCGGGCTTTCCATGCCGCAGGCGATGGCCGGCGCACTGACGCCGTTTCCCGACCGCGCCGGCACCGCGTCCTCGCTGATGGGCTTTGTGCAGCAAACGGTCGCCGCCATCGTCGCGGCTGCGGTGGGCGCTTATCTCGGCCGTTCTGCCTGGCCGGTTGCCGGCGTCGTCGCCGTCATGGGCTGCTTGGCGTTCCTGCTTTGGGCGTTCACGCGCCGCCTGCGCGCGCACGAACGCTGACCCCTTAAGGCGCGCGGGCCTTAACTCCGGCGTTGCGGGCGGCATCATGTTTGTTAGGATGACGCGGCGCGGCGAGGCTATGCGCGACTGACGATCTTCTCAGAACCGCCCCGCATTCGCCCACCAAGCGTTGAGGTCAAGAAAGAGCGATGATTTCGGACGACCCGCTGAGCCGCCGTTCCTTCCTCGCCGGAATAAGCGTTGTGGGCGGCGGCCTCGCGCTTGCCTTTGCCATCCCATTCGGGCCGGCGCGCGCCGGTCCCCCTCCCTTCCCTTCCCCGCTTGCGGGGGAGGGTGGGGAGGGGGTGGAGGTCAACGCGTGGCTGCTGATCGGCCCGGACAATTCGGTCGTCATCCGCATCGCGCGCGCCGAGATGGGACAGGGCGCTCAGACCGGTCTCGCCATGCTGATCGCCGAGGAACTCGAATGTGACTGGGCGCAGGTCCGCACCGAATTCATCTCCCCGGAGGAGAATTTGCGCCGCGGCTGGGTCTGGGGCGATATGTCGACCGGCGCCAGCCGCTCGATCGCTTCCTCGCAGCTTTACCTGCGGCGGGCCGGCGCCATCGCCCGGGAAATGCTGATCGCCGCCGCCGCGGCGCGATGGAATGTCCCGGCCTCGGAATGCCTGGCGCAAATGAGCGCGATCACCCACGCACCGAGCGGTCGCTCGGTGACATTCGGCGCCGTCGCCGAGGACGCGGCAAAGATCACGCCGCCCGCGGGCGTCAGGCTGAAGGACCCACGCACCTGGAAGCTCGCGGGCAAGCCGCGCCGGCGCCTCGACGTGCTCGACAAGGTGACCGCGCAGCCGATCTATGCGATCGATGTGCGGCTGCCGGGCATGCTTTATGCCGCCATCGCGCATTGCCCGGTTTTTAGCGGGACGCCGAAATCGGTCGACGAAAGCGCGATCGCGGCGATGAAGGGCGTGCGCCGCGTGGTGCGGATGCCCGATGCGGTTGCCGTGGTGGCCGATTCGTGGTGGCGCGCTCAGCGCGCGCTCGAGGCTCTGCCGATCGTCTGGGACGAGCGCGGCAATGGCTGCGTGTCGAGCGCCGGCATCGCTGAATTCACGCGCTCCGGCCTCGATGCAAAAGAGTCGCAAGTCGGCCGAGCCGACGGCGACGTGGCGGGCGGCCTCGCACGCGCCGTCCGGCGCATCGAAGCGGACTACGCGGTTCCGTTCCTCGCGCACGCGACGATGGAGCCGCAGACCTGCACCGCCTATGTCAAGCACGGCCGAGTAGAGATCTGGGCACCGACACAGGGCGCCACGACCGCGCTCGCGACCGCGGCCGTCGCCGCCGGCGTGGCGAACGACAAGGTCGTGGTCCATCGGATGATGCTCGGCGGCGGCTTCGGCCGGCGCGGAGCGATACAGGAGTTCGTCCGCCAGGCCGTGCTCATCGCCCAGGAGGTCGAACAGCCGGTCAAGCTCGTGTGGACGCGCGAAGAGGACGTGAGGCACGATTTCTATCGGCCCTCCGGCATGGCGCGTCTGGTCGCCGGTCTGGATGCCGATGGCATGCCGATCGCATGGAAGATCCGCCTCGCCGGCCCGTCATTCGTCGCCTCGCTGGTGCCGGCCTTCGGCACCAGCTACATCGACCGCAGCTTTCTCTGCGGGCTGACCGACGAGATGGCTTACGCCGTACCAAACTATCTCGTCGATTACGTGGTGCGCCAATCGCCCGTGCCGGTCGGCGTATGGCGCGCGGTCAACTACACGCAGAACGTCTATTACAAGGAATGCTTCGTCGACGAGATGGCGCACGCCGCAGGATCGGACCCTTATCTCTACCGGCGGCGGCTCTTGCGCAACAGCCCCAAAAACCTCGCCGTGCTCGACGCCGCGGCAAAAAAGGCGGATTGGTTCGGCCGGCTTCCGGCCGGCGTGTTCCGCGGCATCGCGGTCAACGAGGCCTGCGGCAGCTATTGCGCCCAGGTGGTCGAAGCCTCGGTCGAAGGTGGAGGCGTGCGCGTGCACCGCGTCGTGTCGGCGCTCGACTGCGGCCACGTGGTCAATCCGCTCTCGGTCGAAATGCAGAGTGAGGGCGCGGTCATTTTCGCTTTGACCGCAGTGCTTAACGGCGAAATCACCGTCAAGAACGGCGGCGCCGAGCAATCGAACTTCGACGATTACCAGATGCTGCGCATTGCCGACGCGCCGAAGGTCGAGACCGTGATCGTGCCGAGCGGCGATTTCTGGGGCGGCGTCGGCGAGCCGCCGGTGCCGCCGCTGGCGCCGGCGCTGTGCAACGCCATCTTCGCCGCCACCGGCCAGCGCATCCGCTCGCTGCCGCTGAAGAACCACGATTTCGGCAAGGCGATTTAGCTACGCGTCGAGAAGTTGGGGGCGCCGCGCTTCTGAATGAAATTCCGGCGTTGACCCTTGTTTCGGCACCTCGCCCCTGGCGGCGCATGGTAGTATGCTTCAACAAAATCCGGCGTTTTCCGGAGGCTCTGCGGAGGGCTGGATGAAACGGCGCGAATTCATCAAGCTTCTCGGCGGCGCGGCGGTGGCGTGGCCGCGATCTGCCATCCCTCAGGCGCCGGCGAAGGTCTATCGCGTCGGTCTGCTCAGTGCCGGGGCGTCGGTGGCCGACGCGAGCCCAATCGGGGCGTCGCTCATCCGCGGCCTCGCTCCGCTCGGATATTCGCTTGGCCGTAACATGGAGTTTGAGCGCCGTGGCGCGGAGGGGGATTTGGCCCGCCTACCTCGCCTGCTCGATGAACTGGTGGCGAGCAAGGTCAATGTCGTCGTCACCTTGGGCTATCCCCCGGCGCTTGCCGCCAAGCAAAAGATCACGCTCCCGGCGGTGGCGTTCGCGGCCGGTGACCCGGTCGCCACCGGCCTGGTCGAGAGTCTGGCGCGGCCGGGCGGCAACATCACCGGCATCTCCGACGTGTCGGCGGAGCTCACGCCCAAGCGCATGGAGTTGCTCAAGCAGATGGCGCCCACGCTCAAGCGCGTGGCGATGCTGTGGAACGCCGCCGACCTCGGCATGACCACGCGTTATCGCGCGTCGGAGATCGGCGCCAAGGCGATGGGCATCAGCGTGCAGCCGCTCGGGGTGAACGAACCCAACGACTTCGAGCAGGCGTTCGCGGCGATGGATCGCGAGAAGCCTGACGCGATCCTCATGGTCACCGACTCGCTCACCATTCTCAACCGCAAGCGGGTATTCGAGTACGCGGCGGCGCATCGGCTGCCGGCCATCTATGAATTTGACTTTCTTGTCCGCGATGGCGGTCTGATGTCCTACGGTCCCAATCAGGACGAGAGCTTCGCTCGCGTGGCGGCCTTGGTTGATCGCATTCTGAAAGGCGCACGGCCCGCGGACCTGCCGTTCGAGCAGCCGACTCTGTTCACGCTCGCCATCAACATGAAGACCGCGAAGGCGCTCGGTCTTGAAGTTCCGACCGCGCTGCTCGCCACCGCCGACGAGGTGATCGAATGAGGCGGCGCGAGTTCATTGCGCTTCTTGCCGGCGCCGTCGCCGCGCCAACGCTGGCGCCGTTCGCCGCCCGCGGGCAGGACACCGGGGTGCCGGTGATCGGGTTCCTGCATCCCGGTTCGGCCGGCGCTTATGCGAAGCTCGTCGGCGCTTTTCAGGAAGGCTTGAAAGCAGAAGGCTTTGTCGACGGCGAGAACGCCGCGATCGCATACCAATGGGCCGACGATGATGTCGATCGGTTGCCGGCGCTGGCGGCCGAACTGGTCCGCAGCCGGGTCGCCGTGCTCGCGGCGGTCGGCCGTGACCCGGCGTTGGCGGCGAAGGCGGCAACCAGCTCGATACCCGTCGTGTTCGTAGCCGGCGAAGACCCCGTCAAGCTCGGTCTCGTCTTCAGCCTCGCACGGCCGGGCGGCAACCTGACGGGGGTCAATATCATCTCCTCCGCGTTGACCGCGAAGCGCTTCGACCTTCTGCGGGCGTTGGTGCCCGAAGCAGCGCATCTTGCCGTGCTCGTCGATCCGACCGACGTGGCGAATACCGAAGCGACCGTGAGAGATGCCGAAACGGCCGCACGCTGGATGGGCATGCAAATCCGCGTGCTCAATGCCAGCACCAGCGACGAAATCGACGCGGCCTTCGATACGATCAAGACCGAACGGCTCGATGCCCTCTTGGTCGATCTCATTCCCTTCTTCAGCGGCCGGCGTGTGCAATTGGTCAATCTGGCGTCAAGCTATGCGGTTCCCACGATCTATGGCGGGCGCCAATTTCCCGAAGCGGGCGGCTTGATGAGCTACGGCGCGAGTCTGGCCGATGCCTACCGCCAGGCCGGTGGTTACACCGGCCGCATTCTCAAGGGCGAGAGCCCCGCGGATATGCCGGTCGGGCAGCTGACGAAATTCGAGCTGGTCGTCAACGTCAAGACCGCCAAGAGGCTCGGCCTCGACGTGCCGCCACTGTTGCTTGGCAGCGCCGACGAGGTGATAGACTGAGGCAATGCTTCCATGTGTTCCCCTCCCCCACAAGGGGGGAGGGCAGAGATCGAAGATTTGCTTGTCGCGCGATGGGTGAAAACTACCAGATGATCGCATGAGAGCGCTGCCGGATCATCGCAAGGGATACATGCGGGCGTTGCTCGACCGCTTGGGCGGCATCGCTCCGGCAGCCGGTGCATCGATCGTGCGCAGCCGGCTGTTTATCAAATATGTCGCGCTGTTCGTCGCCGTGGTCAGCCTGGCGCTCGTCGCCAACGGCGCCTTCGACGTGTGGTTTTCATACCAGGAGCAGAAGACCTCGCTGGTGCGCATTCAGCGGGAGCAGGCGGAAGGCGCGGCCGGCAAGATCGGACAATTCATCAGCGAAATCGAAAGCCAGCTCGGCTGGACCACGCAGCTGCCGTGGTCCGCGAGCACGCTGGAGCAACGCCGCTTCGACGCGCTGCGGTTGTTGCGCCAGGTGCCGGCCATCACTGAACTGGCCGAGATCGATGCGACCGGTCACGAGCAGTTGCGGGTGTCGCGGCTGGCCATGGAAGTGGTCGGCAGCGGCGTCGACGTCTCCAAGGAGCCGAGCTTCACCGAGGCCGTGGCGCACAAGGTCTATTACGGCCCGGTCTATTTCCGCCGCGAATCCGAGCCCTATATGACGCTGTCGCTTTCGGGAACGCGGCGCGACACCGGCGTGAGCATCGCCCAGGTCAACCTGAAACTGATCTGGGACGTGCTGTCGAAGATCAAATTCGCCGGGCATGGACGCGCCTATGTGGTCGATGCCGAGGGCCGGCTCATCGCCCATCCCGACATCAGCCTCGTGCTACGCAATACCGATATGTCGCGGCTGGCGCAGGTGCGCAGCGCCCGCGCCAACGTGGCCAACAACGCCGGCCAGCAAGTGGAGCAAGCCGAGGACATTGAAGGCCACAAGATGCTCACCGCCGATGCGCCGGTCGCTCCGCTCGGCTGGCTCGTTTTCGTCGAAACGCCGATCGAGGAGGCTTACGCGCCGCTCTACGCCTCGATCGAGCGCACCGGGCTCGTGCTCCTCGGTGCGCTCGCGCTCGCCTTCGCCGCCGGCATGTTCCTGGCTAGGCGCATGGTGGTGCCGATCCAGGCGCTGCGCGCGGGCGCGGCGCGCATCGGCTTGGGCGACCTCGGCCAGCGCATCACGATCAAGACCGGCGACGAGGTCGAGGCGCTCGCCGATCAGTTCAACGACATGACGGGCCGGCTGCAGGAATCCTACGCCGGCCTGGAGCAAAAAGTCGAGCGGCGCACGCACGAGCTGAGCGAGGCGTTGGAGCAGCAGACGGCGACCTCCGAGGTGCTGCGCGTTATGAGCAGTTCGCCGGGAGAGTTGCTGCCGGTCTTCGACACGATTTTGGCCAACGCCACGCGTCTCTGCGAGGCCAGTTTCGGCACCCTGTTGCTCTATGAAGGCGACGCGTTCCGCAGCGTCGCGATGCAAAATGCCCCGGCGGCTTTCGTCGAGCTGCGGCGGCGCGAACCGGTGATCCGTCCCGGCCCGCTGATGCGCCTGGCCGCCACCAAACAATTGCTCCACGTTTTCGACATCACCGAGGAGCCGGCTTATAAAGAGCGCGATCCGGCTCTCGTCGCGTTTGTCGAGCTTACCGGGGCGCGAACCTTCCTCGCGGTGCCGATGCTCAAGGACGATGAGTTGATCGGCGCCATCGTCGTCTATCGCAAGGAGGTGCGCCCGTTCGCCGACAAGCAGATCGAGCTGGTCAGGAATTTTGCCGCGCAGGCGGTCATCGCCATCGAGAACACGCGGCTCCTCAACGAACTGCGTGAATCGCTGGCGCAGCAGACGGCGACGTCGGAGGTTCTGCGCGTCATCTCAAGTTCGCCCGGCGATCTGGAGCCGGTGTTCGCCACCATGCTGGAGAACGCCGCCCGCATCTGCGACACGGAGTCCGGGGCCATTTATCAGTGGGATGGCAGAGCCCTGCAGCCGGTTGCTTTTACCGATGCGCCGACCGCCTTTGGCGAATTCCTCAGACGCACACCGATCCATCCCAGCCCCAGCACCAATATGGGCCGCATGGTGGCGACCAAGATAGTGATTCACGTCGCCGACCTTGCGGCAGAGCCGGCCTACGTCGACGAACGCGAGCCCGGGATCGTGGCGGCCGTCGAACTCGGGGGCGTACGGACGCTGCTCGGCGTTCCCATGCTCAGAGAGAACGAATTGATCGGGGCGTTCATCCTGGGCCGCCGGGAAGTCCGTCCCTTTACTGAAAAGCAGATCGCGCTGGTCGCAAGCTTCGCCGCCCAGGCGGTCATCGCCATCGAGAATGCGCGGCTGCTCACCGAATTGCGCCAGCGCACCACGGACCTCACCGAGTCGTTGGAGCAGCAGACCGCCACATCGGAGGTGCTTCAGGTCATCAGCCGCTCACCGGGCGATTTGAAGCCGGTATTCAACGCCATGCTGGAAAACGCGGTGCGGATCTGTGGCGCTCGGTTCGGCAATTTGTGGCTGCGCGAAAGAGAAAGATTTCGCATTGCTGCAACTCACGGCGCACCGCCCGCATATCAGGATTATCTGCGCCGCGAACCGGTTGTCGACCCCAAACCGGAAACGGCTCTCGCGCAAATCACCACGACCAAACAGCCATATCAAATTGACGACATCACGGCCGCGCCAACCTTCGGCGATAAGTTGCGCATTGCCACGATCGAGCTTGCCGGCGCCAAAACGCTGGTCGGCGTGCCAATGCTGAAGGACAATGAAGTCATCGGCGTGCTGGCGATCTACCGTCAGGAGGTCCGGCCTTTCACGGGCAAGCAAATCGATCTGGTCAGCAATTTCGCCGCGCAGGCGGTCATCGCCATCGAGAACACGCGGCTGCTCAACGAACTGCGGCAGCGGACTGCCGACCTCACCGAGTCGTTGGAGCAGCAGACGGCCACGTCGGAGGTGCTGCGCGTCATCTCGAGTTCGCCCAGCGAACTCGAGCCCGTATTTCAGACCATGTTGGCGAACGCCACGCGGCTCTGCGAGGCAAATTTCGGCATCCTCTCGCTCTATGAAGGCGACGCGTTCCGCGTCGCCGCGATGCACAACGCCCCGCCCGCCTTCGCCGAGTACCGGCGGCGCGAGCCGGTGATCCGTGCCGGCCCGATGGCGCGCATGGCCGCCACCAAACAATTGATGCACATCACCGACATAGCTGAGCACGCCGCTCATACACAGCGCGATCCGGATATCGTCCGGTTCGTCGAGCTTACCGGGGCGCGAACCGTCCTCGGAGTGCCGATGATCAAGGACAATGAGTTGATCGGCGCCATCGTCATCTATCGCAAGGAGGTGCGTCCGTTCGCCGACAAGCAGATCGAGCTGATCAAGAATTTTGCCGCCCAGGCCGTCATCGCCATCGAGAATACGCGGTTGCTCAACGAACTGCGCCAGCGCACCGACGACCTCACCGAGTCGCTGGAGCAGCAGACGGCGACCGCCAAGGTGCTCGAGGTTATCAGCCGCTCGGCATTCGATCTTCAAGCGGTGTTCGAAACCGTGGTCGAAAGCTCGGCCAGGCTGTGCGCGGCCGACCGGGCGCTCATCCACCGTTTCGATGGCGAGGCGCTACGGATCGCAGCGGCCTTCAACGCATCTGAGGAGTTGAAGGAGTGGATGGCGCAAAATCCAATTCGCCCCGGCCGGCACAGCGGCATCGGCCGCGCCGTGCTCGAACGCCGAACCATCCATGTCCCCGATTATTTGGCCGATCCGGAACTTACCTTGGCGGCGAGAGATATCGAGACGGTCCGCACAGCTCTTTGGGTGCCGATACTCAAAGGCGACGATTTACTGGGAGTTCTGACCCTTTATCACCTGCAGGTCAGGCCGTTCACGGATAAGCAGATCGCGCTGGTCGAGACCTTCGCCGACCAGGCCGCCATCGCCATCGAGAATGTGCGGCTGTTCGAGGCGGAGCAGCAGCGCACGCGGGAGCTCACCGAGTCGCTGCAGCAACAGACGGCGACCTCGGAGGTGCTTGGCGTCATCTCGAGTTCGCCCGGCGAACTACAGCCGGTGTTTCAAAGCATGCTGGAGAATGCCACGCGCCTCTGTGGCGCCAACTTCGGCATCCTGTCGCTTTGCGAGGGCGACGCATTCCGCGTCGGCGCGATGCACAACATGCCGGCGGTCTTCGCCGAGCGCTTTCAGCGCGAGCCGGTCATACACGCCGGTCCGCTGGCGCCTATATCGCGCCTCGTCGCCAGCAAGGATGTCGTCCACGTCATCGATCTCACTGAGGACCCAGCCTATAAGCAGCGCGATCCCCCCGTTGTCTCTTTGGTTGAACTTGGCCGGGTGCGCAGCATCCTCGTCGTCCCGATGCTCAAGGAGGGGGAGCTGATCGGGGCGCTGAGCATCTACCGCCAGGAGGTTCGTCCGTTTACCGACAAGCAGATCGACCTCGTCAAGAATTTTGCCAGCCAGGCCGTCATCGCCATCGAGAACACACGGCTGCTGAGCGAATTGCGTGAATCGCTTGCGCAGCAGACGGCGACGGCGGAGGTGTTGGGCGTCATTTCGAGTTCGCCGGGCGATCTTGAGCCGGTATTTCAGGCGATGCTGGAAAACGCGACCCGGCTTTGCGAAGCTCCTTTCGGCACTATGCTCCTTCGCGACGGAGGTGTTCTTCGTATCGTTGCCAGGCACGTTCCGCCCACCTCCACCGCGATTTTTGAGCGAGGCTCGGAACTCGTCGTATCCGATAATTCAACCCACCCGCTGGTCCGCGTCCTCGACTCGAAAGAGGTCGTCCACGTCGCCGATTTGCGGACAGATCCGTCCTACATCGCGGGCAACCCCCGCGTCGTGGCGTTCGTCGAACTCATCGGTGCGCGCACCGGTCTCTGCGTGCCGATGCTCAAGGACAATGAGTGCATTGGGGCGTTTGTCACTTGCAGGCTGGAAGTACGGCCGTTCGCCGCCAAGCAGATCGAGCTGGTGCAGAACTTCGCAGCGCAAGCCGTCATCGCGATCGAGAACACCCGGCTGCTGACCGAGCTGCGCCAGCGCACGGACGATCTCACCGAGTCGCTGGAGCAGCAGACCGCCACATCGGAAGTGCTCAGCGTCATCTCAAGCTCGCCCGGCGATCTTGAGCCGGTATTCGCCACCATGCTGGAGAATGCCGCACGCATCTGCGATGCCAGTTTTGGCAGCATCTACCGCTGGGATGGCGGCGTTCTCCACGTCGTTGCGACCCATAATGCACCGCCGGCCTTCGCCGAGGTGCGCAGGCGTTCACCAGATTATCGTCCCAGTCCGCAAACAGCTGTCGGCCGCATGCTGGCGACCAAGACCGTGGTTCACGTTGCCGATCTAACGGCGGAGGCGAGCTACTTCGAACAACGCGTCCCGGAAGTCGTTTCATCCGTCGAAATCGGGGGCACACGAACGCTTTTGGCTGTCCCGATGCTGAAGGAGAACGAACTGGTCGGTGCGTTTATTCTGTGCCGGCAAGAAGTTCGCCCCTTCGCCGACAAGCAGATCACGCTGGTCACGAGTTTCGCCAGCCAAGCCGTGATCGCCATCGAGAACGCGCGGCTGCTCACCGAGTTGCGCCAGCGCACCGAAGAGCTTGGCCGCTCGGTCGGGGAGCTGCGCGCGCTCGGCGAAGTGTCCCAGGCGGTGAATTCGACGCTCGATCTCGAGACTGTGCTCGCCACCATCGTCGCCAAGGCGGTGCAGCTCTGCGGCACCGAGGCGGGCGCGATCTACGTCTTCGACGAGTCACAACGCGAATTTCATCTGCGCGCCACCTACGGCATGGATCAGGAACTGATCGACGCGCTCACGCATCGGCACATCGGCCTTGACGAAACCAATGTCGCGGTCGCGCTGGCGCAGCGCGAGCCGGTGCAGATCGCGGACTTGGAGCAAGCGCGGTCGGCCGTGAACGAAATCATCATGCGCGCCGGCTTCCGCGCGCTGTTGGTGGCGCCGCTCGTCCGCGGCGAAGAGATCGTCGGCATGCTGGTGGTCCGCCGCCGCACGCCCGGCGCCTTCCCGCAGAACACGGTCGACTTGGTCAAGACATTTGCGGCGCAATCGGTGCTGGCGATTCAGAACGCGCGGCTGTTCCACGAAATCGAGGATAAAGGCCGGCAGCTGGAAGTGGCGAGCAAGCATAAATCGCAGTTCCTCGCCAATATGAGCCACGAGCTGCGCACCCCGCTCAATGCCATTCTCGGCTATACCGAACTGATCCTGGACAATATCTACGGCGAGGCGCCGGAAAAGATGCGCTCGGTCCTGGAACGCGTTCAGATCAACGGCAAGCACCTGCTCGGACTGATCAATGACGTGCTCGATCTGTCGAAGATCGAAGCCGGGCAGCTTACGCTTTCGCTTTCCGATTATTCGCTCGCCGAGCTGATCCAGGGCGTTGCTGTGGCTGTTGAACCGCTGGCGGCGCAGAAGAATCTCGCACTACGGACGAATATCGCTCCAGGCTTGCCGGTCGGGCATGGCGACGAGCGCCGTCTCGCCCAGGTGCTGCTCAACCTGGTCGGCAACGCGATCAAGTTCACCGACGCCGGCGAGGTGGCGATCGAGGCGTCGCATTCCGACGGCGCATTCCGCGTGGCGGTGCGCGACAGCGGGCCCGGCATCGCCGCCGCCGATCAGGCGAAAATCTTCGAGGAGTTCCAGCAGGTCGACGACTCGTCGACGCGCACGAAAGGCGGGACCGGATTGGGGCTCGCGATCTCCAAGCGCATCGTCGAAATGCACGGCGGTCGCATTTTGGTCGATTCCGAACTCGGCAAGGGGTCGACCTTCACCGTCAGGCTTCCGGTCAATGCCGGTGGCGAGGCGCGAGTGGCATGAGCAAGCGAATTCTGGTGGTGGAAGATCAAGAAGATAACCGGCGGATCCTGCGCGATCTGCTCACCAGCGTCGGCTACCAAACGCTGGAGGCCGAGGATGGCGAGCAGGGTATTGCCGCCGCCGAATCACAGCGGCCGGATTTGATTCTGATGGATATCCAGATGCCGCTCATCGACGGCTATGAGGCGACGCGACGCATCAAGGCCAAGCCCGAGCTGCGGGCGATCCCGATCATCGTGGTGACGTCCTACGCGCTGAGCGGCGACGAAGACAAAGCCCGCGCGGCTGGCGCCGACGACTATATCACCAAGCCCTACAGCCCTCGTCAGCTGCTGGCGAAAGTCAACGAACACTTGCGTTAGCCGCGCCGGACCCGCCGATGCACAACCCTCCGCGCATTCTCATCGTCGATGACAACGAGACCAATCGCGACCTTCTTTGCACCCGCCTGCGGACGCAAGGCTACGAACTCATGGAAGCAGGTGACGGGGAAGAGGCCTTGTCGGCCGCTCGGCAACATCATCCCGATCTCATTCTGCTCGACGTCATGATGCCGAAGGTCGACGGCATCGAAGTGTGCCGGAGGCTGAAATCGGATACCGATTTGCCTTTCATCGCGATCATTCTGGTGACGGCAAGAGCCGACACCAAGGACGTCGTCGCCGGGCTCGATGCCGGCGCCGATGAATATCTGACCAAGCCGGTCGATCACGGCGCGCTGGTCGCACGGGTCAAGTCGATGCTGCGGATCAAGCAGTTGACGGACCAGGTGGGGGCGCAGGCCGCCGATCTCGCAAAGTGGAATCGCACGCTCGAAGAGCGCGTGGCGCAGCAGCTTAAGCAAATCGAACGCATGGACCGCTTGAAGCGGTTTCTTTCCCCGCAAGTGGCCGAGCTGCTCCTGTCGTCGGGCGATGATCGCGCGCTCGAGAGTCACCGCAGCCAGGTCACCGTGGTCTTTTGCGACCTGCGCGGATTTACCGCTTTTGCCGAGACTTCGGAGCCGGAAGAGGTCATGGGCATCCTGCGCGAGTATCACGCCGGCGTCGGCGCCATCATTCACAAATTCCAGGGCACCATCGAGCGGTTTGCCGGCGATGGTCTGATGGTGATGCTCAACGATCCGGTGCCGTGCCCCGATCCGTGCGGGCAGGCGGTGCGCATGGCCGCGGAAATGCGCGCGGC